>CACMCS010000037.1:0-2128 GCA_902612225.1 uncultured Pelagibacteraceae bacterium | reverse complement strand
AAAGTTGGTAATAAAAAAATTAAAATTGCAAAAACAATCGATACATAACTTGAAGTGGCTAATCGAAAGATACAATAAAAAATATATAAAAATAAAAAAACACAAATTATATCAGCTATTATAAACGAATAAAAACTAAGAGTTTTCATGAGAAATGAATGCAGTAATATTCCCGCAATAGGTAAAGGAATAATTTTTAAATTATTAATTTGTGGATCATAAGAATTATTAAATTGAAATTCAGAAAGATATTTGATTAAAGGATAATATACTTTACTATCATAAACACTTTCAAAGATAACTTTCACATCAATGGTCTCTTGGAAAAAATGATATGAAGTAATCCATTTTATAGATACAAGAAGAAAGGAGATTAGTAATAATGTATAATTGGCCTTTAACATAATTTGATTTTAATAAAATCTTTAAATTGTTAATTCACAGGAAAAATAATTACTTTTTTATCATTATACACTGCCCCATGTAGTTATAAATAATAGTGTACTTCATATGAAATTCTTTTTGGATTCTTTTTACAGCTTGAATAATTCCATCTACTTTATGAACTCCATAATCATCAAAAACAATGACTCCATTTTTAATGAGATATTTGTCAACAAAAATAAATGATTTAAAAGTATCTTCATATAAATTAATATCTAAATGACACATTTTAATTTTTTTTCTTATTTTAATTTTTTTTGGAAAACGACATTTGTTGATTTTATAGTTCTTAATCTTGAAATAATTAATATTGGACTTTAATTCATTTAAATTTTTATAAACAAAAGTTTGCTGTTTTATGTGATTTCCAGATGATATTGCATAACCTTCAAAGGTATCTATAAAATATGTTTTCGATCTCACATTATTATTTGCCTTTGCCATAACGATGCCCGCACCCCCTTTCATGCAACCAATGTCTAAAATATCTCCATTAATTTTTTTTAACGAGTCAGATAAATACCATAATGTATATGCTCTTGCTTCATCAAGCAGTGTTAAATCTTTAATTTTAGAAAATAATTTAAAAAATTTATCGTCTGCAATCCAAGGAGCATACATCGCAGTAGAAATAATTATTTTTTGATGACTTTTAAAATTATAGAATGTACTTAAAAAAAGACGTATAAAAAATTCTACAAATTTTTTAAAGTTTTTAAGTAAAAATATTATGTTGTTGCCATAAACATGTTTTATCATTATTAATACTCCATGAAATTTTTAGCGCATAGTAATTGGACTAAGAATACTTTTTATAACAAAAAAATTTTATTTCCACAAAATTTAGCGTCTTTAAATAGAATTATTAGTTCAGACGAAGTTGGAATATGTGGAAACCTGAGATCTTTTAATGACACATGTATTAACAAAAAAAGGTTGGTTTCCCTTAAAAATTTTCCAAAAAAGATAATAATAAACAAAAAAAAATCACTTCTATATGTTTCTTCAAATTGTTTATTGATAGATGTTTTAAAAAAAATTGTACCAAATGGTTACATGATTTCTGTTACTCCTGGATCAAAGTATGTAACTATCGGTGGAATGATCTCAAATAACGTAATAGGTAAAAACTCAAAAAATAACCAATTTAGGTATATTTTAAAAGAATTTCAATTATTAAGACCCAATAAAAAAATTTTAAATTGTTCGAAAAAATCTAATAGAAAAATTTTTGATTTGACTATAGGTGGTTATGGTTTGACTGGAATAATTTTAAATGCAGTTATAAAGCTTAAAAAAATTAAAAATCAAAATATTAAACAAATTATTTCTCAGTTCTATAATATTGATCAATTTGAAAAAATAGTAAAAAAAAATGCTAAGTTTAATGTTTCTTGGATAGACAGTCATTCTTTAAATAAAAAAAAATTTAGAGGTCTTTTTTACACTGGCGATTACCATTCGGTAAAAACTAAAATTAATAATTATGAATACAACAACAATCAAACTAACTTTTTTACAACTCTTTTTTTAAAAGCTTATATTCACAATTTTTTTTTATCCAAGATAATTAACTATATATTTTTTAGATTTATAAAAAAAGAGTCAATAGTTAATTTTGATAAATTTTTTTATCCTCAAGACAAATGGTTAAATTTTAATAATTGTTACAACAATGGTTTTT
>CACMCS010000036.1:0-2258 GCA_902612225.1 uncultured Pelagibacteraceae bacterium | reverse complement strand
AGTCCAAAAGAAAATAATTAAAAAAAATACAAGAGGTTCAAGAGATAAAGATCCTGTAGCAATAGTCCAGCCTATAACAGGAGGGAGAGCTCCAGCCGCACCACCAATAACGATGTTCTGTGAGGTTCTTTTTTTCAGCCAAATTGTATAAATTAAAACATAAAATATAATTGTAAAAAGTAATATTCCTGCAGATACTCGATTTGTAAAATAATCTAGTGCAACTACTGAAATAACCGATAAAGTTATTCCAAATATAAGAGCCTGATTTTTATTAACTTTGCCTGTTGGTATTGGCCTTAGGCAAGTTCTACTCATTAAAGCATCAAGATCAGACTCATACCACATGTTTAATGCTCCTGCTGCTCCTGCGCCCATTGAAACTAGTAATATTCCAATTATTGCATCTTGAGTTGAAACCATAGTTGGGGCTGTTAATAATCCAACCGCACAAGTAAATATCACAAGCGACATTACTCTTGGTTTCATCAATTTAAATAATTCGGAAAAATTTAGTAAGTCTTCTTGAGACAGATTATCTTTTTTTAATTTTGAACTACTCATCAATTTAAAAGCTTTTATTTCTAGCTATGAGATTTCCCAGTCTCTTGATCATCTACAAACTTTGGTAATTCCTCAAAAGTGTGGAAATTTGGTGGAGATGGAACGGTCCACTCTAAAGTTGTTGCTCCTTCTCCCCAAGGATTCTGCGCTGCAGCTTTCTTTTTTGCAAAAGCATAAATCAAATTCACAAAAAATACAGCTAAGCCAGCAACTGCTATATAGGATCCTATTGAAGAAATATAATTCCAACCTGCAAATGCATCTGGATAATCAGCATATCTTCTAGGCATACCTGCTAATCCTAAAAAATGCTGTGGAAAGAAAATCAAATTCACACCAATAAAAGTTAACCAAAAATGTAATTGACCTAGCCACTCTGAATATTCGTAACCGGACATTTTTGAAAACCAATAATAGAAACCAGCAAATATTGCAAATACAGCTCCTAATGAGAGAACATAATGAAAGTGAGCTACTACATAATAAGTATCGTGCATTGCAGTATCTACTCCTGCGTTTGCTAAAACTACACCTGTCACTCCGCCAACTGTAAACATAAAGATAAAACCTAGTGCCCACATCATTGGAGTTTTAAATGAGATCGATCCTCCCCACATAGTTGCTATCCAAGAAAAGATTTTTATTCCAGTAGGAACAGCAATAATCATAGTGGCTGCTAAGAAATAAGCTTTTGTATCTGTACTTAATCCAACAGTATACATATGGTGAGCCCAAACTACGAAGCCAACTATTCCGATTGCGACCATCGCATAAGCCATACCTAAATAGCCAAAAACTGGTTTTCTAGAAAATGTTGAAACAATATGACTAATCATTCCAAATCCTGGTAGAATTAAAATATAAACTTCTGGATGGCCAAAGAACCAGAATAAATGTTGAAACAACACTGGGTCTCCTCCAGTTTGAGCTTCAAAAAAGGCAGTTCCAAAGTTCCTATCAGTTAATAGCATTGTTATTGCTCCTGCTAGAACTGGTAAAGACAATAACAATAAAAAAGCTGTTACTAAAATTGACCAAGCAAACAATGGCATCTTGTGTAAAGTCATTCCAGGAGTTCTCATATTTAGAATTGTTGTGATAAAATTAACTGCTCCTAAAATTGATGAAGCACCAGCCAAGTGTAAACTTAAAATCGCTAAATCCATTGCAGGACCAGGTTGTCCAGCTTTTGAGGATAAAGGAGGATATATTGTCCATCCACCTCCAACTCCAGTTTGTCCTGGAGGACCATCAGCAAAAATTGACAATATTAATAATGTTAATGAAACAGGTAATAACCAAAAAGAAATATTATTCATTCGCGGGAATGCCATATCAGGTGCACCAATCATAATTGGAACAAACCAATTTCCAAAACCACCTATCATGGCTGGCATTACCATAAAGAAAATCATTATCAATCCATGACCTGTCACTAACACATTATACAAATGATAATTTCCACCCAAAATTCCATCGCCTGGATGCATTAATTCCATTCTCATTAAAACAGAAAATGCAGTTCCAATAACTCCTGCAACAATTGCAAAAATTAAGTACATTGTTCCTATGTCTTTATGATTTGTAGAATAAGCCCAACGTTTCCAACCTGTTGGAGTATGATGATCGTCGTGCGAAGCTGTTTGTGTATACATATTTATTTACTCACTAATTTAAGATTATTATTTTCTATT
>CACMCS010000035.1:0-2258 GCA_902612225.1 uncultured Pelagibacteraceae bacterium | reverse complement strand
TTTTACATATGACCTGCTTCTATTTGAGACTGTGTACCATTGTGGTCTATTTTTAAGTTTAAATAATCCATGATTTTGAAAAAATTTTAAAAAGAATTTTAAAGGCATCTTGTTCGCAGCATATGGTGGCATCGACCAGATTGCAGACACCATAGGTATTAAATGATAATTAATAAATTCTTTTGAAAGATTATTTTTAATCAAATAATCACCCAATGTGATTTTCTCATTTATATTATCTAGCTTATCGGATTTTTTATAAAATTTTATAATATCAAAAAACATTTTCAAAAATTTGATATTAAATAGATTTGTCTTATTGGAAAAAATTCCATTTAATCCTTTTCCACAGTATTCAAAGTTTGAATTCTCTACTGATACAGAAAAGGACATGTTGCTTTTTTCAATTTCAATTTTATTTTCATTAAAAAAATTAATTAGGTTTGGATAAGTTTCAAAATTAAAGACAATGAAGCCTATATCTACTGGTACTTTTTTGATTCCAACCATTAGATCAATTGTGTGAGAATGACCACCAAAGTGATCTTCTTTTTCAAATAAATCTACGTGATTTTTTTTTGATAGATAATAGGCAGCACTTAATCCTGAAATGCCTGAGCCAACTACAGCAATTTTCATCAATAATTATGCTGCATCTTCTTTAAATTCATCCATGCTAGGGCATGTACAGAAAATATTTTTATCACCATAAACATTATCTACTCTTGCAACTGGTGGCCAAAATTTGTTTACTTTTAGAAATTTTGCTGGGTAAGCAGCTTGCTCTCTAGAATATTTGTGTGTCCAATTATCAGATGCTAACTCAGTGTCAGTATGAGGAGCGTTTTTAATTGGATTATCAACTTTATCAAATTTACCCATTTTAATTAGATCAATTTCTTGTTTAATCTTAATTAGCGTATCACAAAACCTATCAAGCTCTGACAAGTTTTCACTTTCTGTAGGTTCAATCATCATTGTTCCAGCTACAGGCCAAGACATTGTCGGTGCATGAAAACCAAAATCAATTAATCTTTTTGCGATATCTTCCTCAGTGACTCCTGTTTCAGATTTGATTGATCTGATATCAATTATACATTCATGCGCAACATTACCATTTGAACCTTTGTATAAGATTGGATAATGATCTTTCAGTCTTTCAGCAATATAATTTGCATTTAGTATCGCAACTTTAGAAGCTAGTTTTAGTCCCTCAGATCCCATCATTTTTATATACATCCAAGAAATTGACAAAATGCTTGAACTCCCCCATGGTGCGGCAGACACAGCTCCAATTCCCGTTGCTGGACCACAATCTTTAACAACTGGATGATTAGGCAAATAAACTTGTAGATGTTTTTTACATGCAATAGGTCCCATACCCGGTCCACCCCCACCATGAGGGATACAAAATGTTTTATGTAAATTTATATGGCAAACATCCGGACCAAAATTTCCAGGTTTGGCTATACCAACCAGTGCATTTAAATTTGCCCCATCCATGTAAACTTGCCCGCCATGTTTATGAATTAGTTCACATATATCCATAATTTTTTCTTCAAACACTCCATGAGTAGATGGATATGTGACCATCAAAGCTCCTAAATTTTCTGAATGAAGCTCCGCTTTTTTCTTTAAATCATCAAAATCAACATTGCCTTCTTTATCACAATTAACTACAACCACTTTCATTCCAACCATTTGTGCACTAGCAGGATTGGTTCCATGTGCAGAGCTTGGTATTAAACATATGTTTCTATTTTTTTCACCTCTATCTAAATGATATTTTCTAATTACCATTAGTCCTGCATATTCGCCTTGAGCGCCTGCATTTGGTTGAAGTGAAACTCCCGAAAAACCAGTAATTGATCTTAACCAGTTTTTTAAATCAGTAAATAATGTCCTATATCCCTCCATCTGCTCAATAGGTACAAATGGATGGGGCTCAGCTAATTCTCTCCATGAGATAGGTATCATTTCTGCAGTAGCATTTAATTTCATAGTGCAAGATCCTAACGCTATCATGGTTCTGTTAAGAGCTATATCCTTATCCTCTAACTTTTTAAGATATCTAAGCATTTCTGTCTCAGAACGATATGAGTTAAAAACAGGATGTTCTAAATATTTAGAAGTTCTCAGCAAACTTTTTGGTAAATTGGGTAAACTTACTGTTGGATCTTCTTTTTTTATGGACTCCGCTGCATTAAAAATTTTTAACAGTTGATTTACTCTATAAACATTTTTTTTCTCATCAAAAG
>CACMCS010000034.1:0-2294 GCA_902612225.1 uncultured Pelagibacteraceae bacterium | reverse complement strand
TTATAAATTAAATTTTTTTAAGCTACTTTTTACAAGTGGTTATCATGGTATAATATATGTGGCTACTTTTAGTATTACAAACATTACATTTGTAGTCTCTATTCAAAATACAAATGTAGCAAATACTTTAGTAATGATTGCAACCGCACCAATGCTATCAGCAATACTTGGGGCCATCGTTTTAAAGGAACCCCCTGACAAAAAAACATGGCTTTCAATAATTGTTACTTTTTTTGCAATTATCTATATTTTTTCCGATTCTCTTAAATTGGGTAACTTTTATGGAGATATCTTAGGATTTATCACTGCAATTGGTCTTGCTGTAGGTGCTATTACAATCAGATCTGCAAAATCCAAAAATTTAGTCCCAGCAGCGGTAGTAGGCAAACTATTTGTTGCCACTTTCGCTTTATTCTTTATTGAGAGTTTTGCTCTTTTAGAAAAAGACCTGATTATAGTGCCTTTAATGTGCATTTTGTGTGTTGCTATACCTTTTGTTTTAGTGACTATTGCTCCAAGGTTTATCCCTGCCGCAGAGGTTAACTTATTTTTTTTGCTAGAAACCATAATAGGTCCTATTTGGGTTTGGTTGATTATTAAAGAACAACCAAGCATTGAAACTCTTTATGGTGGGATTGTTATAATAACGACGATCGCGATCCACTCATTTTTAAAGCTTAAAAATTCTTAAGCTTGTCACAATTAAGACTTGATTTAATAATACATCGCAAATAATTACGGCTGATTTTATGGATAAAGTTTTAAAAAATTCGTGGGCTCTATTTTTGGGCATGGGATGCATAATGATGGCCTATGGCTTTCAGGGATCTTTACTTGGAGTTAGAGCTGTCCAAGAAGAATTTAGTCTTACTTCCACTGGCTTTATGATGTCAGGATATTTTGTTGGTTATTTCATAGGAGCTGCAACTATACCAAAAATTATTTCCAGAGTTGGACATATAAGAGTTTTTGCTGCATTTGCTTCATTAGCATCATTGATAATTTTAATTCATTCAATATTAGTAAATCCATTTATATGGTTTTTACTCAGAGTGCTTACTGGAATAAGTATGGTTTGTATTTACACTGTTGCAGAGAGTTGGCTAAACGATAGATCAAGCAACAAAAATAGAGGAAGTGTTTTATCTGTTTATATGGTCGTTCTTTATGGAACAATGGGAATTGGAATGTTCCTGCTTAACTTTAGTAGTCCTAAAAATTTTCAACCATTTATTTTAGTTTCTGTGATTACTTCAGCTGCACTGATTCCTATTTTACTTACTAAAAAAAAACCACCTACTTTTAAAAGTATTAAAGCTATGAAACTAAAAGAACTTTATCATGCATCTCCTTTTGGTATGGTAAGTTCTCTTTTTTATGGAACTATTCAATCTGCATTGTTTACTTTATTGGCTGTCTATGCAACCTCAATGAATTTTACTATTCTAGAAATTTCAATTGTAACTTTTCTTTTAGCTGTTTCAGGTGCGATAGCTCAATTTCCTATTGGAAAAATATCTGATATGTATGATAGAAGAAAAGTTATTGTTTTTAGTACATTTGGTGCTGCAATATTTTCAATTTTTGCAATATTAGTATCAAGACAAATGTATTTGCCTGGGAGCCTTGCAACTAGCAAAACGTGGTTTTATATTTTTTTTATTTTATTTTCTTTTTGTAGCTTACCTATGTTTTCATTAATTTTAGCTCATACAAATGACTACATATCAAAAGATAAATTTGTTGCTGCTGGTGCAGGATTACAGTTTGCATTTGGATTAGGTGCTATGAGTGGGCCATTTTTGTGCTCAATATTTATGGACTTAGTTGGATCAAATGGATTTTTTGTATTTTTATTTTTCTTTCATTGCATTATAGGTTTTTTTGGTATTTATCGAATGAAAATAAGACAGAGTATTGATAACCCCGACTCTCAATTTGTTGCTATGCCACAAACAATTACTCCAGCTGGAATAGCGTTAAATCCAACAACGGAACATATTGAAGAACCCTACTCAGACAAAGTGAAAGAAATATTAGAGAGAAAAGGTGTTAAATATAAAAAAGATGAAGATGAAATGAAAGCTTAGTTTAGGTTTTCAATATATTTAGACATTTTATTTAAAACACCTCTTTTCGAAAGTTTGTCAGTTCTAATTAAGATTGCATCTTTGACTTTAACAAGTGGACTATTTTTTCTTGTTTTATCCATTTTTGTTCTATTTTTTAAAGATTTTTTAACTTCTTTTAAGGGCACTGTCTTTTTTAAATCTAACCATCTTCTTTGACTAGAA
>CACMCS010000033.1:0-2738 GCA_902612225.1 uncultured Pelagibacteraceae bacterium | reverse complement strand
AATCTCGATTCGACAGATAAAAAATTCTTAAATATTGATTTACAAAAAAATTTTTTTTTAAAGACTAAATATGATTATATTGTTATTTTTAATGTGCTAGAACATCTTTTGGATCCTAATTTTGCCCTAAAAAACTTATCTTCAATTTGTAAAAAAAATGGAAAAATAATTGGATCTACGCCGTTTATTTTCAGAGTTCACGGAGCTCCTAATGATTATTCAAGGTTTACAAAAGACCACTTAATTGAATTATTAAAAACAAATAATTTTAAGAACATAGAAATTATTGAGCTAGGCACTGGCCCATTTTTAGCTTGTATTTCCTTATTAAGAAGTTACTTAAAGTATTTACCAATTTTATATCAATTGTTAATTTTATTATCGGTAGTTTTTGATAAATTGATAAAATTACTAATTAAAACTGATCCCAAAAAAATTTATCCTATAGGATATGTTTTTTTTGCAACCAGTGCTTAAAATATGAAAAATAAAATACTTGTTACAGGTGGTACTGGCCTTATCGGCAAATATTTACAAAAAGAAATGCCAAGTGCTGTATATGTTGGATCTTCTGACTATAATTTAACTAGAAATGAAGAAGTAATAAAAATGTTTGAGGATATAAACCCGAGTATTGTAATTCACCTTGCTGCACTTGTTGGAGGTGTTCATCATAACATTGAGGAGCCTGTGAAATACTTTGAGGAAAATGTATTAATGAATACTTTAGTTCTTAAAGAAAGCTATAAATTTAACGTCAAAAGATTTACTGGAATATTAAGTTCATGTATTTATCCCGATAAAATTTTGAATTATCCAATTAAAGAAGATAAATTAATTGAGGGCGCACCTCATCAAGATTTGTTTTCTTATTCATATGCGAAAAGATGTTTGGCTATTCAAGTTGATATGTACAACAAAAAATACAATACAAATTACAACTATTTAATTCCATGTAATTTATATGGAGAATTTGATAAATTTGATCAAATACGAGGTCATTTTGTGGGCGCTTTAATTCATAAAATTATTAATGCAAAAAACTCAAAAAAAAAATCTATTGAATTATTTGGTGATGGCACACCTCTCAGACAATTTATGCATGCAAGGGATGTGGCTAGAGTAATTTGTAGAATGATAGAGGAAGACAAATATTTTAACATGAATATTGCTACAGATGAAAATTATACAATTGATAAGATAGCGAAAATTGCTCTCAAAGTTTGTGATGCTGAGTATTTAGAAATAAAATACAATCCTGATAGACCCAATGGTCAAATGAGAAAAGATATTGATACAAGTTTATTTGAAAAAAATTTTGCAAATTTAAAGTTAGTTCGTTTATCAGAAGGAATTAAGGAAATTTACGAAAAATTAAAAAAATGACAAAAACACTTTTATTTGGAGGTAGTGGTTTTTTCGGACCAGTAATTTTGTCAAAAGATCCAAATATCGTATCAGTTGGAAGAACAAAACCGCCCAGCTATTGTAAAAATGAGCATATTCACATTAATGACCTGAACGAATTAAATAAATTAGATACTATAGAGTTTGATAAGGTAATTTTCTTAATAGGTAGTTCCAACCATCATGACATTAATATAAATATTGATATGGGAATTGATTTTAATGTATACCCATTAAATAAAGCTCTAGACTATTTTTCAAAAAAAAATTTAAAAAAATTTATTTGTTTTACAACAATTCTTTTATACGATCAAAAAAAACTAATTATACCTGTTGATGAATCACAGGATATTAATCCTTTTGCTAATAAATATATTTTTAGTAAATACTTATCAGAACAAATAGTAAAATTTTATTTAAATAAGGTCCCCTCCATTATAGTAAGATTAAGTAATATATATGGTTATACCAAACTAAGACGGCCAGATCTAATACCTACAATTATGCAAGATGTTTTTGAAAAAGAAAAAGTTGAAATTTGGTCAAATAAACCAAAGAGGGATTTTATTTTTACCGAAGATGCTGCAGATGCGGTGTTAGAATTATTAAAAACAGATTATACAGGTATAATAAATTTGGGGTCAGGAAAAATGTCATCATTAAAACTTATCTCTGAGATAATTGAGGATCTTTCAGGAAAAAAAATAGTTTCAAAAGATAAAATTGTAAGTGGACCGATGGAATTTAATACTAATATAAAAAAAATTTCAGAAATTACAGGTTGGGAGCCTAAATTTGATATTAAAAACGGTCTTGAAAAAACTTTTAATATTATGAAATCATATTATTCAAAATAAATCTGATGAAATTATTTTATTGGTCACCTTTTTTATCTAATATAGCTACAATAGATGCTGTTATTAATTCAATAAACTCATTAAAAAGATATGGTGAGAAAAATAAATATAAAACTTATCTCATTGACGCTTCAGGTGAATGGCAGGAGAAATCAGATAAAACTTCTGAAATAAACATTATAAAATTGTATAAAAAAAAGTATTACAGATCTTTACCCAAAGGAAATTTCTTTAAAAGTAGATTATCTCAATTGATTATTTTTATACGAAATTTCAATTTATTAAAAAAATTATTACTTAAAGAAAAACCAGATTTTTTAATTGCCCATCTAATCATATCCTTACCTTTAATTTTATTTTTTTTTTTTAGATTTGACACTAAACTAATAATAAGAATTTCAGGCACCCCAAAACTAAATAAATTTAGGAGATTTTTTTGGTCTATATTTTCTAAAAATGTTCATCTTGTAACTT
>CACMCS010000032.1:0-2842 GCA_902612225.1 uncultured Pelagibacteraceae bacterium | reverse complement strand
ATTGTGAAAGATAAACCAGCTTGATATTGATTTTCTTCTGGTGAAATGTCGTGCCCCCAATGTAAAAATCCACTTTCCATTCGCATAATATCCATAGCATGCATACCGCAATTCGATAGGTTAAAATCTTTTCCTTTATTAACCAATAATTCATAAATTTTTTTAGCATTTTCAGATTTAACATATAATTCGTAGCCTAATTCACCAACGTATGACAATCTTTGAATCCAAATTTTAATTCCTTCAATAGTGATATATTTTGCCGTACTAAATCTAAAATTATCATTTTCAAAATTATCTTTTGAAATTGATTTCATTAAAGCTCTACTTTTTGGTCCAAAAACTCCAAAAACACAATAATCATCAGTAACGTCTTTTAACTCAACATCTTTTGCAAGGTATTTATTTATATGAAATTTATCTCTTTCTCGCGTAGCTGCAGAGCTAATTATTCTAAAATGATCTTTATTAATACAAACAACTGTTAGATCTGTTTCAATACCACCGTCGGGATTTAACATATGTGTATAAACACATTTTCCAGACTCATTTTTAATATTAGCCGTACAAATTTTTTGTAATTCCCTATGAGCCTGATTAGATTTTATCTCAAATTTTGAAAAAGGAGTTAAATCAAATAAACCAACATTCTTTATAGTATTATTTGTTTCATATTCTGCTGAGGGGTACCAATTTTGGTAATTATAACTGTATTCATACTCTGTTTTTTCTCCATCTAAAGCAAACCACATTGGTCTTTCATATCCTCCTGAAACACCAAAACACGCTCCGAAACTTTTTAATTCATCATGATATGGAAGTGTTTTTATATTCCTAGAGGTTTTATGTTGTTTAAAAGGCCAATGCATTCCATATAAATCTCCTAACGATTCAGTAATTCTTTTTTTAATAAAACCTAGCTCAGAGTGAAATTTTTGAAATCTTTTTATGTCATAACAGAAAATATCTTCATTAATATGTCCATTGATTAACCACTCAGCTGTAACTTTACCAACCCCTCCTCCACTTCCGATCCCAATACTATTTAAACCACAGCATACAAAGAAGTTTTTTACCTCCGGAACTTCTCCAAGTAATGTATTTGTATCTGGAGTAAATGACTCGGGGCCAGAAAAAAATTTTCTAATTCCTGCTGTTTCTAAAACTGGAAATCTTTTAATTGCTGTAGCTAAATAAGGTTCAAAATGCTCAAAATTTTCTTGAAATTCTCCAAACGAAAAATCTTCTGGAACTTTATTAATTTTATCCCATGCTGGGATTGATTGAGACTCAAAAATTCCAACCAATATTTTTCCAGCATCTTCTTTTATATAAGTTCTGTTATCAAAATCTCTTATCACTGGTAAGGTTTTAGAAAGATTTTCAATCGGCTCACTGATAATATAAAAGTGTTCTGCTGGATAAAGAGGAATACTTACTCCAGCTTTTTCTCCAATTTGGCGTGACCACATGCCTGATGCTAAAACTATATACTCACAATCAATTATTTGACCATTTACTTTTACACCAGAAATTTTTCCATTTTTAGTTATGATCTCATCAACGGGAGATTTTTCAAAAATCTTTGCCCCTTCCATCCTAGCTGCTTTTGCCAACATATGTGTTACTCCAGATGGATCTGCAGCGCCATCTCCTGGCATTAAAATTCCTCCTAAAACTTCATCAGTATTTACAATTGGATAATCTTTTTTAATTTGTTCTTTATCTAAAATTCTAACATCAACATCAAAAAGTTGTGCGGTTGTTGCTTGTCTTTGAAGCTCTTGCCATCTACCTTTATTCTCAGCAATTGAAAGTGCACCGTTTAATCTTAATCCTGCTGAATGATCAACTTTTTTTTCAAGTTCTTTATAAAGATCCAAGGTATATTTTCTAATTTTGGTAATTGCTGCTGAGGGACCTAATTGACTTACTAATCCAGCTGCATGCCAAGTCGTGCCTGATGTTAACTGATCTCTTTCTAAAAGGATAGTATCTTTCCAACCAAATTTAGCTAAATGGTAAGCGACTGAACAACCAACTACTCCACCTCCGATAACAACAACTTTAGTGCTACTTGGAAGATTTTTTTCCATTTAATTAGTTTTTGATTGCATCTCCTGGGTTAACATATTCATGTCCAAATACATCTGCAACAGCTTTATAAGTCACATGACCCTTGTGAACATTTAATCCTGCTAAAAAGTTTTTATCTTCACTAAGAGCTTTTTGATAACCTCTATTGGCTAATTTGACTAAATAAGGAAGTGTTGCTTTGTTTAATGCGATAGTTGATGTTCTAGGAACCCCTCCTGGCATGTTAGCCACACAATAATGAACAACATTATCAACTATAAAAGTTGGATCATTAAAGGTTGTTGGTTTACTTGTTTCTACACAACCGCCTTGATCAATTGCAACGTCAACAATAACAGAGCCTCTTTTCATCAATTTTAACATATCTTTAGTGACTAATTTAGGCGCCTCTGCGCCGGGGATCAAAACTCCTCCTACTATTAAATCTGCTTCAGCTACTAACTTTTTTAAATCTATCTTGTCACTTTGTTCTGGGATAATTTTATCTCCAAACATTTCAACTAATTGTTTTAGTCTTGCTTCTGATTTATCTACAACATGAACTTTTGCTTTCATGCCAGTTGCTATAGTTGCAGCATTTTCGCCCACTACACCTCCACCTAAAATTAAAACATTCGCTGGTTCACCACCAGGAGCTCCACCCAATAATACTCCTCTACCTTTTTGGTTTTTTTCTAAACAATGTGCTCCAGCTTGAACTGACATACGTCCCGCTACAGCACTCATTGGTGCAAGTAAAGGAAGC
>CACMCS010000031.1:0-2907 GCA_902612225.1 uncultured Pelagibacteraceae bacterium | reverse complement strand
CCCAGCTTCACCAAAATTTTTATTATCACTATAAAGTGTTTTATCTAATTTTATAGATTTAAAAATTATATTTAAAAATTCAGCAAACATTTATTTTTTTTTATTTTTTTGTTCTTTGTAAGATACAATTAACGGAAATAGTATTAATGCAATAGCGATGATAATGCAAACTACAATAATGAAACTCTTTGTCATTTATGATTTTAAGGGGAGCGCAAACTCCCCTAAAAAAATAATTAACCTGATACCACTTCTCTTGTGTTAGCGTTATAAGATTCCTTAAATGGAATATCAACTATAACGGCATCAACAGGTGTTCCTGGTTTATCTGAATATTTCTCTGGTAAATGAACTTTAAATTTAGTTCCAACTTTACCTTTAGGAAAGCCATTGGCATTTAAAGTTCCATCAAATGGAACATATCCCATAGCAATATTAGTTTTCTTTTCAGGATGCCACCATGGTGATGTTACAAAACCAACTGGATCACCACCATCTGCATTAGATATCAACCAAAAATCTGGTGCATAATCATCAATTGGTTTTCCTCCTAACTCAAGACCAACCAACTGTAACTTATAAGGTTTTTTTCCAGCTTTGATTTCAGCGCCCATTTTTTCAAGAGCTTTTTTTCCTACGTAATCAGAAGTTTTTTTCCATTCTCCTTTTCCTGATAAAGAAACTTGATAACCTAAATTACACTGGAAAGGGTTATGTTGTTGATCCATATCTTGACCCCAAGAAAGAATCCCAGCTTGAATTCTTCTGTGGTGAGCAGGGGCAATAACCATTAGCTGGTGTTTTTTTCCAGCTTCAAGAACAGCATTCCACATCTCATCGGCATATAAAGTTGCATTCCTTAAATATATTTCATATCCAGCTTCACCTGAAAAACCTGATTGAGAGATAACACAACTTCTTCCAGCAACCTTAACTTCAGCTAAACCATAGAAAGGCATATTTTCTAAATCAACCTGATCACCTAACAAATCTTTCATAAGAGCTTTTGATTTAGGCCCTTGAATTTGAACAGGACATGCATCTATTTCTTCGATAGTGCAATTAAATTTACCGTCTGCATTAACACCTTGTAAATACATTCCAATGTCCGAGTCTGATAAAGAAAACCAAAATTCATCTTTTGCAATTCTTAAAAGTATTGGATCATTTAAAACTCCTCCGTAAGCGTTACATAAAATTACATATCTTGCTCGCATCGGAGAGATTTTTGTTGCATCTCGAGTTATCACGTAATCAACAAATTTTTCTGCATCAGGACCCTTTACTTGGATCTGTCTTTCAACAGCAACATTCCACATAGTTACATGATTTACAATTGCATCATACTCAACCATTGCACCACCATCTTCAGGTTTCACATATCCCCTAGGATGATAAATTCGATTATAAACAGTTGCTCTCCAACAACCTGCTTGCATTGATAAATGCCAATATGGTGATTTTCTTACTCTTGTTGAAATTAACATTTCAACTTTTGTAGGCCCACTTTGTCTTAAATTGTATGGTACTTTTCGATCTGACTGATCAACAGAAGTAACATGCTTTAGTTTAGTATAGTCAAATTCTTTAGACATAACCATTCTCCTTCAACCACTTGTTTGTTTCCTTCAAGCCGCCGAATGTATAAATGTGGAAGAAATCAGTATGCGATTTAACTTTCCCAATTAAATCATTAGGGTCTTTAGGTTTTAATAAATCTAACGCCTTACTAAAATTAGATTTAAGAAAATTTAGAGAATTTTTTGCACCAACGATATTAGCAAATTTTATTAAGCTAGATATTTTTAGAGGCCCAGTAATTCCCACATGCACTGGTACATTTTGTTTAGAAACAAAATCTATAATAGGCTGGGGATCTAATAACCATTGGGTTACGATGTAATCAGCATAAGGCTTTTTATCTATCATAGCTTTTTCTAAATCTGAGTCGGATATATCAGGACTCCCCTCTGGGTGTCCAGCAATTCCTATTGTCATCTTCTCAAAATAACCAGTCTCTAAAAGTTGAAACGAGCTATCAAATTTTCCCATTGGTTCTCTCCCGCCACCAATTACTAAAACTTGTTTAACCCCACCATCTTTACACCTAGAAACATAATCTTTTAGTTGTTTTTCATCCAGCATTGACCTTGCAGGAAAATGAGGAACAGGATTAAAACCTTTTTTAACTAACTCAACTGCCTGTTGAGCTGTTTCTCTATAGTCACCCCCTGGAAGCATTGTGATATAAACATCTTTTACTTGAGGTACTGTATCAAGATCTGTCTGAGGGCCTATTTCAAGAGAAAATTTCATTATAAGATCTTTATCTTTTTTGAAAAAGGTGTCAATTTAATATCAAATGAAAATAATTTTAATAATGGGACTACCTGGATCAGGAAAAACTACGTTAGCAAACGAACTTGGTCCAATGTTAAACGCTAAAAGATTGAACGCAGATGAAGTTAGAAAAGAGGCGAATGATTGGGATTTTTCTAAGGAAGGAAGAAAAAGACAAGCAAAAAGAATGGCTGACTTTGCAGTAAAATTGAAAAATGATGGAAATTATGTTGTAGCAGATTTTATTTGCCCTACTCCTGAGGCAAGAAGTTTATTTCCAGCAGATTTTGTTATCTGGGTAGATACAATTAAGGAGGGCAGGTTTGATGATACAAATAAAATGTTTGTAAAACCTGATAAGTATGACTTTCATGTAACAACTCAAGATGCTAAAAATTGGGCTCCAAAGATATATGAGAAATTAAAATAATGACTTACAAGTGGGATAATAAAAAACCAACTGCTCAAATGCTTGGAAGATGGCAACCATTTCATGATGGTCATTATACTTTATTTAAAGAAATAATTAAGAAAACTGGACAAGTTTGCATACAAATCAGAGACGTA
>CACMCS010000030.1:0-3037 GCA_902612225.1 uncultured Pelagibacteraceae bacterium | reverse complement strand
GGGAGTAATTAAAATAACATTATTACCTAAATTTTTCTTAAATTTTCTATCTGCGGTTACAATAAAAATTTTTTTATATTTTCTAGATAAATAATTTGTGATCATAAAAAAATTTTTTTCTACACCACCACCCTCGATTGATGGAATATATAAAACAATTTTTTTTTTCACAGTATCTTAAAGTAAATTAAGTAATCTTTTTATTGATCTACCAATAATTATGTAAACTATAGTAAAAAAATTCTGTTTGTTATCATGCCTAATTATTGCTTCACTTATTAATTTTTTTAAAAAACTATGTTTTTTTGAAAATCCACTATTGCCAAGGTCCCCAAAAACTTCCGTGCCTTTTGTATGCATCCCAACTAGTTTATGTTTTATAATCATTCTATACAATAGATCATAATCAGATTGTATCTTGTATTTTAGGTTAAGTAATCCAACTTTATCCAAAGATGATTTTTTGATGAAAAAACCAACAACTGAAGATGGAATAATATTAAATTTTTTATAGATATCTTTTGGATTATATCCACCATACAATCTTCCATCTTTCTTAATAGTTCCACAAACAAAATCTAAATTTTTATTTTTAATAATATATCTCGCTAAAATTTTCATTGCGTTTGGATATAAAATATTAGAAGAGTCCACTACACCAACGAATTTGCCCCTTGAAAGTTTAAAACCTTTATTCCAAGCATCCCACATACCTCTATCATTCTCACTAATCCAGAAATCTATTTTGTTATTAAATTTTTTTAATATTTTGATTGTCAAATTTCCAGAGTTTCCATCAACAACTATTAATTCTATATTTTTATATGTCTGATTAAAGACAGATTTCATAGATTTTAGTAAATCTTTTGATTTATAATTCGGCATTATAATTGAGATTAATGGAGAATCTTTTAGATCTCTTTTAAAAATTCCTTTAGTTCTTAGGCCTCCACTTTGAGAATTGATAAAAGATTTTTTTTTTTTACTAAGATTATGATTTATTTTTTTTTTTTTAAATTTATTAATTGTAATTTTTTTTATACCAATCAATAGTATCTTTGAGACCTTTTTCTAATGAAATATTAGATTTCCAGCCTAAATTTTTCATTACTTTGATATCTAATATTTTACGTCTTGTTCCATCAGGATATTTCTTATTAAACTTTAATTTTTTATTTGAATTTGTAAGTTTTTTAATAATTTCTGCAAATTTTCTTATAGTAAATTCTTGACCGGAGCCAACATTAATTAAACTATTTAATCTAATATATTTAATTAATTTTTTATTATTTGATAATTTCTTTTCTAATATAAAAGTTATTGCAGAAGCTAAATCGTCAACATGCATTACTTCTCTTTTGGGTAATCCAGAGCCCCATATTTCTACACTATTTTTTTTACTACGCTTAGAATCAATAAATTTTTTAATTAATGCTGGTAAAAAGTGACTATTTTTAGTATCGAAATTATCTTTAGGTCCGTATAAGTTGCAAGGCATTAAAGTCAAATAACTTTTTTTATATTGCTTATTATAAAAATTACATGCTTTTAGGCCTACAATTTTTGCTAACGCATAAGCCTCATTTGTTTGTTCCAATTCACTTGTTAACAAATAATCTTCTTTAATTGGTTGTTTGGAATTCTTTGGGTATATGCATGAACTTCCAAGATTAATGAAGTGTTTAACGTTATTTTTATATGCGCTGTTAATTAAGTTTAATTGTATTAAAATATTTTCATTTAAAAACTCAACTGGATATATTGAGTTAGCCAAAATACCGCCAACTCTACCTGCACAATTTATTATTACATCTGGTTTTTTCAGTCTTATAAAATCATTCAATTTTTCTTGATTCAATAAATTTAAATCTTTCCTTGATTTAAAAAGAATATTTTTATACCTCTTTTTTTTTAAATATTTTATCAAGGCATTCCCGACCATTCCATTATGACCAGAAACAAAGATTTTTATATTACTTGTACGGCTCATGCTTTGTGTAAATTGTAAATATTATTATATAAACTATATATAGTTAAATTAAAATTAATTTTCACATAAATCCTTTTCTGATTTAAAATACATAATAAAATTTTCACCATCTAATATTTTACAATACTTTTTTATAACTAATTTTTGGAAATCAAAAAAATCATCTTTTTTATTAAGAATAATTACATCGGGGTATGGAAGTTTTTTATCAAAATTTTTAAAATCATTCATTAACCTGTCAATTTCAAATTTAGGAATTATAGATTGCTGATGTAGCAGTATATGTGTTTTTTTAATATGGTCATTTTCTTCAGTTGTAAAATCTTTACTATTCTTAAAAGTAACTAATGAATTTGCTTGATATTTATAATATAAAAATTTTGATATATTTGTATTTATATATCTCCAAGTAGATTTTCTGTTTTCTATAAATAATTTAAAATTTTCCTCACTTAAACCTAATATTTTAAAAGAGGAAAATATATCTTCCTCAATCATATAATCTTTTTTTGAAGTAAATATAGAGTTTATCAAATTAAGGTGTTTTACATCATTCATGATCGACCAAATGATTAAATCTGTTTCAAATGTTAATATGCTCATATCTTCTAGACTAAAATTTTTTTTTATTTTATTTGTGACAACGGAAAATTCGTTTCTATATTTATTATTTGAAATATCGTCATATTTGTTTTTAATTTCATTCCAATTAAGTATCCCATATAGGAATATAAAAAAAGTTATTACACAGAATTTTAAGAAGTTTTTTAATTTTAAATTTAATAAAGAATTTAATGTTAAAAGTGTGAAAATAATTAGATACAGGAAACCATTAACAATTATAAAATTTATAAAATGATAAAAAACACAAGATTTATTACTTAATAATATAAATATAACTGGAGCAAATAAAGAACTTATAAAAGATATGTAAAAAATATTTATAATCTTTTTTTCAAAGTATTTAAAATAATTGATAAAAATATTTAATATAGATATTGTTAAAAATAAGAAAATAAATTTAAAGCTTAAATATTTATTTACTAA
>CACMCS010000029.1:0-3170 GCA_902612225.1 uncultured Pelagibacteraceae bacterium | reverse complement strand
TTAACGATTAGGAGAAAAAATGTTAGAAAAATTTAATGGGATATTTTATTTAATAATTTATTTAGTTCACTTTATTGGAGTTGGTGTTTACGCATTTCAAACTATTTTTGGCACTAAAAGCTTCATGGAAAGATTTGGTATAGATCCAAGTGGAGCAATAATGATTAGAATGGCAGGAGCATTTATGCTCGCTGTATTTTTAATGTCAATCTATGTAGGTTTTATAAGACCTGGGGGTTTGGAAAACACATGGGGATTCTTAAATTTAGTTTTTATAAATAACCTATGTATTTTTTTATGTAATTTTTATTCTATTAAAATAAATAAAACAGGTGTGAATGAAAAAACTACAAACGAGGGTGTTATTGCACCGTTTGTATTTACAATTATGAGTGCAATTTTATGCTACGGTTTAGCTGATAAAATTTACACTTAATGTCTGGGTTTGCAATATTCAACATAGAGGTAAAAAAACCTGAGGAATATAAAGAGTACGTAGAAAAAGTGAAACCGATTGCTGAAAAATTTGGTGGAGAATATATTGTTAGAGGTGGTGAAACAAAAGTATTAGAAGGAACTTGGACATATCCTAGAACAGTTGTTATTAAATTTCCAAGTTATGAAAAAGCTTTAGAGTGGTATAACTCTGATGAATACAAACCAATTAAACAAATCCGTTTAGAAAACTCAATTGGTAACGGAATAATAATTAAAGGAGTATAAAATGTCGATATTAAAAAGATATACTGATGCAATAGATAAAAAAGATGAGACAACTATGAATGAACTTTTGCATGATGATTTTAAATTCACAATGCATAAATCTGGAAATTCTTTAGGAAAAGCTGATGTTATAAAGTGGGCAATGAGTGGAGACATCAATCAAGATAAAACTAGAGTTGTATATGAAAATGATGAGGTGGGTGTACACCATTCTTTTGTTACATTTAATGACGGAAATGTTGAAGCTGTAATGGCGGTTTATAGATATAAAGACGGAAAAATTGTTAGTTTAGAAACTGGCGCTACTCCAATGTCTAAGTAAGTGAAAAAAATTTCATTCATTTTTATTTTTTTCTTATTTTCATCGTCTTTATTTGCTGATGATAATAAAAAAGAAATTGATAAATTATTTGTTCAATTAAAAAGTGCTTTAAATTTTGAAAATTCAAAAAAAATAGAGGATAAAATTTGGGATCTTTGGACTACTCACCCAACTAAAAATAATTTAACAAAATTATTAGCTGATGGGTCATCTGCAATGATGAATAATAAACTTGATGATGCTTATGATAAATTTACTGAAGTCATTAAACTTGATCCTAATTGGGCTGAAGCTTGGAATAAAAGAGCAACAGTATTATATTTAATGGGTAAATACGAGCTATCACAAGCTGATATTGACAAGGTACTTAAGATAGAAAAAAGACATTTCGGTGCACTAACAGGCCAAGGTTTAGTTCAAACAGCTTTAAAAAACTACCAAAAAGCTATTGATAGTTACATTGAAGCTCATAAAGTTCATCCGTTTATGAAGTCTCCTATGATTATGATGGAAAAGCTTCAAATTGAATTGCAGAAACAAAGTATTTAAAAATGTTTCCAAAAAAATATTCTAACCTTTTATTTATATTAGTTATGGGATTTGGCATGAGTCTTTTAATGACATTAATAATTACTTATATAAATACTGGAATGGATAATGAGTATGTCGACCGTTTTTTTAAAGCATGGTCAGTAAGTCTTCCAATTGCAATAATTGCTGCCCTTCTTGTAGGTCCCCCGATTAAAAAATTTGTAGATAAAATTACCAAATAAGAATATCTTTTATTTGTGAGTAACGTTATAGCTTTTCTAATTCTTATACTTGCTGTCATATTAGGAACTGCAGCAAATAGTTTTGCAAAAAGTGCAAATGGTTTCACATTGTTAGTTCCTAGTCTAATTACTGCAATCACAATAATTGGTTGCATGTTTACTCTTTCAATAGTGATGAAAACAATACCTGTTGGTATTACTTACGCATCTTTTGCTGGTTTATGCATAGTAGCGACTTCGATTGTTGGAATATATAAATTCAATCAAGTGCCTGATCTATTCACAATCATTGGTTTGATATTAATTATATCAGGAGTCTTAATTGTTAATCTGCTGGGTAAAACAGGATAATTTATGGCAAATTTATCTGGTTATATCTTTTTAGCTTTAGCGATCCTTCTTGGAATAACTTCAAATGGTTTTTTAAAATCAACTAATGGATTTACAATAATTGGGCCAACTATTTTTTGTATCATATCTATAGTTGCTTGTATTTTTTGTTTATCTAAAGCAATGAATATTATCCCAGTTGGTTTTACATACGCAACATATGGAGGTTTAACGATTACTGCAGTAACACTGTTTGGTGTTTTTAAATATCAGCAAATTCCAAACCTTTATGGGATTATTGGAATAAGTTTAATAATTATTGGAGTAATTCTTTTAAATACTTTGGGTAAAACTAGCTAGAAACTGGTTTTAAAATTTTAAGCATTTTTTTATGTAAATTATTATTTGCTGAGCAAATAATATTTCCGGCTTTCTTGGCATCATCATTTTTCCAAGTCGAGACAATCCCTTTTGCAGCCTCAATAATTGGTATTAAAGCATGAATATCCCAAATTTTATTTCCACATTGAATAACAACATCAAGTTTACCCTCGGCAAAATGAGAATAACTTAAAGCATCCGAACAGGGAAATTGCATTCTTTTCAAAATTTGAGGAATTTTTTTTTGTTTATTTAATGACAGACTGCCGTGAAAAGCTGCAGACAATTTCATTTTAGAATAAGTTGCTTTTTGGTTTACAAGTATTTTCTTTTTCTTTCCATTTTCTGAAACATACGCAGAATTAAATGAGGTATTAAAATAAAACTTTTTAAGAATTGGAAAATTAGCAAGACCTACGACTGGGTTACCTTTATAATTTAAAGATATCAAATTACTCCAAGTTGGATTTCCTATCACAAATGATCGAGTTCCATCTATAGGATCTATAACCCATGAATAATCACTTTTAGTTTTTTTATAGCCGAATTCTTCACCTATAATTTGGTGATTTGGAAACTTTTTTTTAATCTCATTTCTGATGAATCGTTCAAAAGCCTTGTCAGCGGTTGTTACAGGGTCA
>CACMCS010000028.1:0-3340 GCA_902612225.1 uncultured Pelagibacteraceae bacterium | reverse complement strand
TTTCATTTAATCCTCTTCCTTGCCAGTATATTTTTAGACCTAAATACTTTGATGCAATCTCTACAAATTGTCTTACCGAAAATGCTTGTCCAGTTGCAACTACAAAGTCATCTGGTTTTTTTTGTTGTAAAATTCTCCATTGCATCTCAGTATAATCCTTAGCGTGTCCCCAGTCCCTTTTTGCATTTAGATTTCCTAAATATAAAATTTCTTTACTTCCCAGTTTTTTTCTTGCTAAAAATCTTGTAATTTTTCTAGTCACAAAGGTTTCTCCTCTTCTTGGACTTTCGTGATTAAACAAAATCCCATTACAAGCAAAAATTCCATATGATTCTCGATAAACAGATGTAATCCAATATGAATATAGCTTAGCTACTCCGTAAGGTGATTTTGGATAAAATTTAGATTTTTCACTAAAAATATTTTTTCCGTAAGTTTCGCCAAATAACTCAGAAGTGCTGGCTTGATAAAATTTAATATTTTTTATTCTTAGAAATCTAATTGCCTCTAGTAATCTGAGTGTTCCAATTCCTGATACTTCAGAAGTATACTCTGGATTTTCAAATGACACTCCTACATGACTCTGAGCACCTAAATTATATACTTCATTAGGTCTAATCTTATTAATAATATTATAAATACTATTTGTGTCTGTTAAATCTCCGTAATGTAAAAAAAAATTTGTCTTATTGTGACGATCTATATAGATATGGTCAATCCTTTTAGTATTAAATGTCGAAGATTTTCTAATTATACCATGCACTATATAGTTTTTTTTTAATAAGAGTTCAGCAAGATAAGATCCGTCTTGTCCTGTAATACCAGTAATTAATGCTATTTTTTTCTTTTTCATTTTTTAAAAATAAATAATCTTATTATAGAAATTAATATTAAAAAACCATCTATAAATTCATTTACTTTTTTTTTTCCACTTATTCTGGATCTTTCAAAAGATGGATGATCCGAAATAATATAGTTATTAAGTTTTGCTTTTACAGGGAGCTCGATACAAAACGTAAAATCATTGCTTGTAAGTTTTAGCTTTTTAAATAGTTCTGATCTACCCATAACATATGTGAATAACACGTCTGATATATTTAATCTAAATAAAATTTGACAAACAAAAGTAAAAAATTTGTTACCAATATAAGTTACTATAGTATCATCCTCACTTCCACCTGGAGACATGTATCTAGTATTAAAAATAAAATCCGTACCTTGATCTAACTTATTACTCATTTCTGCCAAATATTTTGGGTCAAATGAACCATCTGCATTAAAAATACATGAATATTTTGTATTAGACTCGTTTAATCCTTGAATAAGTGCATTACCAAAACCTTCTCCTTTTTGTATCAATATTTTACAATCAAATTTTGAAATTGCCTCTATGGTAGATTTATCATACTCGGGGACTACAACAATAATACTACATGATAACTTCATATCTTTTATTTCTTGTAGAACAATTGGTAATGAGGAAAATTCATACTTTGCTGGGATTACTAAAGTCAAATTATCCATTAAATTTATCTATTGTTAGTTATAAATATTTCTTTTTTTTAAAACAGAATTAATACTTAATCTGAATACACATACAATACTCTTAAAAAAACTAAAATTTAAATGTTTTTTATAAAGACAAAATGCATCAAATATTTTTTGTTTATTTGAGGATGACAAAGATTTGTCAAGATATCTCCAAGAAACTAATTTTTTTTTTATTCCATTTAATTTTTTTGTAGATTTGATTATTTTTAGCCATAATAAATAATCTTCTTTTGTTTTTAATTTTGAAAAAAAATAATTCTTCATTAAATTTTTTGAAATCATAACAGATGATAAACCGATATCACAACTTTGAATAAGTTCGTTATATGTAAGGATGGGCTGAACATAAAACTCTCCAATTTTAATTGAAGATTTATCAATTATATTATAGCTAGAATGACAAAACTGAAGATTATTTTTCCTCATAAATTTTAACTGATAATCTAATTTATCAGCACACCACTTATCGTCTGCATCACAAAAAGCTATATAATTACCTTTAGATAACTTTATTGCTTTGTTTCTAGAAAGTCCTGCTCCGATACTTTTTTTATTTATAATTAATTTGATTTTTTTTCTTTTAATATTTCTCAAAACATCCTTAACGTATGCAAGCTCTGATTTATCTTGATCATCATAAATAACCAACAATTCATAATTTGTATATGTTTGTTTTATTAAAGAATTAATTGTTTCTTGAAAATATAATTTTTTTTTGTGATAAGGTATTATAATAGATATGAAATCTTTTTTCATTTATTTAAACAAGCTAATTGAAAATAAATATTTTATTATTCTATTTTCTATTTTATTAATTTCATCTTCAATAATAAGTTTTATTTTAAAAATCAATTTATCAACTTTACTTGGATCACAAAATCTTAGCCCATTTCTACTAGATTTTGATATTAAAACAAGGACTGGAGGTGTTGTAAATGATCTAGCAACACATTGGGCATTTATAACTCATTTAAAAGAAGATTTTACTAATTTATTCAAATTTGAAATGGGTGTAGACACAAATTTAATAAATTTTCCACTTCATAATATAATTTTTTCGCAAATATATTTTTTTAATGAGTCGATAAAAGATTATTTACTTTTAGTTTTTATTTTATCTTTATTTTTACCAATCATTTTTTTTTACTGTTTAAGAACTAGGTTTAAAAACATCAATCAATACAATTTAATTTTATTAAGTTCTATAATCTATTTATTTCCTGCATTTCAATATTCGGCAATTTGGGGCAATAATCATATTACTGGATTAATCTTTTTTACTATTGGAATTTTTTTTCATCTTAAATTTAAAAACAGTGGTTATAAAAAGATTAAATATTATTTTTTGACAGTTTTTTTTACTTCTTTAGCTTGTTATACTAGACAATATTATGTTTTTTTCTTCTTATATCTACTTTTGGATTTTTACTTAGAAATTAAAATTAAATATTTTCTACTTAATGGGATTTTTCTCTTAATTTTTGCTTCCCCAGGATTAATTTTTTTATTAAATAATCCAATTGTATTTTATGGATTGCGCCAAGAGACTACTAATTTTACATCCTCAATTTTAATTTCGTCTTCTATTGTTTTATTTTACTTACTGCCCTTTACTTTTCAATATTTTATAAATTTACCTAATAAAATAGAAAATAATATTCAAAAAATTTTAGATGTTAAAATTTTTTTATTTACTTTAATAGTAACCATTTTTTGTGTTTTTACATTCAAATATGATAGTGTAGTTGGAGGTGGAGTATTTTATAAGATATCTATTTTAATTTTTGAT
>CACMCS010000027.1:0-3900 GCA_902612225.1 uncultured Pelagibacteraceae bacterium | reverse complement strand
AATAACTTTTTAGTAATTCTGAGAAACCTTGAATTAATAAAAAAATAATTCCAAGTAACAAACACGTTTTGATGGGCCACATATAGGGCATCCAAGTAGTATCCATCCCTCGTTCGCCTCTTCTAATTGACTCTTCAACAAAACCTATGGTCATATAAAGAAAAACAATTAGTCCTGGAAAATAAAATAAAAGATATAACCAGAAATCAATAAGACCTTGTGTTTTAGTTTTAAAATTTCTATATAAAAAATCTGCTCTTATATGGACTCCTCTAGAAAGAGCGTATCCTGCACCAAGCATAAATAATGCACCATAAAGAAAACGGCTTATGTCGTAAGCCCAAATTGTTGGTGCTAAAAATAATTTTCTTGCAAGAACTTCATAGGTCATCGCAAAAATGAGAGGCATCAATATCCAACAAACAATACTACCAATCCACTTACTAAATTTATCAATATTAACAATAGATTTTGCCATCCATGATGGCATATCGGTTGGCATTTTTCCTGATCCACCTCGCCTTTCGGCAATCATTTCATCAGAGATATCTAGTTTACCAGGTTCGTCTGCCATAAAATTTTAGTTAAAAAAATTAGAGCGGACTTTAAAAGTCCGCTCTAAAAAATCAAGATTGATTACTGATTACTTTAATGTTGCTGCGTGAGCCATTCCTAGCTTCGCATTAGACATTTGAGCACCACTCCAGAAAGGAACAGCAACATCAGCAAAATTTTTCATTGAAGTGTAAACTTCGTTAAAAAATTTATTATCTTTAGCATTCTTATTTAAAGATGCTTTTGCTGCAGCCATATATTCTGTGAAATAATCTGAAGGTGTATCTTCTAGAATTACTCCATGTTTAGTAGTTAGCTCTCTTAAAGCTTTACCATTCTCATAGATTCTGTAACTTAAAGATTTTGCTAATGAAGCATTAGCAGCTACTTCAAGTGACTTTTTCTCATGAGCACTCATAGCATTGTATGTTTTTCCAGTAATATAAAAGTCAGCATTTACGACTACTTGGTGTAAACCTTGTAAGTAATAGTGCTTTAACACTTTTTGAAAACCAAATGTTAAGTCTGGTTTTGGACAACACCACTCAGCAGCATCGATAGTTCCTGCTTCAAGAGCTGGAAGAATATCTCCACCACCCATTGCAACTGATGCTATACCAATGTCTTTGTAAGTTTGTCCTGGAATTCCTGGAGGAGTTCTGAATTTATACTTTCTAAAGTCAGCCATATCTTTAATTGGTTTTGGAAACCAACCTAAAGCTTCTGGACCAACTGGTTGAATCATAAATCCTTTAATATCTCTTCCCATTTCTTTCCAAAGTTGATCATATAATTCTTTACCACCACCATACTGGAACCATGATAAGAATGCGATATTGTCGATACCTACTCCACCACCAGCTACTGGCGAACCAAATAACATAGCAGCAGGGTGATCACCTGACCAATAGTGTGTCCATGCGAAACCACAATCAATCAAACCTTTATCAACAGCATCTAAAGTTTCTTTAACTCCTACAACAGCACCTGCAGGTAAAATTTCAAATTTTAACGATCCAGATGTAAGTTCTGTTACTGTATCAGTAAAGTCCTTTAACATTTTAACTTCATCAGCTTTAGTGTTAAGAACTGTCTGACATTTTAGTGTTTTTGCAGCATTAGCACTAGATGCAAATCCAAGTACCAAAACAGTTGCAAACAACATTGAAATGATTTTTTTCATTATTTTTCCTCTTGTTAGTTAAATTTAACAACAACATACAATCAGAAAAACAAAGTTCGTACAAGTGACAATTGATTAATATGAGTGTAAAGATGAACAAATGAGATTTATAAAAAAAACTTTTCAACTCTAGATGGAAAACTTCGATTTTATAATTTTAGGAGCTGGATCTGCTGGATGTGTTTTAGCTAATAGGTTATCTGAAAATCCAAAAAATAAAGTTCTATTGATTGAGGCTGGTGGTAAAGATAATTATCCCTGGATACACATACCAGTTGGTTATTTCAAAACAATGCATAATCCTTCAGTTGATTGGTGTTACAAAACTGAACCTGATGAAACAATGAATAATCGATCAATTCGTTATCCTAGAGGGAAAACTTTAGGAGGAAGCTCAGCTATTAATGGTTTACTATATATAAGAGGTCAAAGTAGAGATTATGATGTTTGGCGTCAACTGGGAAATACTGGTTGGGGTTGGGATGATGTTCTTCCTTACTTTATCAAAGCTGAGGATCAAGAACGTGGTAAAGATAATTACCATGGTGTTGGAGGGCCTTTGTCTGTTTCAGATCAAAGAATTCAATTACCGCTGTTAAATGAATTTCAAAATGCAGCAGAAGAATTTGGTATTCCAAAAACGAAAGATTTTAATACTGGTGATAATCACGGGTGTGGATATTTTCAAGTAACTGAAAAAGACGGATTTAGGTGTAGTACTGCAGTTGGATATTTAAACCCAGTTAAAAATAGAAAAAATTTAAGGATTATTACTCATGCTCATGTAAAAAAAATTAATTTCGAAAATAAAACTGCTAAAAATATTGAGTACTGGCAAGAAAATGCTCTAAAAAAGGTTGCAGCTAACAAAGAAATAATACTCTCATCTGGGTCAATTGGATCACCTCAAATTTTACAAACTTCCGGAATAGGTAATTCAGAAAGATTAAAAGACCTTGGAGTAACTATGGTGCATGAACTAAAGGGGGTTGGAGAAAATTTACAAGATCATTTAATGTTCAGACCAATTTACAAAGTTAATGGACTTAAATCATTGAATAAGAAAGTTAATAGTTTATTTGGTAAATTAATGATTGGTCTAGAATATGTTTTTAATAGGAGTGGACCAATGACAATGGGCGCTAGTCAAATGTGTATGTTTGCTAAGAGTGATCCTTCTTTAGAATTGCCAGATCTTCAATGGCACGTGCAACCAATGAGTATGGACACTTTAGGTGCTACAAAAAACCACGACTTTCATGCATTCACACCTACTGTATCAAATATCAGACCAACAAGTAGAGGTCACGTAAATATTATTAATAAAGACTCAAGAATTTATGCAAAAGTAAAACTCAACTATCTTTCAACTGACCATGATCGTATGGTTGCTGCAAAAGGTTTGAAACTTACAAGGAAAATAGTAATGGAGTCTGAAACTTTTAAAAAATATAAACCAGAGGAATATAGACCTGGTATTGATATTAATGACGATGAAGAACTTGTAAAAGCTGGATCAAATTATGCACAAACTATTTTTCATCCAGTTGGTACATGTAAAATGGGGCAAGATGATATGGCAGTAGTTGATGAAACTCTTAAAGTAAAGGGTTTAAATAATTTAAGAGTAATTGATGCCTCCATAATGCCTAATATAACTTCGGGTAATACTAATGCACCTACAATTATGATTGCCGAAAAAGGTGCTGATATGATACTTAGAAGTTAATGCCCACTGATTTTATTACTCCAGAGCAAATTACAATTTTAACACAAATCATCTTAATTGATCTTGTTTTAGCAGGAGACAATGCAATCATAATTGGAATGGTTGCATCAAAATTTCCTTTAGAACAAAGACGAAAAATTATTTTTTGGGGAATAGGTGGAGCAGTTGTCTTAAGGATAATCTTAACTTTATTGACTGCTTATTTATTACAAATTACAGGTTTAAGGTTAATTGGAGGTGTTCTTCTTCTCTATATTGTCTACAAACTCTATGTAGATGTCATTAAAGGTTCTGATCACGAAAGTGATATAAAGGTAGATAATTCCAGTTTCCTTAAAGCTATTTGGACAATCTTATTAGCTGATTTTACCATGAGTTTAGATAATGTTTTAGGAGTTGCAGGAGCAGCGGGGGACCATTATTACTTATTAAT
>CACMCS010000026.1:0-4190 GCA_902612225.1 uncultured Pelagibacteraceae bacterium | reverse complement strand
TTTTGTAATTAAATTTGTACATGGTGGCGTAACACCATAATGGCAACATGGCTCTAAGGTCACATACATTTTTGATCCATTCAAATTTTCAGTAGAGTTTTTGATAGCGTTCGACTCCGCGTGAGGTCTTCCATTTATTGATGTTTGACCAATAGAAATAATCTTGTCATTTTTGACAATCACACAACCAACAGAAGGATTTGATCCTGTATGACCATATCGAGATTTAGCCAGTTTCAAGGCTATCTCCATATATAATTTATCTTTAGATGAAAATTTATCTTTTTTTGTAGACATCGAGTTTGTCCACGAATTGTACAAAATCTTTTTCTTCTCTAAAATTTCTGTACACAGATGCAAATCTTACATAAGCAACAGGATCTAGTTCTTTTAATCCGTCCATAACCATAGTACCTATAGTATTAGATGAAATTTCATTCTGTCCAAGATCCTCAACTGATCTTGAGATTTTACTAATAAATTTTTCAACTGTTTCCGTATCTAATGGCCTTTTTTTTAAAGCTATATAAATTGATTTTGCAAGTTTATCTCTATCAAAGGATGATTTTCGACCACTTTTTTTAATTACCATTAATTCTCTATGTTGAATTCTTTCAAAAGTCGTGAATCTTTCGCCACAAACACATAATCGTCTTCTACGTATAGCAGTACCATCTTCGGTTGGACGTGAATCCACAACCGAGGTTTCACCTTTTTTTGCACAAGGACAAATCATCTACTACAAGTTTTTATATATCGGGAATGATGAAGTTAAAGAAATAACTTCATTTTTAACTTCGTTTTCTACTTTGCTATTATCGTTTGGATTTTCAGATAAACCTTTTAATGTTTTTGTAATTAGTTCACCAACAGTTTTAAATTCATTTAAACCAAAGCCACGTGTTGTAGCTGCTTGAGTACCCAATCTTATACCTGAGGTAATCATTGGCTTTTCAGTATCAAAAGGAATTCCATTTTTATTACAAGTAATGTTTGCTCTTGAAAGACTCTCAGCAGCAAGATTACCTTTAACATTGTAAGGTCTCAAGTCTACCAACATTAAATGTGTATCAGTTCCGTCAGAATAAATCTTAAAACCATTATTTTTTAAAGTTTCAGCTAACATTTTTGCATTCGCTAGGACTGACTTTATGTAATCTTTAAATTCTGGTTGTAAAGCTTCTAGAAAACCTGCGGCTTTAGCTGCGATAACGTGCATTAAGGGACCACCTTGATATCCTGGAAAAACTGCAGTGTTAAATTTTTTCGCGAGATCCTCATGATTGGTTAAAATTATTCCACCTCTTGCACTTCTAAAAACTTTATGTGTTGTTGATGTAACAACATGAGCATGATCACATGGGTTTGGATACCCTTTTCCTGCAACTAAGCCAGAAAAATGTGCCATATCAACCATGAGATAAGCACCAACTTTATCAGCAATTGCTCTAAATCTTTTAAAATCTATTACTCTTGAGTAAGCACTACCACCAGCTATAATTAATTTCGGTTTATGTTCTAAAGCAAGTTTTTCAACATTATCATAGTCTATCAGTTCAGATTTTTTATCAACATCATAACTAATTGCATTAAACCATTTACCTGACATTGAAATTTTTAAACCGTGAGTTATATGTCCACCAGAATTTAAACTCATTCCCATAAATGTATCACCTGGACTTAATAGAGCTAAAAATACAGCACCATTAGCTTGTGCACCTGAGTGAGGTTGAGAGTTTGCAAATTTACAATTGAATAATTTTTTTAATCTATCATTTGCAAGATTTTCAGCGACATCAACATGTTCACAACCGTTGTAATAACGCTTACCTGGATAGCCTTCTGCATATTTGTTTGTTAATACTGAACCTTGAGCTTCCAATACAGCTTGAGAAACTATGTTTTCTGAAGCAATTAACTCAATATGTTGTTGCTGTCTTATTAGTTCATCTTTAATAGCTTTATATAACTCAGGATCTTTTACGGATAAACCATCTTCAAAAAAACTTTTATAGCTATCATTTAAATAACTCTTTTCACTAGACATAATTAAATTTTTTTAACCCTTCTCAAGTGTCTGCCGCCATCAAATTTAGTATTTAAAAAAATTTTTATAAATTTGAAAGCATTTTTTTTACTAATTAATCTAGAGCCTAATGTAATGATGTTTGCATCATTATGCAATCTGGATAATTTGGTAGATTTTGCGTTAAAACACTGAGCTGCACGTATATTTTTATGCTTATTTGCCGCAATATTCATTCCTGTACCTGAGCCACATACTAAGATTCCAACATTATTTTTACCAATTTTGACTTTTTTTGCCAATTTATGTGCGTAATCAGGATAATCAACACTATTATCATTTACAGGTCCAAGATCATTAAAATTTAATTTTAAACTTTTAAGGTGTTTTTTTATGTCTTCTTTTAATTTAAATCCGGCGTGATCTGAGGAAATAAAAATTTTTTTCAAATTAGTTGAACTTATAATCTAAAACACATGCAACAAGATGTATTCTATTTTCTTCACCACCATTAAAGGCATTATGGTATTTTGTATTATTTGTAATCCAAACCGATCCATCTGCTGGCATGTGTTTAGCAACATTATCTATAACCATAATACAACCAGGGTTCGTGATTATAGGTATATGCAATCTAGGCTCTGGGTCTCTATGCCAACTTAAAGTTGATCGAGGTTCCTTAAGTAAAATTCTCATCCTGCCTAATTTATACTTTGAGGACAAAACATCATACACATGTTTAAAGTAAGTATTATCATAATCTTTAACAAATTCACTATATGCAGACTCATTTATCGCTCCTTCCCTCATTACTTCTTTGCCAGATCTGTCAGGTTTAGTCCAATAAAGACCTCTTGCTTTATTTCCTTTGATAGAATCTGGATCACCAGGAATTTGTGTTAAAGATATGGCACCAAAATGAGTAACTCCAGCGTCTTCAAACTTTTTAGTCTGAATAATTTGATTATACGCTTCTTGAAGTTTTGAGATGTCAAATTTTATTTCTTGTTTTTGGAAGTCGCTAAAATCTAAAACTCGTTCTTCTTTTTTTACATTTAAATTTACTATCTTTGTATTTTCAACTGTCATCGTGATTGCTTTGTACTCTTTTTACTATATATGTGTATATTACATTTGTCGCATTTTTAAAATAAAAATTAAATATGATTACAGGAAAATATCCTAGTTTGAGACTAAGAAGAAATAGAAAAAACAGCTGGTCAAGAAGACTTGTCTCAGAAAACAATTTATCACCTAATGACTTTATACTTCCTATATTCTTGATTGAGGGTAAAAACAAGACCCAACCTATAAAATCTATGCCAGGTGTATATAGATATTCTATTAATAAATTGGGAATAATCTTAGATCGAGCTATTAAAAATCAGATACCTATGGTTGCTTTATTTCCTTATACACCACCTAAATTAAAAGATGATTTAGGAAGTGAAGCTCTAAATGAAGATAATTTAGTATGTAAAGCTATAAAATACATTAAAAAAAGATACAAAAACAAAATTGGAATAATGTGTGATGTAGCTTTGGATCCTTACACAAAACATGGTCATGATGGAATTCTCAAATCAAACAATATAATGAATGACGAAACTATAGAGATCTTAATTCAGCAATCTTTATTACAAGCTCAAATTGGATGTGATGTGTTAGCACCATCAGATATGATGGATGGACGAATTGGTAAAATTAGAAAAGCTCTAGACAAAGAAAATTTCAAAAATACTCAAATTCTTTCTTACGCGGTTAAATATGCATCTAACTTTTATGGCCCTTTTAGAGATGCCGTAGGATCTAAGGTTGCCTTAAAAGGAGATAAAAAAACTTATCAAATGGATTTTAAGAATTATGATGAAGCAATAAGAGAGGTGGCTTTAGATATAAAAGAGGGCGCAGATATGGTCATGGTAAAACCTGGGTTACCCTATCTTGATATTATCAGATCAATAAAAAATAAATTTAAAATCCCAGTTTTTGCATATCAAGTTTCTGGTGAATATAGCATGTTATCCAATGCTGTAGAAAAAAAAATAATAAATAAGGATGCGATATTTGAAAATTTAATGAGTTTTAAAAGAGCTGGTGCAAACGCAATAGTAAGTTATTACGCAGATAGATTAAATGAAATTTTACCTTAATTATCTCAATG
>CACMCS010000025.1:0-4273 GCA_902612225.1 uncultured Pelagibacteraceae bacterium | reverse complement strand
TTAAAAAAAATACTCATTGGAATATGATGAAGTATCCTTTAATTTAAGGCATGAATTTTAAAAAATGAGAGCTTTGATTACAAATTTAGTATTTAAAATTTTAAAGATAATTACTTTAACAATCTTTATTTATCCAAGCTCAGTAGCTTTTGGAGCAGTTTCGTCATTTGTTGACGATATCGATGTTCCAAAAAATAGTGACAAAGGCCAGAACTCACCCTCAGGTATAACTTTTAACCCGGATGGTACCAGAATGTTCATTGCTGGTTTTTCTGCTAATAGAGTGATCCAATATACATTAAGTACTCCTTTTGATATTTCAGAAGCAACTTTTTTAACAAACTCCTTTTGTAATACCGGAGGTGAGGCATTAGATGGCACTAATATCGAATTTAACTCTGATGGAACAAAATTTTTTTTAACTGACATGGCAGACGATGATGTAGAAATATACTCATTAACAACTGCTTATGATATTTCAACTTGTGTAAGCCAAGGTAACAAAAGTTTCACTTTAGATAGCTCTCCAAATTTAAGAGCAATAACTTTTAGTAATGACGGTAAAAATATCTATCTCCTTGATAGAGCAAGTAATGGGCATGTCTTTCAATATTCACTTTCAAGCCCGTATGATTTATCTAACGAAACTTTAGTAAAAAATTTTTCACCAAGTGGCGGTGGTTTAATTGCTAATGGTGGTGATGTTCGGGGTATAAAATTTAGTTCTGATGGATCCAAAATGTATATAACAACTGGTGAAGGAGATACAATAAATGAGTATTCTTTATCTACTCCGTTTAATTTAGCTGATACCGTTACTTATGTAGGTTCATATAATACGTCTGAAGAACTTACTCAGGTATGGGGTATAACGTTTAACACTGATGGATCCAAAATGTTTATTATGGATTATGACACAGATAAAACATCTGATGTACACGAATATAATCTATCATGCGGTTTCGGGGTAGTTAAATGTATTGATCCAACAAAAAATAAAGACGATGTTGCTTCTATTGAAGCACAGTCTGAAACTACAAAAAAACTTATACAGCATACAACTTATCCCGTAATTAATCGTATGGAATGGTTAAGAAGAAATAGTGGAAGAGTTAATTTAACTAATCAAAATATAAAGTTTCAAATTGATAATGAAATTTTTAATGCTTTATCAGAGTCATTAATTCCTATTTATTTTTCTAATGATGGTAATAATGGGTCAAATTTAAACAATTCAACTTGGTCTTTTTGGAGCGAAGGAACTATCAGCATAGGAACTACAGGTGACACTAATCAATCTTCATCAAAAGATATTAATGCATCTGCCATTACTTTTGGAGCAGATAAAAAAGGTGAGGATAATATTATGAGGGGTATTGCTTTAAGATTTGGTACTGATGATGTTGATGTTGGTGACCTTGGAAGTGCTTTAGATATGAATTCATTTAGTTTAACCTTTTATGAAAGTAAACCAAGAGGAGAGCAAAGATTTACAGATAATTTAATTGGTTTAAGTTTTATAAATTCTGATTTAATCAATAATAGTGGTTCAGCTTCAACAGAGGGTGAAAGATACGGTGAACAGCTATATGGATCTTTAAGTTTAAGAGATACATTTTCAAGAAAAAGATTAAATTTTACTCCAAAAATAAGAATTAATTATGGAATAACACATTTAGGAGCATACACAGAAACTGGAGCTACTGGATTAAACTTAAAATACGATGATCAATATATTGGAAACTTTACGTCTTCTTTAGGAACAAGCTTAGATAACACTTATGATTTTAAAGTTGGATCTTTTATTCCTTATTTTGATTTCGAGTATTATGCTGACATGAGCCCATCCTCCCAACAAGAATTCTCTTACTCTTCTAACGGGGAGAGTTTTACTTTAAAAAACATAAATAACGCTACTCACAATATTATGGGTGCTATTGGATTTGATTTTATATCAGAAAACGGTTTAACATTAATGACTAAATACACTAGAAATCAATCTCAAGGTAATAAAAACGACAACTTTAATATTGCTTTAGATTATAGAGGTTCTCAAAGGTCTTCATATGCTATGTCCATTCAAGACACTTCTGCTAAGCTTTCACATAATAAAGAGCTAAATAATTTCAAAATTAATATAGATAGTCACTATGATTTATTTAGCGATGAACCAGATTATGGGGTTTATTTCAAAATTACGAATGTAAATTAAAGTAAATTTTAAATTAGAAAAAAATATAATAAATCACCCAAATAATTAGAGTATATTCAAAAAAAGATTTGGATATTTGAAGATTTTTTTCACTAAATTTTGAGATTAAAAATTTACTTAAAAAATGAAAGCCTATGTGAACAATTATTATTCCAATAATAATACCAATAATTGTGTATTGAATTGAGAAATTTTTATATCCGAAATAACAGGCTGCAAGTAGGGTTAACCACGAAACATTAGAAATAAATACTTTAAAGATTAGACCAGTTTTTTTACTAAATACAGATTGTGTTTTTATAATTGAGTATGACCAAATAACACCAATTAAAAAACTTGCATATTTTAATATCATTCAATTACTTCAAGTTCTTCAACGATACTAACAATTTTTTTTCCTACAAGAACGGCTTTTACTCTTGCACATTCGTAATATGCAAATGAAGTTTCTTCTGCTATTTCTTTCATCTCCAAACATCTTGATCTGTTTTCTGTATACAAATGTTCTGTCAATTCTGGAGGATTACCCAAATACATCATAAGACCTATGACTTCACCTTCTTTCTCAAAACCTGCTCTCTCTTCTATTTCTGCTACGCGATTATCGACACCAATCTCAAAATCTTTAAATGCAACAAAACCTTTGTATACAACAAAAGCTAAAATCAAATAAAAGACAATCTTAATTTTACTCATTTAAATAATTAATTATTTAGCCTCTTTAAAAACTAAACATACACCATTATTGCAATATCTTTTTCCAGTTGGCAAAGGTCCATCATCAAAAATGTGTCCGTGATGGGCATTGCAATTTTTACAGTGATACTCTGTTCTTGCATAACCTATTAAATGGTCAGTTTTAGTTTCAAATACATCTGGCAATGATTGATAAAATGATGGCCAACCTGATCCACTTTCATACTTAGTTTTTGAGTCAAATAATTTTACATCACAATTTGCACAGTGATAACTTCCTTCTCTCTTTTCATTATTTAACTCGCTTGAACCTGGTGGCTCAGTGCCATCTTCAAACATAACTAATTTTTGTTCTGCAGTTAAATTTGAGTTCTTTTTGCTCATACTATTAAACTAATTTAGCACACGATTGATGTAAATAAGAATGTAATTCAACAAGTTTTTTAGCGTCTTTATTATACCCACCACCTAAAACACCACAAAGAGGTATTCCTTTAGAAAAAAAGTTTTCAGTAACAATTTCATCTCTTTTTTTAACTCCATCATCAGAAATTTTTAGTTTTCCAAGTCTATCGTTAAAATGAATATCAACTCCTGCTATATAAAAAACAAAATCAAAATTTTCCTGATTTAATTGATTTAAATAAAATTTCAGTATCTTTAAATATTCTTTATCCTCTAAGTCGTTTTCAAGCTCCACATCACAATCACTAATAGATTTTTTTGCAGGATAATTTGATTTAGAATGCATACTAAAAGTAAAAACATTTCTATTATCTTTAAATATATCTGAATTACCGTTTCCTTGATGAACATCTAAGTCTACAATCAAGATTTTTCCAGCTAACCCTCTATCTAATAAATATTGTGATGCCACTGCTACATCATTAAAAACACAGTAACCCGCACCACCTTGGTAATTAGCATGATGACTACCACCTGCAGTATTGCAAGCTACACCATAATTTATTGCTAACTTAGAGGCCAATACTGTGCCACCAGTTGCTATAAAAGATCTTTGAACTACACTATCCACTAATGGAAACCCTATTTTTTTTACACCAATTTCTTCCAAGGTTTTGTTTTTAATATGATTTATATATTCCTCCGAATGTGCTCTCTTTAAAGTTTCTATTGAACACGGGTAGGGTTTATGAAATTTTTTTACAATTTTTTTACTTATTAAATAATCTGCAAGATCACCAAATTTGTTTATTGGAAATTTATGGTCATCACCAATTTTTGCAAAGTAATCCTCATGATTAACAACAGGCAAATCCATAGTTTATTGATTTTCTTTCATGTAAATATAATTAAAATCAAAATTTTTTATTAATTTGAAATTATTTTGAGAGAGTAGATCTT
>CACMCS010000024.1:0-4802 GCA_902612225.1 uncultured Pelagibacteraceae bacterium | reverse complement strand
TGGCCAGAACATTTTTTTTGTTGTTAGAGAGATTATTTCATAATTATTTTTGTTACTGTAAAACTTTCTTAATTGTATAAATCTTGTGCTCATATGAATATTCATCGCCATAGTTAAAATTAACATCAATGCAATAAAGTTTGATGAGATTACAGTAACTTTCCAGCCGATGAGGCCCAGTAAACCCATCATAATTATAACAGAAAGGTCTTATCATTTTCATCGATAGTTGATGTTGCAACTCAATTAAATAATAATAAACCTCTTGGAACTTTAGAAATGGGTGTTTTGTACACTAAAATTCCTGAAAACATAAAAACTGAGATAATTGATCCTTATATTTCAATAAAAGATAACGAAGCTCGAATTAGTTTAAGAATAATCGACTCTCAAAAAGATCTTAAAAGAAATGAACTAATCAAAAAAATAAATCATGACTTACAAAATGAATTTGGATTAAACGAAGATCGATACAAATTAGCTGGAGTGATGATCTTATTTAATAATTTATTACAAAGCTTATTTAAATCCCAAATTCTTACTTTAGGACTTGTCATGCTGGGTATTTTTGGAATGTTTGTTATTTTATTTAAAAACATCAAATTATCTTTAATTGGAGTTGTGCCAAACTTTATCGCAGCATTCTTTATTTTGGGAATAATAGGTATGCTAGAGATACCTTTAGATATGATGACTATCACAATTGCAGCTATTACAATAGGTATAGCCGTTGACAACAGTATACACTATATCTACAGATTCAAAGAGGAGTTCAATAAAATCAATGACTATAAAAAAACGTTAAAGACTTGTCATTCAACAGTTGGTGTTGCAATCCTAAATACTTCTATAACGATAGTCTTTGGTTTTTCTATTTTAGTTTTATCTAAATTCATACCTACAATCTATTTTGGAATTTTCACAGGATTAGCAATGTTATTTGCAATGATTTCTGTTTTAACTTTACTTCCATCTTTAATATTAGTTTTTAAGCCATTTGGAAAATAAGAATATATGTTTGAAATAACTCTAGAATTTTTTGGAGAAATTTTTAATTTAATTTCTGCGATTGATCTAATCTATATATTGATAACTATTCTTTCACTAATAAAGTGTTACAGAAAAGGTTTTGTCTTGAGTATACTTTCGATGTCAAAGTGGTTATTGGCATATATTGCAACTTTGATATTATTTCCAAGATTAAAACCTTATGTCAAAAATATTATAGATAATGAATATGTGCTTGATGTAGGACTTGGAATAACAATCTTTATTATAGTTATCTTTTTAATATTGTTGATTAATAAAGGGATAAGTAGAGCAATCAAATATACTGGTATAGGAAGTTTAGATACTGTTTTTGGATTCTTTTTTGGATTTATTCGAGCGTATATTATCTCCATATGTATATTTTCAGGAGTTCATATCGTGTATAATTATGACAAATGGCCAGTAAATTTAAACAAATCATACACCTTTCCATATCTTGAAAAAGGTAGTAATTACTTATTGAAAGTTTTTCCAAATGAAAAAACATATAAAGATTCTAAAGAAAAAATTGAAGATTTATAATCCAAAATTGAATGAAGAATGTGGTGTATTTGGGATTGCAAATGTAAAAGATGCCTCAGCTTTAACTGCTCTTGGATTACACTCTCTACAACACAGAGGGCAAGAGGGCTGTGGAATAGTAACATTTGATGGAGAAAGATATTACTCGGAGAAAAGATTTGGGTTAGTTGGTGACAACTTTAATAAAGAAAAAGTCCTAGACAACCTTAAGGGAAATTTTGCAATCGGTCATAATCGATATAGTACAACTGGAAATAATACATTAAGAAACATTCAGCCTTTCTTTGCAGATACAAATGCTGGTGGGATTGGGGTTGCTCACAATGGAAACTTAACAAATTCAATTTACTTGAGAAATAAACTTGTTGAAGAAGGAGCAATTTTCTACACAACATCAGACACTGAAACAATTGTTCAACTTATTGCAAAATCAAAAAGATTAAAAACTATTGATAAAATAATAGATGCGATATTTCAAATTCAAGGTGGATACGCCCTTGTAATGTTAACTCAAAATTTATTGGTAGGAGTTAGAGATCCTTATGGGATTAGACCTCTAGTTATAGGAAAATTAAAAAATAGTTACGTTCTTACATCTGAGACCTGTGCATTGGATATTATTGGTGCAAAATTTATTCGAGAAGTCGATAATGGTGAAATTGTTTTAATTGAAAATAATAAATTAAGAAGTATTAAACCTTTTCCAATAAAGAAAATCAGACCTTGTGTTTTTGAATATATTTATTTTGCGAGACCAGACAGTATTCTTAATGGAAAAACTGCATATGAGCACCGTAAAAATTTAGGTAAAGAATTAGCAAAAGAAAACGATATTGATGCTGATATTATTGTTCCAGTCCCAGACTCTGGAAACGCTGCAGCCTTGGGTTTTGCACAACATTTAAATAAAAATTATGAACACGGATTAATTAGAAATCATTATGTTGGAAGAACCTTTATTGAACCAAGTCAAAAAATAAGAAGTTTGGGGGTTAAGCTTAAATTAAATGCAAATCAGACAACTATTGAAAATAAAAAGATTATTCTTGTTGATGATTCTTTAGTAAGAGGAACGACATCTCATAAAATTGTAAAAATGCTTTATGATGCGGGCGCAAAAGAGGTTCATGTTAGAATTGCTTGTCCTGAAATTAAACACCCAGATTTCTATGGAGTTGATACACCAACAAAGAAAGAGTTGTTGGCTGCAAATAAAAATAATGATGAAATCTGTGAATACATTGGTGCCAAATCATTAAAATTTTTATCTATTCAAGGTATGTATAAAGCTATTGGATTTGATAAAAGAAATGAAAATTATCCACAATTGACGGATCATTATTTTACTGGAGATTATCCAGTAAAACCTGTAGATGAATTAGGTGACAGCAAGATAACTCAGCTTTCTTTACTAAGCACAGCATCAAATAATTAATTTATGAAAAAAGTAAGTTTTACAGAAATGAAAAATGGAACCAAAGAAGATTATCTTTTTCTTGATAAACATGAAAAAGATTTTGCAAGTAAAACAGCTGACAGGATATTAAAATTTATGTCTGGACTTACTGAAACTTTAGAAGGTTACCAAGTTTCAAGATTAGAACATTCACTTCAAAGCGCAACTAGAGCTTATAGAAATGGAGAAAGTGATGAAATGGTTGTAGCTGCTTTATTACATGATATTGGTGACGAGCTAGCTCCAATGAATCATTCAGAATATGCTGCAGCGGTTCTTAAACCATATGTTTCAGAAAAAACTCATTGGATTGTTGAAAAACATGGTGAGTTTCAGATGTATTATTATGCTCACCATTTAGGAGGAAACAAAAATAAAAGAGACGAATATAAAAATCACAAATATTATCAGGACACAGTAGATTTTTGTGAAAAATATGACCAAAACTCATTTGATCCAAATTATAAATCGTTACCATTAGATTTCTTTAAACCCTTTGTAAAAAAAGTTTTTTCAAGAAAACCTTACTCTTCACTATAAAATTTTATAGGCTATATTTTTAAATATGACCATTTCTAAAGAACAAATAATTCAATACTTTAAATCTGGAATAAAAGAAAAGAAAGATTTCAAGATTGGTATTGAACATGAGAAATTTTTATTTGACAGTAAAAACAACAAAAGAATTGATTACTTAACAGTAAAAGAAATGTTTTCAGCACTTAATGAATTTGGTTGGAACCCAATTAAAGAATCTGAAAATATTGTTGGTTTAAACAAAGGAGGTAAAAACATTACTCTTGAACCAGGTAACCAAATTGAATTATCTGGAGAAAAGCTTAATAATATTCACGAGGCATGTGCTGAGTCTTATGATTATTTGTTTGAACTTAAACAAGTCACAAAAAAACTTAACATAAAGATTGTAAGCACAGGTTTTGATCCTATTTCAAAGCTTGAAGAAATCCCTAATAATCCCAAACAAAGATACGAACTAATGACGAAAGAAATGCCTTTAGGAGGAGAATTAAGTCTAGATATGATGTATAGGACTTGTGGGACACAATTAAACATCGATTATTCTTCAGAGGAAGATTTTTTTAAAAAATTTAAAATAGTAAATTCAATAGTTCCAATCACAATTGCTTTATTTGCTAATTCTTCAATAGTTGAAAAAAAAAAGAGCAATTACTTATCTTATAGATCCAAAGTATGGCAAAATACTTCACGTGGAGGGCTTCCAAAATTATTTTTCGAAAATTTAAATTTTGAAAAATATGCTGATTTTATAATCAATTTCCCAATTTTATTTATACAAGATAAACAAAATTATTTGTCAGGAAATAAATACACTTTTAAGGATTTTATGAATGGTAAGATAGGTGAAATAAAAAATCGTCTTCCGACTGAGAATGATTTATCATTGCACTTAAGCACAATATTTACTGAAAATAGATTGAAAAAATATATTGAATTAAGGTCAATGGATACATGTGGATGGGATTGTCTTTGTGCTGGGCCTGCATTTTTTATTGGTTTGTTATATGGGAATTTAGAAGAAGTTTATAATTTAATTTCCTCGTGGGATAAAGATAAAATAATTAATGCTTATTTAGATGCTCCTCAAAAGGGTTTTAATACTCAATTGATGGGTAAAGACCTTTTTTACTGGGCTTCAACTTTGTTAGAAATCTCAAGAAAAGGACTGGATAATAGAGATATACTAAATAAAAGCAGAAAAAATGAAACTTTGTTTTTAAATCATTTGCAAAAA
>CACMCS010000023.1:0-5177 GCA_902612225.1 uncultured Pelagibacteraceae bacterium | reverse complement strand
TGAGATCCTAAAATAATGTTAGATGCGGTTAATAAATATATTAATATACAGGAGATTAAATGAAGATATTATGCGTATTATATGATGATCCAAAAGATGGAATGCCAAAATCATATGCACTTTCAGAATTACCTAAAATAGAAAAATATCCAGATGGAATGACTTTACCGTCACCTAAAGGAAGAGATTACACTCCAGGACAATTACTAGGGTGTGTGTCTGGTGAACTTGGATTAAGAAAATTTTTAGAAAGTAATGGTCATGAGTTAGTAGTGACTAATAGTAAAGATGGGGATGGATGTGAAGCTGACAAACATATTGTTGATGCTGACATTGTAATTTCTCAACCATTCTTTCCGTATTATTTAACAAAAGAGAGAATTTCTAAAGCTAAAAATTTGAAAATGGCAATCACAGCAGGAATTGGTTCAGACCATGTTGATTTACAGGCTGCAATGGATAATAAAATTGATGTTGTAGAAGTTACTTATTGTAATTCAAGATCTGTAGCTGAACATATCGTTATGATGATTGTTTCAATGGTGAGAGATTACCATAATCAACATAGAATTGTTAATGAGGGTGGCTGGAATATCGCTGATGCCGTTCAAAGATCATATGATGTTGAAGGTATGCATATTGGAACAGTTGCTGCAGGACGTATTGGTTTAGATGCATTAAGAAAAATGAAGCCATTTGATGTTCATTTGCATTACTTTGATAGACATAAACTACCTGACTCAGTTGAAAAAGAATTAAATCTTACATTTCATGAGTCTGTAGAGTCTATGGTGAAAGTTTGTGATGTGGTGACAATTAATTGTCCTCTTCACCCTGAAACTGAAAACTTATTTGATGATGCAATGATAAGTAAAATGAAAAAAGGTGCTTACATTGTGAACACAGCAAGAGGAAAAATTTGTAATAGAGATGCTATTGCAAAAGCATTGAAGAGTGGTCAATTAAGTGGATATGCTGGAGATGTATGGTTTCCTCAGCCAGCACCCAATGATCACGTGTGGAGAAGTATGCCAAATCACGGTATGACACCTCACACTTCAGGTACATCCTTAACAGCACAATCAAGATATGCTGATGGTGTAAGAGAAATATTAGAATGTTTCTTTGATGGTAAAGAAATTAGAAATCAATATTTAATTGTAAAAGATGGTCAGTTAGCTGGTATGGGTGCTCACTCATACAGTAAAGGTTCAGCAACTGGTGGATCAGAAGAAGCAGCAAAATATCAAAAAAAATAATTCTGTATATAATTATTAAAGGTGGCTACTTAAAAGTAGCTACCTTTAAAATCTGGACTTATCATAATGAATTTGTTTATGATAATTAATGAAGTTTTTTTTCATAATTTTCTTTTTTTTAATTAATGTAAATTTTTCATATTCTGCTCAAAAAGATAAGGCATATTTCGCTGGGGGATGTTTTTGGTGTGTTGAGGAATCATTTGAAAAATTAAAAGGTGTGGAAGAGGTAATTTCTGGTTATTCAGGTGGTATTACTGAAAACCCAACCTACAAAGAAGTAACGTATGGTAATACTGGTCACTTTGAAGTTGTAGAAATAATCTATGATAAAAAAGTTATTTCATTCGAGGATTTACTAAAAAATTTTTGGGTTAATATTGATCCATTTGATGCTTACGGTCAATTTTGTGATAAAGGATATAGTTATAGATCAGTTGCATTTTATCAAAATGATGAAGAAAAAAAATTAATAGAAAAAGACATAGAAGATTTACAAAATAAATTTAACAAAAAAGTTGTTACTTATATTAGAAATTTTGAGAAATTTTATAAGGCAGAGGAATACCATCAAGATTTCTATAAGATTAAATTAGAAAGATATCTTAGATATAAAAAAGCGTGTGGAAGAGAAGAATTGTTAAAAAGAATCTGGAGTCAATAAACTTTATGAAGAATAATATGAATTGGAATTTCGATAACTCTTATTCAAGACTGTCTAATGCATTTAAAGAACATATTGAACCTATTGCCGTAAAAAATCCTGAATTAGTTCTAATGAATGAGGATTTAGTTGAAGAATTAAACTTGGACTTTTCCAAAATTGATAAAAATGAGTTAGCAGCTTTATTCACAGGAAATATTCTTCCCAAGGGAAGTAATGCTATTGCTCAAGCTTATGCTGGTCACCAATTTGGACATTTTACAATGTTAGGAGATGGAAGAGCAGTTTTAATAGGAGAGCATTTAACGAAAAATAATGAGAGATACGATATTCAATTTAAAGGTTCAGGTAAAACAGCATTTTCGAGAAATGGTGACGGCAGAGCTGCACTGGGTCCAATGTTAAGGGAATATATAATTAGTGAAGCAATGCATAATCTAAAAATTCCTTCAACAAGAAGTTTAGCAGTAGCTAAAACAGGTGAGGAAATAATGCGAGAGACTCCATTGCAAGGTGCTATCTTAACGAGAGTGGCATCAAGTCATATTAGAGTTGGAACTTTTCAATATGTTGCAGCACGTAATAAAAAAGATGAGTTAGAAATTTTACTAAATTATGTGATTAAAAGACATTATCCGGAACTAATAAATTCGAAAAATAAAGCTTTAGATCTTTTGAACGTGCTTATAGATAAACAAATTGATCTTGTAGTTAATTGGATGCGTGTTGGTTTTATTCATGGTGTTATGAATACTGATAATATGACAATTTCTGGTGAGACAATCGATTATGGTCCATGTGCATTCATGGATACCTATGAACCCAAAACTGTTTTTAGCTCAATTGATAGGATGGGAAGATATGCTTATTGTAATCAACCAGCTATTACAAAATGGAATCTTTCAAGATTTGCTGAGTGTTTAATACCTTTAATCGATGAAAATGAAGATAAGGCGATTAAAAGTGCAACAGAGTTAATTGAAACTTTCGGCAAAAAATATGAAGAAAAATGGTTGAGGATGATGAGAAAAAAACTTGGATTATTAGGTGAAGATAACAAAGATAAATTTTTGATTGTTGATTTGCTCACTTGGATGCATCAAAAAAAAGTAGATTATACAAATACTTTTTGTCATTTAATGAATATTAAAATTGAGAAAGATGAAAACTATAAGGATAGTAATTTTCAAAACTGGAAAAAAAAGTGGCAAGAAAGATTGGAAATTAACGAAAACATCCCTGAAAAAAGTATGAAATTAATGAGAAGTGTAAATCCTTTGGTTATTCCAAGAAATCATAAGGTTGAAGAAGCCCTAGAGGCTGCAGAAAAAAATAACTTCAAATCAATTAATCAACTGATTGAAATTTTAAAGAAACCATATTATCAACAAAAAAATATTCTTAGATATCAAATTTCATCAAATTTTAATGAAAATTATCAAACTTTTTGTGGGACTTAAATCATAAATAAAATCGTTTTGACAAAAGGATTGAGTATACCTTTCTTAAAGTTCAATTTTTTAATTTGTGAAAAATTTAACCATATAAAATCAGGATTTTTAATCTTTAAACTTTTTTTATAATTTACGTGAATAATTACATTTTTATTAGGCTTTTTCCAAAATCTAGCTCCTTCTTCATAATGAGTTGTCTCTCCAACAATATTCTTTTTATTTTTCAAAACAAACTCTGATAAAGGAGTTTTTTTTCCTCCATGAGCTCTATTAATGTTTGATTGGGTTGCTGAAAATGATGGACATAATTTAATGCTATTGTCTCCAGGTTCCTTTCTGGCAAACAACAAAAACTCAACTATACCTTTATTTGTTCTAGTTAAAATCGCTAAAATACCTCCATGTTTTTGATTTAATATTGGTTGTGACCAACTTGAAGTTTCTCTCTCAACTGCGTTGTGAATATTTACTCCTTCAACTGAAAAAAATTGTCCAGATTTATGAAATAAATTTCCATTTTTTTTTAAATACCAATCTTTCAATTTATTTACAGAAATTTTACTTACTTTCATCTTATTAACTTTATTTCTTTTCTTTAACCATTTAAGCACAGATTGAATATTATCATTTTCTACTTTTTGACTTTTGAAAATTTCATTCCTTAACTTTAGTAACTTATTTTTCATCTGGCTCTTTAGAATTTGTATATTCTCTTACTACAAATTGAGGTTTTTTATTTAATTTAATATACGATCTGCCAATATATTCCCCGACAAGTCCAATTAAAATAAGTTGAACTCCTGAAAAAAAAACAATTAGTGATGATAAAGACGCCCATCCAGCAGCTATAGCAGGATTTTTAATTTTAAGTATTACAATTAAAATTACAATTATGAAACTTACAAAAGTCATAAAAAAACCAATTAATGTTGCTATTCTTAATGGAACAATAGAAAAATTTGTTAAAACTCTTAACCAAAGTGAAATAAGTTTAAATAAATTATAATTCGATTTTCCTAATTTTCTCTCTGAGTGTTCTATATCAATACTAGTTACATTTTTTGTGATATCAAAGATTAAACCATCTATATAAACAAATGGTCCATCATATTTAATTATCTCTTTCAAAACTTTTTTGGTAATGCATTTGTATGAAGATAGATAAATTGACTTAGGCTTATCAATTAAAATATTTGATATTTTCTTATTAATCCAGCTTCCAAAAATTTTAAATTTACTGTAAGTATTATTTTTATAATTTGTGTAGCAAACATCATATCCTTCTCTTATTTTAGATAAAATTTTTGGGATTTCTTTTGGTGGATGCTGATAATCATCATCGATAAGTATTGTATAATCCCCATCAGCCAACTTTAAACCAGCCATTATTGCATTATGTTGACCATAGTTTCTCATCAAATTTATACCAATTACCATTTCTTTATATTCAGACGACAATTTAGATATTTTTTTCCAGCTTTCGTCAGTGCTACAATCATTGACCAGAATTAGCTGTATTTTATTTACCTCAGAAATTTCTTTGGTCGTTGATAAAATATCATTTGTCAAATTTTCAATCATTGAAGAACTATTATAAACTGGTACAACAATACTTATATTCATATTTATTTTATTTTTTTGTATAAATTATCTCTAATTTTTGCATCTTCAATCAATAGATTATAAAATTTTAAAAAATTGTTATTATTTATGGATTTTAAAACTTCTAGGAAATAATTTAATATACAGTCATCTTTTTTGATTAATAATTTTTTGTATTCATTGTTCTCTTTAATAATA
>CACMCS010000022.1:0-5310 GCA_902612225.1 uncultured Pelagibacteraceae bacterium | reverse complement strand
AATATTAACATTAATTGTATATCGCCAGGTTTTATCAAAACAGCAATGACAGATAAAATAGATGAAAAATTCAAAGAGGTTATAATTTCTAAGATACCTTCTGCAAGGTTAGGAGAACCTGAAGACGTTGCTAATGCAGTTATTTTTTTAGCATCCCCACATTCTGATTATATAAATGGAGAAACATTGCATGTAAATGGGGGCATGTATATGTCTTGACAATCTAAGTAATTAAACTATTAACGAATTATAATAAAAAAAGGATCAATATGTCAGACGATGTTTCAAGTAAAGTTAAGAAAATTGTAGCGGATCACTTAGGAATCGATGAGTCAAAAGTTACAGAAGAGTCAAGTTTTATAGACGATCTGGGTGCTGATAGTCTAGATACTGTTGAGTTAGTTATGGCTTTTGAAGAAGAGTTTGGTTCCGAGATTTCCGATAGTGAAGCAGAAAAAATTTTAACAGTAGGTGATGCAGTCAAGTTTATCGAAGGCAAAGCTAATTAAAAGATTTTAAATGCCCTCATCAAAAGATGGGATAATGGTTATTCTGTCTTCTCCATCTGGAGCAGGCAAGACTACATTAGTTAATTTGCTATCACAGCAAAACAATTTTGAAATTTCCATTTCTCATACAACAAGACAACCAAGACCGGGAGAAGTTCCAAATAAAGACTATTTTTTTGTAAATGATATTGAATTTAAAAGATTAATTAATAATCAAGAATTTTTAGAATATGCAAAAGTTTTTAATAATTATTATGGAACAACCAGAACCCCAATAATCGATAATTTAAACAAAGGAAAAAATGTTTTGTTTGATATTGATTGGCAAGGTGCAGATCAAATCAAAAATAAGAAACTAGATTACAAATTAATAACTTTTTTTATTTTGCCACCAAGCAGAGAAATTTTATTTAAGAGACTCTCAAATAGAGATATGAAAGATAAACTTATAGTCGAAGAAAGAATGCAGCAGTTTACAAGAGATGTACTTCATTGGATAAATTATGATTATGTAGTTATTAATGATAATTTAGAAAATTGCCACATGAGAATAAAAAGCTTGATAGATGCTGAAATTAATAATGGATCAAAAGATTATGATTTAAACTACATAAGAAATCATGTTGAAAAACTAACTGTTTAAGTTCTCATACTCTTTAGTTAATTTAAGATATGTATCAAAATCTAAATTTTGAGGCCTTGAGTTAAGATCAATACCAATTTTTGAAGCAATATTATTATTTTCATTAAATAATTTATGGTATGGTTTTTTAATCATTTTTCTTCTGTGCATGAAAAATATTCTTGTTATTTTCTCTAAATTTTTTGAATTCTTTAATAAAAAAAATTTCTTTTTTGGTTTAAAGAATAAAACAGTACTCTCAACTTTTGGTTTGGGTTGGAAACTTAATGGATTTATGTCACAAATCTTTTCAATATCTAATCTCCAATTAGCTAAAATTGTTAATCTTCCATAATTTTTGCTATTAAAATTAGATATTATCCTATCCGCCACTTCTTTTTGAAACATCAAAATTAGAGAATCAAACCAAATTTTATTTTTTAGGTTTAATATCCACTTACATAAGATCTCAGTAGAGATATTATAAGGCAGGTTGCCAAAAACTGTTAAAGTTTCATCACTTAATGAGTCTTCATTAACACTTAAAATGTCTTTGTTAATTATTTCAATCTTATTTTTAAACCTTTCCTTAAGAAGGTTTGCTAAATTGTCATCTTTTTCGACTACCAAAACTTTTTTTGGACCTTTTCTCAAAATTCCTTCAGTTAAATTACCAGTTCCAGGACCTATTTCTAAGATATTCTTATTTTTTAATTCAAAAATATTTACTATTTTATCAATTATATTTTTGTCAATAAGAAAGTTTTGTCCTAGGCTTTTTTTAGCCCTAATCATTTTTTATCTAAAAATTCTAATGATCTTATTAAACTAATTGGATTTGAAATATTTTTTCCAATCATTATCTCATTCGGGCCATGATCTGGTGTTACTCTCAAAAAAGGTAGTCCCATAGTTATATTAATTGCATCATATTCAAATATTGTTTTTACTGCAGTCAGAACCTGGTCATGGTACATCCCAATAATTACATCAAATTTTTTCCTATTATTTTTTAAAAATATTGTATCTGCTGGGAAAGGACCTTTTACGTTTATTTTATTTTTAAGAGATCTTATCACTGGAGTTATAATTTTGGTGTCCTCATTAAATTTTAACACACTTTCACAATGAGGATTCAGTCCTGTTACAGCTATTCTTGGTTTATAATGCAAATATTTTTTATAAAAATCATTAACAATAATGATTTTTTCTTTAATCTTTTTTTTTGTGATCTTTTTTGCGATTAATTTAATAGGAAGATGTGTTGTTACCGGGCAAACTGATAATTTCTTATTGTAGATTAACATCGCAAATTTACTCTGATTGAAATACTTAGCAACAAACTCTGTCACACCAAGAAATTTTTTGTTTAAAGTTTTAGACTTGTTAATCGGACCATTTATCATTTTTTCAGTTAAACCTTCTTTAATTAGTTTAAATGCAACTTTAAAACAATTATGTATGTAAATATTTGAACCTTGGTCATTCACATGAATCGTATAAATCTTCTTTTTTTTTAATCTTTTAGAGTAAATCTCTTCTAATTTAATTTGTTCAATATTTTTATTGAACTTGTATCTTTTTATTTCTTTATCCAAATTTTGCTTGTCACAAATAAGAATTAAAGGACTAGTAAAAAATTTTGACTTTAGTGATTTGAAAAAAATTTCAAAAAAGATACTTTTTTTCCCTCCAGGAACAATCAAAATTGGTTTAGAACTCACTTATCGTACTATTTAGTTTAATCTTATTATAAAAAATGTTAGAAAATTTATCTAATTGTTTTGACGTCTCAATCATAATCATTTTATCAAGTTCTTTTTCTTTATCCAACTCTATAGAAATTTCTTTAATATCATTTATTTTCAAAATTAAATAATTATTTCCAATTTTTATTGGTGCACTATATGAATTTATTTTTAGATTTTCTAGTGCACGATTAATTTCTGATGAAAGACTATTTTTTTTAACCCAGCCTATTTTACCACCCACTTTAGAGCTGTCAGATATACTATATAAATTGGCAGTATTTTCAAAGCCATTATTATTAATACTCTCTAAAATTTTTTTTGATTGTTCATTTATTGAAATTTTTTCATTATTAATAAAAACAATTTCAGACAGATTGTATTCCAAAGAGAATTCTTCTGTGCTTAATTTTTCAATTTTGTTAATTAAATCATTCTTATTGATTTTAACACTATTAGAATATTTTGAATAAATTAGATTTTTCCATTCATTTTCAATTTCAATTTTTTTTTTTATTTCATCAATAGTGATTTCATAATCTTTTAAATAGCTCGCAAATTGTGACTGATTAGAAAAATTTAAACTTTGTAAAATATTATTTAAAACATTATTAATTTGTGGATTTTGTAAATTTAGTTCTTTGTACTTAAGTATTTCACTTTTTCTTATCATTTCTTTTATTATTGACTTTTTAGTAAGTTCTAATAATTCATTTTCACTCATCTCTTCTAGTTTTGGATTTAGAGCTAATAGATAACTTCTTTCTTTTTCAAGATCATAAGTGGTTACTATTTGATTATTTATTTTCATAATTATTTGTAAGTTTATTTTTGAGTGGGATGAATTATTTAATAAAAAAAAAATTAGAAATAAAATAATAGTTTTTTTTTTATTTAAATTCATTTTAAATTAGGTGTATTGAATCCACCAAATGGTAAAATTGATAATTTAAAGAAAAGATTTTCAGATGGTTTTAAATCTTGATCACTGTAATATTCTTTATTGTACTCTATAGCCGCAGTCAAACAATCGTTTTGAAATTGATAAATAAGATTGTAATACTCAGTAAAGTTTTTTTCTTTATTTTCTCTAGTTTCAAAAATTAAACTATTTTTATCATTAAAAGCATACCGTGTTTCATTTTGTAAATAAGAGGTTTTTGAGACACTGTTATTTTCGTTTAAATATTCAAATTTTGTAGTTAAATTTTTAAGATAATATTCAAAGCCAAAAAGTTCATAATTCTGATCAACTAAATTATTTTTCAAAGAAAATTTGTAATCTAATTTAACATTTTCATTTGGATTATACTCAAACATACCTACGAAATCAGAGACTTTATCTCCTAAATTGGTATTAACTGGTAAATCCTTATTTTCTTCAAACCTTAAATTATTTGCAAAACCAAATTTTATTTCTTGATTAAAATTTAATCTGTCTATTTTAGTATATTCATAACCATATGTTACAGATATTCCTCCTTCATTAATTTCGTCTATACCTAATCTATTAATATTGTAAATATTATCATAGTTTATTTGAGCATTGTCTTGACGCACATCTTTAGTATGAGGCATGCTTAAATTTAAAGTAAACTTTGGTGTAAGAGTGTGATTAAATTCATTAGTTTGTTTTTGAAGTGGGTATATATAATTTGTTTGAAATGTAGGAGCTAAGTTAGATGTATCTTTATTTTTGAATTTTTCTGAATTTTTTGCTTCTGAGATTACATTTTTTATTAAGAATTTTCTATTATTTATAATTCCATTATTAAAATATTTTGGATCTGAATTAAATTCAAAGTCATTTATTAAAACTTTTTCTGTTATATTTGTATTATAATTTTTGTAATATCCACTAGACCTAAAAGAATAGTTATCATTTATTATTTTTGAGAAATTAAAATTTGGAACATACTCATACCTATCATGGTTTGTTTTACTTAAATCTTCATAAATATTTAAATTAGTATTTATTATTTGATTTTCATCGTATAGATTTAAATTTATTGAATTTTCAATGTTTGTGTTATTAGTTATTATCGGACTTTTAATTTTATAAGCCTTCAAGTATGTATCATCTGATACTTGTTCTAGTTTTACGTTTAATTCTATATCATCAAAATTTTCACTCTCATAATTTTTTTTAAAATTATAAAATAAATGTCCTTTAGAGCCTTTATCATTTGAAATAAATTGGCTGAGATCTGCTATATAATCAGACTCATTATTTTTTTGTCTTAATTCAGATTGTAACAAGAATTTATCATCATTAAAAAATCTTGGACTTAATGTTATGTCTTTATTTTCTGCCACTGCTATAAAATAAGGCAACTTAAGAGATAACCCCGTAGTACTATTTTCCTGTAATCTAGGAATTAAAAAACCTGTTTGTCTTTTTACTGTCGGATCAGGATGAAAAAATCTTGGG
>CACMCS010000021.1:0-5417 GCA_902612225.1 uncultured Pelagibacteraceae bacterium | reverse complement strand
TCTCCACCTGATAAAGGAATTTTTGTTTGTTGTGATAAAAGTTTTAAATTTCTTCTGTCATCTTCCCATCTCACAGGCTCTTCTATCCAAGTTGGATTAAATCTCTCAAATTCTTTCACTCCCTCAATAGCCGTTTTAAGGTCCCATGCTCTATTAACATCAATCATTAGATCTTTATCGTCACCAATTTCTTGTCGAATTATTTCTAATCTTTTAGCATCTTCTTTTATACTTAATCCACCTACTTTAACTTTAAAGCTTTGATGGCCAATTTTAATTAATTTTTGTAATTCTTCTCTAAGTTCTTTTTCATTTTTACCATCTCTATAATAAGCACATGTTACATATACAGGAATTTTATTTCTGTAACCTCCAAACAACTTATATAGTGGAATTTTTGAGGCTTTACCTATCAAATCCCAGCATGCAATATCTAAAGCAGCAGAAATTCTAATCAAAGCTTCTCTACTCCAACCTTTTTCATTGCTTTGGCGTGTATCTGTTAATCTAAAAATTTTTTCATACAATTTCTCTGGACAAAAAGGATCCTCTCCAACTATTAAATCCTGTAAACCATTAGAGAAAGGTTTGATAATTGGTTTGATATCCGTATAACTTGTCGCCAGACCAAAACCAGAATTACCATCTTTAGTTTTAATCTTAATCAATAATTCATTTGCTGTTGGAACTATGAAATGACTTACCCAGTGAGGATTAACCTCATCAGGGTTATTTAAAACATAAACTTCCAAGGTCTCGATTGAATTACTACTATTTGTCATATATTATAAGTTTGATTATATAATTTCTTTAGCATATACAGCAGAATGGCAATTTCAAACAATATAAGACCAGGTCGACATTTTTTACAAATACCAGGTCCAACTAATGTTCCTGACAGAGTTTTAAGAGCAATGGATTATCCAACGATAGACCATAGAGGTCCAGATTTTGCAGAACTTGGTTTAAGAGTTTTAGATAGAATAAAGTTAATTTTTAAAACTTCAGAACCTGTAATAATATTTCCTGCTTCAGGCACAGGTGCTTGGGAAGCTGCAATTGTAAATACTTTAAGTGCAGGTGATAAAATTTTAATGTTTGAAACAGGACACTTTTCTACACTTTGGTATGATATTGCAGAAAGATTTAAATTAGAGATTGACTTTGTTAAAGGTGACTGGAGAACAGGTGTTGATCCAAATATTGTTGAGCAAAAATTGAAGGAAGATAAAGAGAAAAAAATTAAAGCAGTCTGTGCTGTTCATAACGAAACATCCACAGGAGTTACAAGTAGAATTGGAAAAATTAGAAAAGCAATGGACAATGCTGAACATCCTGCATTACTATTTGTTGACACAATTTCCTCACTTGGATCTATAGATTATAGACACGAAGAGTGGAAAGTTGATGTTACAGTTGGCGGATCTCAAAAAGGATTATTATTACCTCCAGGACTTTCATTTAATGCAATAAGTTCAAAAGCGTTAAAAGCTTATGAAGTTTCTGATTTACCAAAATCATATTGGGATTGGAAACCAATGCTAGAAAATAATAAAAAAGGTTATTTTCCATATACACCAGCAACAAATTTATTGTATGGATTAGATGAAGCAATTAACATGTTGACTGAAGAAGGTTTAGAAAATGTATTTACTAGACATAAAAGATTTGCAGAAGCTACTAGAGTTGCCGTAAAAGCTTGGGGTTTAGAAATACTTTGTAAAAATCCAGAAGAATATTCAGATTCACTAACAGCAGTAATGGTTCCAGATGGACATGATGCGGACTCATTAAGAAAAATAATTTTAGATCATTACAACATGTCTTTAGGAACTGGTTTAGCAAAAGTTGCAGGTAAAATTTTTAGAATCGGACATTTAGGAGATTTTAACGAATTGATGTTAGCTGGAACTTTAGCTGGTGTTGAAATGGGATTAATGAAATCCAAAATTCCCTATAAAAAAGGTGGAATACTTAAAGCACTTGACTATCTTTGTTAACTTTCAAAAGATTTATTAATAAAATAATTTTTAAGCCAATTTTTCAATAGTAATAGAACTTGACGTTATTTTTCCAAAAGATATAAATCACTCTGTTTTGGTTTAGGGCGGTTAGCTCAGTTGGTAGAGCATCTCGTTTACACCGAGGGGGTCAAAGGTTCGAGTCCTTTACTGCCCACCAAAAGAATCAAAAGTGGGGGTGTAGCTCAGTTGGTTAGAGCGATCGCCTGTCACGCGATAGGTCGAGGGTTCGAGTCCCTTCACTCCCGCCACTTTGCAAGTTTACCACTGATAATCACTATCAAATACGCTGTATATTTTGAATAATGTGACCTAACACCACTTCATCTAGCTATAAAAAATGATATATATTCCACATGACTGCGGAATTTTTAAAGGATTATTTACCTATAATATTGTTCCTAATTATTGCATTAGGATTAAGCTGTGCATTTATAGTAATTAATTTTATTCTATCTCCAAAAAATCCAGATCCAGAAAAGTTATCAGCTTATGAATGTGGATTTGAACCATTTCAGGACTCTAGAATGGAATTTGATGTTCGTTTTTATTTGGTTGCTATACTTTTTATAATTTTTGACCTTGAAATAGCATTTTTATTTCCGTGGGCAATTTCTTTAGGAAATATTGGAATTTTAGGTTTTACCTCAATGATGATTTTTTTATTCATACTTACTATTGGATTTATTTATGAATGGAAAAAAGGCGCTTTAGACTGGGAATAAAATTTTTTTTAAATGAATAATAAGATAGATAAAGTTCCGGAAGAGTTTAAACAACTTGCTGAAGATTTTAGTAAGAATGGTTTTATTACTACATCATTAGACAATTTAATAAACTGGTCAAGGTCGGGATCATTACACTGGATGACTTTTGGCCTTGCTTGTTGTGCAGTTGAAATGATGCAAACTGCAATGCCCAGATATGATTTAGAAAGATTTGGTGCTGCACCTCGTGGGTCACCAAGACAATCTGATGTAATGATTGTTGCTGGCACTTTAACTAACAAAATGGCACCAGCTCTTAGAAAAGTCTACGATCAAATGCCTGAACCAAGATATGTTATATCAATGGGAAGTTGTGCTAATGGTGGTGGATATTATCACTACTCTTATTCTGTTGTAAGAGGTTGTGATCGTATTGTTCCAGTTGACATTTATGTTCCTGGATGTCCTCCTTCTGCAGAGGCTTTATTATATGGAATTATGCAATTACAAAAAAAAATAAGAAATAAAGGATCTATTAGTAGATAATATGAATAACTTAATTGATTTAGAAAAAAAGATTAATTCAGAACTCGGCACTAAAATAAATACTTCTGAAATCAAACATAATCAAATTTATCTTGAGATAGATAGTGAAGATTTAATTGATGTAGTTTTATTTGTTAAAACTAATAAAGATACAAAATTTAGACAACTTATAGACATTACAGTTGTTGATTATCCTGAAAGGTCCAAAAGATTTAAAATTGTATATTTATTTTTAAGTCATGAGTTCAATCAGAGAATGATCTTAAGTTACGATATAAGTGAAAATGAAGTTATTGCATCATTAACACCAATTTTTCCATCTGCTAACTGGATGGAAAGAGAAGTTTTTGACATGTATGGAGTGAGTTTCAAAGATCATCCTGACTTAAGAAGAATTTTAACAGATTATGGTTTTGAGGGTCATCCATTAAGAAAAGATTTTCCTTTAACTGGTCATACCGAAGTAAGATACAGCGAGGATCAAAAAAAAGTAGTTAATGAACCTGTAAAACTGGAACAAAATTATAGAAACTTTGATTATGAAAGTCCGTGGGAAGGCACAAAATATATTAAAGAATTAACTGATAGTAATGACAAAAAAAATTAAAAACCTAAACTTAAATTTTGGACCTCAACATCCAGCAGCTCATGGAGTTCTTAGACTTATATTAGAATTAGATGGTGAAGTTGTTGAAAAAGCAGATCCACATATTGGCTTACTACATCGTGGTACTGAAAAATTAATAGAAAATAAAACTTATATGCAAGCAGTTCCATATTTTGATCGATTAGATTATGTAGCTCCGATGAACCAGGAACATGCTTTTGCTTTGGCTGTTGAAAAAATTTTAAATATTGATGTTCCAATTAGAGCCCAATTTATAAGAGTGATGTTTTGTGAAATTGGAAGAATTTTAAGTCATATTTTAAATGTTACAACACAAGCATTAGATGTTGGAGCTTTGACACCATCTTTATGGGGTTTTGAAGAACGAGAGACTTTAATGACTTTTTATGAAAGAGCATCTGGATCAAGATTACATGCAAATTATTTTAGAGCAGGTGGTGTGCATCAAGATTTACCAGCAGGTTTAGAGACAGATATTACAAAATTCTGTGAAACTTTTCCAAAAATAATTAATGATTTAGAAAACTTATTGACTGACAATAGAATATTCAAGCAAAGAAATGTTGATATTGGTGTTGTTACAAAAGAAGACGCCCTAGATTACTCTTTTAGTGGTGTTATGATTAGAGGATCTGGTGTTCCATGGGATCTAAGGAAATCACAACCATACGATTGTTATAACCAACTAGAATTTAAAATTCCTGTAGGAAAAAATGGAGATTGTTACGATAGATATTTGTGCAGGATTGAAGAAATGAAAGAAAGTGTCAAAATAATTAAACAATGTTTATCAAAAATGGAAAAAGGTCCAATTAAAACTTTTGATGGAAAAATAACACCTCCATCAAAAAAAGATATCAAACAATCCATGGAAGCTTTGATACATCACTTTAAATTATTTACTGAAGGATATCGTGTGCCTGAAGATGAAATTTATACAGCGGTTGAAGCACCTAAAGGAGAATTTGGAGTTTATTTAATTTCAGATGGATCAAGCAAACCTTATAAGTGTAAAATTCGAGCACCTGGATTTTCACATTTACAATCAATGGATTATTTAATTAAAGGACATATGTTGGCTGATGTTCCTGCAGTGCTCGGTTCTCTAGATATAGTTTTTGGTGAGGTTGATAGATGAGTTTAAAGAGACCAGCCAAAGATCAACCAGAGAGTTTTGAATTTAATTCATCTTCTTTAGAGGCAGCAAATAAAATTATTTCAAAATATCCTAAAGGAAAACAACAAAGTGCCGTCATGGCGTTGTTATATATAGCTCAAAAACAAAATGATAATTGGATACCTTTAGTTGCAATGAAATATATAGCGAAACTTCTAGATATGCCTTACATAAAAGTTTATGAAGTAGCGACTTTTTATAGTATGTTCAATTTATCACCAGTTGGAAAATATTTCATTCAAGTTTGTACTACAACACCTTGTATGATAAGGGGAGCTGGTAAATTAGTTGAGGCCTGCAAAGAAAAAATTTCCGAAAATGAATCTGAATTATTACCA
>CACMCS010000020.1:0-5945 GCA_902612225.1 uncultured Pelagibacteraceae bacterium | reverse complement strand
TTTAATAGGCTAGACTTACCGGCATTGGTTGGACCTACAATTGCAATTTTAAAACCCTCGCGAATTATCTCACCAACTTTTTGATCATTTAAAATTTTCTTAATCTCATTTAAAACATTCAATGAATCCTCTTTTATCTTTTTTAAATTTTCTTCTGGCAAATCCTCCTCGGGAAAATCTATTTTTGCCTCAACAAAAGACAAAATTTTTAATAATTTTTCTCTCAACTCATTAAATTTTTCTGAGGATTTTCCTTTCATCATTTTTACAGCTTGCAATCTCTGAATTTCAGTTTCTGCAGAAATCAAATCAGCTATACTCTCTGCTTTTAATAAATTTATTTTACCATTTTGAAAAGCCAGCTTTGTAAATTCCCCTGCCTCTGCTAGCCTACAATTTTCAATTTTAGAAATTTCATTTTGAACAGAGATAACCACTGCTTTACCTCCATGCACATGGATTTCCGCCATATCTTCTCCTGTGTAGCTCTCAGGGCCTGGAAACCATATTATTATACCTTCATCAATAAGCTCAGAAGTGTTGATATTGTTTATTTTTCGAAGGGTCGCTACTCTTGGCTTTGGAATTTCTTTATTTGTAAGTTTTTTGAGCGCTTTCATAGTCTCAGGGCCTGAAATTCTTATAACAGCCACCCCAGACACACCTGGGCCAGACGATAAGGCGTAAATTGTCATTAAATCAGTATAACTTTAATTCGAAAATAATGAAAAATAAATTAAGTAGGTTTATTCATCGAATTAAAGAAGTCTGAATTATTTTTTGTATCCTTCAATTTCGAACTTATAAATTCAATTGCATCCATAGTACCCATCGGGGCAATGATTCTTCTTAGAACATTCATTTTTTGTAGATCATTTTTATCAAACAGCAATTCTTCTCTTCTCGTTCCTGATTTAGTTATATCTATAGCTGGATATATTCTTTTATCAGCAATTTTCCTATCAAGAACTGTTTCGCTATTACCGGTTCCTTTAAATTCCTCGAAAATTACCTCATCCATTCTACTACCAGTATCAATCAAAGCTGTGGAGATAATTGTCAAAGATCCTCCTTCTTCGATGTTTCTCGCTGCACCAAAAAATCTTTTTGGTCGTTGAAGTGCATTCGCATCAACACCACCAGTCAAAACCTTTCCAGAACTTGGAATTACAGCATTGTAAGCTCTTCCTAATCTGGTTATTGAGTCCAAAAGAATTACTACATCTTTTTTATGCTCTGTAAGTCTTTTTGCTTTTTCAATAACCATCTCAGCCACTGCTACGTGTCTTTGTGCTGGTTCATCAAAAGTAGAACTTATTACCTCACCTTTTACAGTTCTTTGCATATCTGTAACTTCCTCTGGTCGTTCATCAATAAGCAATACAATTAGATAGCATTCTGGATAATTTTTAGCAATTGAGTTTGCTATACTTTGTAAAATCATTGTTTTACCAGCCTTGGGAGGTGAAATAATAATCGATCTTTGTCCTTTTCCTATTGGGCTTACCAAATCAATTAATCTAGGTGTTAAATCTTGTTTTTTATCTGGTTTAGACATTTCAACTTCCATAACCAATTGTTTATCTGGGTATAATGGAGTCAGGTTATCAAAAGCTATTTTGTGTCTAGATTTATCAGGTTCTTCGAAATTTATCTTACTTACTTGTAAAAGAGCAAAATATCTCTCACCTTCTTTGGGTGCTCTAACTGGACCTTCTACTGTATCTCCAGTTCTTAATCCAAATTTTCTTATTTGGCTTGGACTGACATATATATCGTCAGGTCCTGGAAGATAGTTTGATTCCATGGCTCTTAAAAAACCAAATCCATCCTGGAGTAATTGTAAAACACCAGCTCCTGTAATTTCTTCTTTTTCAGCAACTTTTTTAAGAATTGCAAAGAGAATTTCTTGTTTTCTTAGTGTACTTGCGTTCTCAATACCAAGCTCCTCCGCTTGTGTAATAAGTTGTTCGGATGATTTTAGTTTTAGTTCTTGTATGTTCATGATTAAAAAATTATTAAGGACTTAATAATAAGGTGAATATATATACTATTTGTAAATATTCAACCCTAGATAGGCTTAAAAATCACAACAAATATGATTAAAATAAGCAATAACGTAGGTATTTCATTTATAAATCGATAAAATTTATGTGAATGTGTATTAAGATCTAATTTGAACTGTCCTAAAATTCGACCAAGATAAAAGTGATAAATTGTTAATATAACCACAAATATCAATTTCAAAATCATCCAGGTTTGTCCAAGTTGTTGAAATCCTATTTCATGGATAAGTAGCAAGCCAAATAGCCAGGATAATATCATTGCTGGTGTCATGATATAAAAAAATAGTTTTCTTTCCATAACCTTAAATACATCTGATATAATCGGCTGAGTATTGTTTTGAGAATGGTAAACGAAAATTCTTGGAAGATATAACAATCCAGCCATCCAAGAAATAACAGATATTAAATGTAACGATTTAAAAAGTAAGTAAGTATTCATTAATCAGATATTTTTTTGAATTAAAGATTTTAATAAAATTATGTGATCGTCATTATCATTCAAACATGGCACCATATCAAAATTTTCTCCGCCAGATTCTAAAAAACTTTCCTTTCCTTGAATTTGTATTTCTTCTAAAGTTTCTACACAATCTGAGGAAAATCCTGGACATATAGCTAAAACATTTTTTTTACCCTCTTTAGGTAAACTCTCTAGGGTTTTGTCTGTGTAAGGTTGAAGCCACTTCTCAGGGCCAAATCTAGACTGGAATGTTGTCTTAATCTCAACTGAAGTAAATTTTTCTGATATCAGTCTCGTTGTTTTATGACAATAGCAATGATAAGGGTCACCTTTATCAAAATATTTTTGTGGTATTCCGTGATAAGAAGCCAATATCAAATCTGGTTTCCAATTTATTTCTTTAATTTTCCTATTCAAAGAATTTACAAGCGCTTCTATGTATAAAGGGTCAGATTCATAATGTGGCACTATTTTTAGTGAAGGCTGCCATCTCATTTTCATAAGAGTTCTATATACTTCATCACAGACGGTTGCTGTGGTTGCTGCTGCGTATTGAGGATAAAGCGGTAGAATTATTAAATTTTCACAACCCATTTCATGAAGAGTTGCAATTTTACTTTTTATGCTTGGATTTCCATATCTCATTGCATAATCTATTATTAAGTTTTTTTCAGATATTAGGTTTGAAAGCTTTTCTGCTTGCTTTTGTGTATAATGCAAAAGAGGAGAAATGTTTTTGTCTTTCATCCAAATTTCTTTATAAGCCTTGGCTGTTTTAGATGGCCGAAAGGTTAATATAATTACATTCAATATGATTTGCCAGATTATCGGGTTAACTTCGATTACTCTCCTATCCGATAAAAACTCTTTTAGATATTTTCTTATATCAAACCAACTTGTTGAGTCGGGAGTTCCAAGGTTAACAATTAAAACTCCAGTTTTTCCGAAATTAACCGGTGGGTGGTCTGTTTTTTTTATCATTAATAATCCTTCACAGTTTTTATTAAATAATCCATCATATTAGGGTCCGTCTCTGGAAGAACGCCGTGTCCTAAGTTAAATATATATGGATGATCTTTAAATATATCTAAATATTTAGTTGCTTCTTTTTTTAAGTTTTCTTTATTAGAAAGCAAAACTTTTGGATCCATTCCACCTTGAACAGGAATTTTTATTTCTTTATTGATTTTTATCGGATCAACCTCATAATCAATACAAATTGTGTCTGGTTTAATAATTTCACAATAATTTTTATAATTTCTAATACCTCTTGGAAAGCAAATAACAGGCACATTTAAAGACTTAGTGTAGTTAACCAAGCTTAATGTGGGGTCATAAATGTAATGAGGTAAATCTTTTTCTTTTAACAGACCAGCCCAACTATCAAAAATTTGAATTATCTGGGCGCCACTATCAATCTGATTTTTAATATGTATTTTTAAAAATTTATCTAAAATTTTAAGAATTTTATCAATTAAATATTTGTCTTCAAAAAAATTTTCATTCAAACTTAATTTTGGTGATTTTTTATTTATCATATAAACTAATAAAGTCCATGGCGCTCCAACAAATCCTATGGTAGTTTTATTTTTAGTAAATTTAGAATTACTTACTAATTTAATTAATTCATAAACGGGAGATAGTTTTTCTACAAATTCAACTTCTTCAATATTCGAAATTTTTTTTAAGTCAAAGTTACCAAGTAATGGGCCTACATTTTTTTTAAATTCGACAATTTGATTTAAGCCATATGGTAACATTAAGATATCAGAAAAAATTATTGCTGCATCCAAATTGAATCTTTTTAAGGGCTGTAAAGTGATTTCACTTGATAACTTTTCGTTAAGACATAATTTTATAAAATCAGGATTTTGTTTTCTTATTTCCCTAAATTCTGGTAAATATCTACCAGCTTGTCTCATTATCCAAATAGGATTAATGTCACTTTTTTTGTTTATTATTACTTCTTCGATTGGAGACATATTAATAATTAAATATAATTAATTGTAGTGTTAGTATATTCTGTGAATAATGGTGATTAAATTTATTGAACATTTTATAAACAGTTTGTTAACATTTAGAATTAAAATTTTAATAAATATATACGTAAAATTGAAGCTTATTAACTAAATACACCAAATGATTATTGGAGATTTTAACATGTTTAATTTTGTTAATAAAAGCATTGTTTTACAACATAAATTTTAAAATATGGAAAATGTTCAATATGATAAAAATAGTACAAACTTATACACACATTATACATGAGTAACTTATATCAAATTTATCTTATATCAGATGCAACTGGTGAAACTCTTGATCGTATTTTTATAGCTATTAAAGCTCAATTTAAAAATATAAATTATAAAATACACACTTATTCTTTTACCAGAACAGAAAATCAAATTATAAAAATTTTAGAAAGTGCAGAAAAAGAAAAAAATTCAATAATCTTATACTCCATTGTTGATAGTAACTTAGCAAAATATCTTGCAAAAAATAGTGACACGAGAAAAATTCCATGCTTTGGGGTATTAGGTGATCTAATATTAAGTTTTTCAAAACTTTTAAATCAAAAAGCTTCACACCAACCAAGTGGACAATATGCTCTTGATGAAGAATATTATAAAAGAATTGAAGCAATCCAATTTACAATGAACCATGATGACGGCAATCTTGTAAAAGAAATAAAAGAGTCTGATATAATTTTGTTGGGGGTGAGCAGAACAAGTAAAACACCAACGGCAATCTTTTTAGCAAACAAAGGCTTTAAAACATCCAACATACCTTTGATAAATGAAAATTCTTTACCAGAAGTTTTAAAAGAAAATCCTAAAATCTCATGCATTATTGGACTAAATACCGAGCCAGAAAGGCTTGTGGAGATTAGAAAAAACAGGATGAATTCTCTTAAGGAAAATAAAAATAAATTATATACAGATTTAGAACAAATTAAAAAAGAAGTGGATATGGCAAAAAATACTTTCAAAAAATATAAATGGCCATCAATTGATGTGACACGAAAATCTGTAGAAGAAACTGCAGCTTCCGTAATCAAAATATACGAAATTTATAAAGAAAATGCCTAAAATTATTCTAGCTTCTAAAAGCAAGGTTAGAAAAAAGATACTGGACGAAAATGATATTTCAAATGAGGTAAAACCATCAAATGTCGACGAAGATATTGTGAAACTAAGTTTATTAAAAGAAAAAGCTACACCTGAAATCGTATCAAAAAATTTAGCTGAATTAAAAGCTAATAAAGTAAGCAACAAGTATGTTGATGATTTAGTTTTGGGTGCTGACAGTGTAATTGATTTAGAGGGAGAACTCATATCAAAACCTAACGATAGAAATGAAGCTTTAGAAACTTTAAAAAAACTCAATGGTAAAAAACATCATCTAATAAGCTCAGTTTG
>CACMCS010000019.1:0-6064 GCA_902612225.1 uncultured Pelagibacteraceae bacterium | reverse complement strand
TAATCCCTTAGGAGCTGTTGAAGAACAAGTTGATTTAAATCAATCTGGTTTCGTTGATTTATTTGAAACAAAAAAAATAGAGCCAACAATATTTTCAAAATATGGAAATAAAATTTTTGCAATCGTAATTTTGTTGTATATTTTTTTAATATTTTCATTTAATAGAATTGGGAATGAGTGATTTAAAAAACTATCTTTTTACCAGTGAATCCGTTTCTGAGGGACACCCAGATAAAGTATCTGATAGAATTTCAGATATGGTTGTTGATACTTATATTTCTGGAGATCCGTATTCTAGAGTAGCTTGTGAAACATTAACCACAACAAACAAGGTTGTTTTAGCAGGTGAAGTTAGAGGACCAGAAATTAAAAAAGATGAATTAATCGAAAAAGTAAGAGCTTGTATTAAAGATATTGGTTACGACCAAGAGGGTTTTACCTGGAAAGAAGCAACTAAAATAGAAAGTCATCTACATTCTCAATCAGCTGATATTGCTATGGGAGTTGACTCATCTGGTAATAAAGATGAGGGAGCTGGAGATCAAGGTATTATGTTTGGTTATGCTTGTAATGAGACTGATGTATTAATGCCAGCACCTATTCATTATTCTCACAAAATTTTAAGATTAATGGCTGAAGATAGAAAATCAGGAAAACTTAAAAACATTGAACCAGACTCTAAAAGCCAAGTGACGTTTGAATATGTTGAAGGAAAACCTTCGAAGGTAAAATCAGTTGTTATTTCTTCTCAACATTCAGCTGATATAAATCAATCACAAGTTAGGGATTTATTGAGACCTTATTTATTAAAATCCATACCTGAAAATTTTCTTAAGGATTTTAATGAGGATGAGTTTTATGTTAATCCAACTGGTAATTTTGTTATCGGTGGCCCTGATGGTGATTGTGGTTTAACGGGTAGAAAAATTATAGTTGACACTTATGGAGGAGCAGCTCCTCATGGTGGTGGGGCTTTTTCTGGGAAAGATCCAACAAAAGTTGATAGATCAGCGGCTTATGCAGCAAGATACATCGCAAAAAATGTTGTCGGTTCAAAAATTGCAGATAAATGTTTAATTCAGTTAGCTTACGCAATTGGAGTGTCAAAACCTTTATCTATTTACGTAAATTTATTTGATAATGACCTTGATAAAAATAGATTCGTTGTAAAAAAAATTGAGGATAATTTTGACTTAAGTCCTAGAGGGATAAGAGAAATGCTAGAACTTAATAAACCTATCTATGAAAAAACTGCTGCCTATGGTCATTTTGGCAGAGAGACAGAAAACGATGGCTCATTTTCTTGGGAAAAAACTGATAAAACAAGCTTTTTTTCTAAATAGTTTCTGTTGAATAAAAAAAAAACTTTATTATATTCCACTTACATTATTGAACATTTTAAAATGGGCTTTTGCCCATTTTTTTTTGGAGCTAACAAAAATATGTTAAACAAAAGAGCTGATAAACTTGAATTATTAAGAATAGCTGAAGCTGTGGCACTAGAAAAGTCTATTGATAAAGAGCTTATAATAAATTCAATGGAAGTAGGAATAGCTAAAGCTGCCAAATCTAAATTTGGACAAGAAAACGAGATAAAAGTTTTAATTAATAGAGACAATGGCAATATTGAAATTTTTAGAAAGTTGGTTGTTTCAGAAAATCCAGAGAACTCTAATACAGAAATTAAGCTTGAGGACGCAATAAATCTGAATGAAAATAATAAAGGTAAATCTATTGGAGATGAAGTTTTACAACCATTACCTTCATTTGACTTTGGACGTATTGCCGCTCAAATAGCCAAGCAAGTAATTAGTTCGAATGTAAGAGATGCTGAACGAGAAAGGCAGTTTAATGAATTTATAGACAAAAAAGACAGTATATTAAGTGGTATAGTTAAAAGATTAGAATTTGGTAATGTTATAATTGACTTAGGAAGAACTGAGGCAATCATTCAAAAAAATGAGCTTATACCTCGAGAAATTATTAAGGCTGGAGATAGAATAAAAGCATATTGTTTTGATGTAAGAAGAGAACAACGTGGACAACAAATTTTTTTATCAAGAGCACATCCAAAGTTTATGGAAAAATTATTTATTCAGGAGGTTCCAGAAATTTATGATGGTTTAATAGAGATTAAATCCTCTTCAAGAGATCCAGGTAGTAGAGCGAAAATCTGTGTGAAAGCGGTCGACACTTCGTTGGATCCTGTTGGTGCATGTGTTGGAATGAGAGGATCAAGAGTACAAGCAGTAGTAAATGAGCTTCAAGGTGAAAAAATTGATATTGTTAATTGGTCAGAGGATCCAGCAATTTTAGTCTCCAATGCACTTTCTCCGGCAGATGTACTTAGGGTAAATGTGGACGCTGAAAGAAAAAAATTAGATGTTATTTTAACTGATGAAAATCTAAGTAAAGCTATTGGAAGGAGAGGTCAAAATGTTCGACTAGCAACGAAACTTTTGAACTATGAAATCAATATAATGACTGACCAGGAAGATTCTGAGAGAAGACAGATTGAATTTAAAGAAAAAACAGAAAATTTTGTGAAAAACTTAGAATTAGATGAGACTTTGGGACAATTACTGGTGGCTGAAGGATTTTCTACAATTGATGATATTAAAGATAGTTCAGCCGATGATCTGGCTAAGATAGAAGGAATTGAAGATGACACTGCAAAAGCACTGATTGAAAGAGCAAAGGAATTTTACGAAAGGGACCAGGAAGATATTTCAAAAAGAATTAGAGAGTTTGGTCTTGAAGAGTCTCTCATAAATTTAAAAGGTTTGACTCCCGGAATGTTACTTACATTAGGAGAAAAAAAAATATTAACTCTTGAGAATTTTGCAGATTTAGCTTCTGACGAGTTAACAGGTGGATATGATGTTGTAAGAGGTTCAAAAGTGAAAATAGAGGGTTATCTTGAGGATTTTGCATTATCAAAAGAGGAAGCAGATGGTTTAATAATGTCCGCTAGAGCAATAGTTTATAAAGATTGAGTAATGACTTATGGAAAACAAAAAATTAAAACTCACAATCTCAGGGAAACCAAAAAAATCTTTTAAGAATTTTGATACATCGAAATCACAAGGAAAACATTCTGTTGTAATTGAAAAAACTCAAAATAAGTTTGGTAAAAAAGGGAGCTCTTTTAGACCTAACAAAATAAAGTTTTCAACTAAAGCTCAAATAAACCCAAATGATTTTGAAAAAAGAAAACTTGCGGAACAAAGGGCAACGAAAAGGCTTAAAGATGATACAGGTACAAAAGATAAAAAAATTAAGTCTGGTACAAAAAAACGAGAAGTTAAGCTCACGGTTTCAAGAGCTCTGAGTGATGAGATAGAAGCAAGAGAGCGAAGTTTAGCTTCCGTAAAGAGAGCAAGAGAAAAAGAAAATAAAATTCAAAATAAAGATCAGGGTAAGGATAATCATAAACCAATCAAAAGAGATATCAATATCCCTGAAGCTATTACAGTAAGAGAATTGGCAAATAGAATGGCAGAACAATCAAGCAACGTAATTAAACATCTATTTGGGATGGGTGTTACAGTCACTATTAACCAGACACTTGCCGCTGACACCGCAGAATATTTGGTAAAAGAATTTGGACATAATCCAATTAGAGAGGAAAAAGCAGAGGAAATAATTCAAAAAATCAAAGCTTCAAGAACTGAAAATTTAAAAAATAGACCACCAATTGTAACTGTTATGGGCCACGTTGATCATGGAAAAACCTCAGTGTTAGATGTTTTAAGAAGTGCAAATGTCGTTTCAGGGGAGTTTGGTGGAATCACACAACATATAGGGGCTTATCAAATTGAAAGCCAAGGAAACAAAATAACTTTTATAGATACCCCAGGTCATGCAGCCTTTACAGAAATGCGAGCAAGAGGTTCAAAACTAACTGACTTAGTAGTATTGGTTGTTGCTGCAGATGACGGAGTGAAACCCCAAACAATAGAGTCAATCAAACATGCAAAAGCAGCTAATGTTCCAATAGTCGTGGCGATTAACAAGTGTGATTTACCGGAAGCTGATCCACAAAAGATAAAAAATCAATTGTTGGAGTATGAATTAATTGCCGAGGATTTATCTGGAGATACCTTAATGGTTGAAATATCAACTAAAACAAAAAAAAATTTAGATCAATTAGTAGAGTCAATAATTCTCCAGGCTGAAATATTAGATCTTAAAACTGATTTTCAGTCTAAAGCAACAGGCATTGTTCTAGAGTCCAAAATAGATGTTGGTCGAGGACCTGTTGCAAATATAATTGTTACAACTGGATTGCTGAAAAAAGGTGATTTTTTTGTGAGTGGTTTAAAGTGGGGAAAAGTAAGAGCAATTATCAATGATAAGGGTCAAAATATTGATCAAGCTTTTCCTTCAACACCAGTAGAAATTTTAGGCATAAATGGTGCGTCAAAAGCTGGGGATGACTTTATAGTTTTGGAAACAGAAAGAGATGCTAAAATGCTAAGCGAAAACAGAGCTGAAGAAAAAAAGGAGGGAAAAACCCCTTTATCTTTTGCTACACAAGAGTCCGCTTTTTCTAGTAACTTGTCAAAAGAATTAAATTTAATAGTAAAATCAGATGTGCACGGGTCCTCAGAAGCAATAAAAAATGCGATTAGTCAAATTACACATGATGAAGTAAAACCAAAAATTATTTTAGCTGATATAGGTATGGTAACAGAAACAGATGTCACTCTTGCAAAAGCATCAAATGCTATTCTAATCGCATTTAATGTTAAACCAAGCAAAGAAGCAAAAAAACTTGCAGAAAATGAAAAAATAAAAATTTCTTCTTATAACATTATTTATGAAGTTTTAGATTTTATTAAAAAGAAGATGTCAGGATTATTATCACCAGATGTGCAAGAAAAAATTATTGGTACAGCCCAAATTTTAGAGATCTTTAAAGTTTCGGGAGCAGGCAAAGTTGCAGGATCAAAAGTAACTCACGGAGAAATAAATAGTACATCTGATGTCAGAATTATTAGAGATGGTTCTATTATTTATACTGGAAAAGTCTCTTCAATATTTAGAGAAAAAAATCAAGTTAAGCAGGTTAGTGATGGTCAAGAATGTGGAATTACACTTAAAGATTATATTGATTTCCAAAAAAATGACACAATAGAAGCTTTTAATGTTACATCTACAGAAAGGTCAATTTAATGGCAGATCGAATAGGAAAACCAGTATCTCAAAGACAGCTTAGAGTTGGAGAAATGATTAAGCAGTCTTTAAGCATGATTTTTATAAGAAATGAGGCTAAGGTGCCGAATTTAGAGACAAATACTATAACTGTTACAGAGGTAAGAATGAGTCCAGATTTAAAAATTGCTAAAGCTTATGTTCTTCCACTAGGAGGAAAAGATGCAGAAGAGGCAGTGAAAATTTTAAAAGAATACTCATTCTTAATTAGAAAAATTTTATCGCAAAAAGTGGTTATGAAATTTTTACCAAAACTACTTTTTAGAAAAGATGAGTCTTTTGAGTATGCAGAAAAAATAGAAAACTTAATAAAACAAACAAATAAATAGGAAAAATAAAGAATGAGTAAAAAAGCACAAGAATTAGCAATGCATGATAAGGACACTGGTTCGTCAGAAGTTCAGATTGCTTTGTTAACGGAAAAAATTGAAGCTCTCTCTAAACACATTAAACAATTCAAAAAAGATAAACATTCATCTGTAGGATTGTTGAGGGCGGTCAATAGAAGAAAAAAATTGTTAGAGTACTTAAAAAATAATAAATTGGACTCTTACAAAAATGTACTGTCAAAACTGAATTTGAGAAAATAGAAGTCAAGATAGATAGAATGGAATGGAACGAAAAGAACGAAACGAAATGGAAATGAAATGTTTAAAGTTTATAAGAAGGAAATTGAAGTAGCAGGTAAGAAAATAAGTTTAGAAACGGGTAAAGTAGCAAGACAAGCAGATGGAGCAATTGTAGCAACATGTGGAGAGACAGTTGTTTTAGCAACAGCAGTGGGAGCAAAAAAAGTAAATCCAGATATGGATTATTTTCCATTATCTGTAAATTATCAAGAAAAGTA
>CACMCS010000018.1:0-6741 GCA_902612225.1 uncultured Pelagibacteraceae bacterium | reverse complement strand
AAAAAAAATTTAGAGGAAAATAATATCTTTTCAAAAGATATAAGAATAAAGCTTTTGTGCTATCCAAGAATTTTTGGATACGTATTTAATCCTCTTAGTGTTTTCTTTGTTTATGATCATAATGAAAATTTAATTTCAATATTATATGAGGTAAAAAATACTTTTGGAGAACAACATACCTATATTTTTAGAGTAGAGAAAAATAATATGTTACAACACAACTGTTTCAAAAAATTTCATGTGTCTCCGTTTATTGAAATGAATTGTAATTATTTTTTTAGAATCTTAAAACCCTCTGAAAAAATTTCAGTCGTCATTGATCAATATCAGCAAAATGAAAAAATCTTATTTGCATCACAAGATGGAATAAGGGCAGATTTTACAACCGTAGAACTACTTAAATCATATATAAAACACCCTTTAATGACATTTAAGATTATATCTGCGATACATTTTGAAGCCTTTAAATTATGGCTTAAAGGAATAAAATTTGTAAAAAAAAAACTTAAAATTAAAAACAATATTACTTTTGAGAATTAATGGGCTTATATAACTTTTCAGATCAAATCGTCTTCAAAATTTTAAGAGATATTAAGCACGGGTATTTAGAGATTACAAAATATAATGGTGAATTATTAAAGTTTGGAAACCCTAGTAGTCCTTTAAAATCAGTTTTAAAGATAAAAAAACCAAATTTTACCTTCAACTTAATAAAAGGAGGAAGCGTTGGTCTTGCAGAATCTTATATGAGTGATGAATTTGAAACTGATAATCTTTCAAACTTAATTGAAATTACTGCAAGAAATATTAAAATAATTTATAAATTTTCGGGTCTATTAGACTTTCCAATGGTCAATTACGTTAAAAATATATTTATTAAAAACACCAGAGGTCGAAGTAAAGATAATATTTCAAAACATTACGACTTAGGCAATGAGTTTTTTGCACTATGGCTTGATAAAACCTTAACATATTCAAGTGCAATATTTGATGAGAGAAATAAAGACTTGTCTAATGCACAAAATAATAAATATCAAAAATTAATCGATTTAATTAAACCAAACAATGGTGATAAAATTTTAGAGATCGGATGTGGCTGGGGTGGTTTTGCTGAATATTTAGGAAAAAAATATGATGTTAAATTAGATTGCATTACTATATCAAAAAAACAATTTGAATATGCAAAAAAAAGAATTCACGAATGTGGCTTAAATGAAAAAGTAAATATTGAAATTAAAGATTATAGAGATTTAAAAAATAAATATAATTCAATAGCCTCAATAGAAATGATAGAAGCTGTTGGACAAAATTACCTAGAAAGTTATTTTAAAACTATTAAAGACAACCTATCAGATAATGGGAGAGCTGCTATTCAGGCTATTACAATAGATGATAATGTGTTTGACCGATATAAAAACAAGACAGACTTTATCCAAAAATATATTTTTCCCGGAGGATTTTTACCAAGTAAGAATATTATTAATAAATATGTTTCAGAAAATGGTCTAGCTATTAAGTCATATGACTCTTATGCAGATCATTATTCTGATACATTGGCAATATGGAGAAATGAATTTAATAAGAAATGGGATTTAATTAAAAAACAAGGATTTGATTTAACTTTTAAAAGAATGTGGGAATTTTACCTTTCTTATTGTGAGGCAGGTTTTAAATCAAAAAATATAGATTTAATTCAATTTTCACTTCAAAATAAATGATCTTTAAAGGAAACGAATGATTAAACTTAAAAATAGCAAATCAATTTTATTGATAATTTTTCTTTTCTTAATTACAAACTGCTCAAAAAATAGCGCTATGAAACCAGAAGATTTTAAAAATAAAGAACCTAGATTGATTATTGAAAATTATTTGTCCGGCAATGTAAAAGCTTGGGGCGTGCTTCAAAATAGATCTGGAAAAGTCACAAGACAATTTTCTGCAGATTTAAATGGAAAATGGGACGGTAAACAATTGATACTTGACGAAAAATTTAACTGGGATGATGGGGAAATTCAAACTAGACAATGGCAGATCACTAAAATTGATGAAAATAATTATGAAGGTACAGCAGAAGATGTTGTTGGTAAAGCTAAAGGATACTCGTATGGTCCAGCTTTTAAATTTGAATATGTTTTGTTAGTCCCGGTCAAAGGTAAAGAAATAAAAATTACTTTTGATGACTGGATTTTCAAACAAGATGAACGTGTAGCGATTAATAGGGCTACAATGACTAAATTCGGATTCAAAGTAGCAGAATTAACCGTAGTGTTTGTTAAAGATTAATTTTTTTTTTGATATTTTGTAAGTTTTCCAATTAATCCAAAATAAATTTTGTTTGGTAAGAAACTTAGTATTTTCAATATAATTGTTAAAGATTTTGGAAAGTGAATTTCAAAAGAATTTTTATTTACTAAACCATCATAAATTTTTTCTGCAGCATATTCAGAAGTTTTTAAGAAAGGCATTTTGAAATCATTCTTGTCAGTCATCGGTGTTTTAATAAAACCTGGTGAGACGAGACACACCCGGACATTTGATCTACTAAAATCAAAATATAAACTTTCAGCTAAGTTATTTAAAGCTGATTTAGATGGCCCATATCCAGTTGAATTAGGTAATCCCCGGTAACCTGCAATAGAGGAGACTATTGTGATTATTCCACTTTTTTTATCTTTAAAATATTTTTCTGCAGCTTTAATACTATTTAATGTTCCAAAAAAATTTACTTTAAATACATTTTCAATTTGCTCAACATCAATATCTTTTTCTTTTTTAGGATCCCATGTACCAGTTGAGAAAAAACAAATATCTACACTCTGAAAAGTATCTACTATATTTTGAAAAACTTCTTTACATTTATTCTTATCGGTTACGTCTAACGGAAAAGAACTAATATTTTCATGCTCTCCACAAGTTTCTTTTAGTAAATTTTCACGTCTTGCAGATATTGCAACATTCCAACCTTCTTTGGCAAATTTTATTGCTAAAGCTTTACCAATTCCTGTACTTCCCCCTGTGATCCAAATAGTTTTTTTATTCATATTATAAAGATGTATAATACTAATATGCTAAAAAATAAATTTTATTCACTAATTCTTTTTTCAATTGTCACTTTTTCTGCGTCATTTATTGGTGGTTTAGTCTCTATAAGCCTTAAAGAACCTTGGTACTCCGGACTTGTTAAATCAAATTACAATCCACCAGATTGGATATTTGCACCTGTTTGGACAACACTTTACATAATGATGACATTAGCTATTTGGTTTTTTTGGCATAGTAAAAAAAGAGATGTAAATACAATTTACATTTATTTTATACATATAGTTTTTAATGCAACTTGGAGTATTGTTTTTTTTGGACTACATCAAATATTCTTTGCATTAGTTGTTCTTGTGATTTTGATAACTTTGATAATTATTTTGATTATTAGATTTAAACGTGTCAATTTTGTAAGTTATTACTTAATGATTCCATATTTACTTTGGTGTTTCTATGCTTTATTTCTTAACTATAACTTAATGGTGTTAAATTAAATGGATGATGTTGTAATAGTTGGTGGGGGAATAATTGGTGCAGCAACTGCTTATTTCCTATCTAAAGAGGGAAGAAAAGTTAAAGTAATTGAGAGAGACCCAACTTATAAATCAGCTTCCTTTCCGTTATCTCTTGGCGGTTTTAGAAGACAATTTTTTCAAACGGAAAATATTTTACTTGGTAAATTTGCAAGAGAATTTATTTTTCAAATACCAGAGTTGCTCAAAACGGAAAAAAATCCTAATCCTACTGCAAGCATGGTACCAAATGGATATCTATTAATGTTTGGCCCAGAACATGCAGACGAACAATATAGGGCTCTTGAAAATCATAAAGCATGTGACGCTGGAACAAAGAACATCAAAGGGTCTGAGTTAGACAAGTTTTTTCCTTATATAAACAAAGAAGGAATAGAAACGGCTACATTTACTGACAATAAAAGTGAAGGATGGATTGATCCTTTCCTGTTTCACACAGCATTAAAAAGTAAAGCTATAGAGCAAGGTGCAGAATTTGTTAAAGGTGAAGTTAAATCTTTATCGGAAATAAATGCTAAAACAATAGTTTCTGCCGCTGGATGTTGGACAAAAGAATTATTGGAAGATATTCCAGTTGAGCCTCAAAAGCACACAGTCTTTAGAGTTAAGTGTCCAAAACATATTCCTGAAATGCCTTTAACTGGAGATTTAACAACAGGAGTTTATTGGAGACCTGAGGGTAAAGAGTATTTAGCTGGTTCACCAAAATCAGTTTTTGATGCCACAGATCTCGAACCAGCTTGGGACGATTTTGAGGAATTGGTTTGGCCCGCTTTAGCTAAAAGAATTCCTGCATTTGAAGAATTGAAGTTAACCGGTGGTTGGGCAGGTTATTATGATTGTAATCGATTAGATAATAATGCAGTTGTAGGAAAACATCCTAAATTTGAAAACGTATACTTAGCAACTGGTTTTACTGGAAGAGGATTAATGCAAGCACCAGGAATTGGAAGAGCTTTGACAGAGCTAATTACAACAGGCGCTTATCAATCGATTGATATTTCAAATATGGCAGTAGAAAGAGTATTAGGTGCAAAAGCAAGACCAGAGCCTTACGTGCTATAAAAAACTCTAAATGCAAAAAATTTTTAATTTTTTTCCTCTCACAGTCTATAAGTCGACGCTCTCACTTTCAGAAAATGAAAAAAATGAAATGATTGAAGAAGTTAGATTAATGGAAAAAAAAAGTAAAAATTTAGATTATAAATCTGCAACAAAAGCTTGGACAGGAGATACGCAAGGATTTGAATATTTGCACAATAATCCAAAATTTAAAAATTTATTTATTCAAATTAATAATTGTATTTTAGAATATTTAGAAAGTTTATCAGTGAACCATACAAAACTTGATCTTTATTTTCAGAGATCGTGGGCAACAATTTCAAAAAAAACTGAACACATTGATAATCACTCACATGATCAGTCGCACCTTTCTATTGCATTTTATTTAAAAAAACAAAAAGATGATGCCAAAATTATGTTTTTTGACACCTCTAAACATAATGAATTTATTCCTCAATTATTTGATTCAAGATCATTAGCAAAAGAAAATATTTTTAAAAAAAGAGATATTTTAAATTCAAGTAAAGTTGTGTTTGACACTAATGAAGATGATCTGTTGATATTTCCTTCCAAAACAATTCATGGAACAGAACAAGGCAAGTCTAATGCAGAAAGGATATCAATTTCAGCAGATATAGTATTTTTAGCAAAAGACTCATCAACACTTGAACATTTAGTTCCTCCAGTCGAAAATTGGAAAAAATTTTCTAATTGATAAAAAGATTAATTACATAAAGATTTATTCTCTTTTGAAAACTACCAGTTATAAGATAATCTAGATCATAGATGGTATTAACAAAAATAAATAATAAATTTTTTAATTATTATATTTTTACTTGTTTAGTTATCTCAATATTTTTTCTTTATCATAAATTTCAATACCCAACTGACTGGACAACTTCTGAATGGTTAATTAATTACCAAGGAGGTTTTACTAGGAGAGGATTAATAGGAGAGATTTTAGTTCAAATTAATTTTTTTTTGAATTTTGAAATAAGAAACTTAGTATTTATTTTTGAAATTATTTTACTTTTAACATATTATTTATACCTTATTAATTTTTTTAAAAAAGTAGAGTTTTCTCCTATTTTAATCCTTATAATTTTTTCACCTCTAGGACTCCTTTTTTCAGTGACTGAAACTGAGGCAATAGCAAGAAAAGAAGTCCTATTATTTTCTTTGTATTTACTTTATTTAAGCTCAATTTTAAAAGAAAACCAAAAACTAACATACTCAATACTCTTATTTGGTTTACCTATATTAAATTTAGTGTGGGATGGAAATATTTTTTATATATTTTTTTTTATATACACTTTTTTTATAAGTAAAATTAAGATTAATAAAAAAGAAGTTATAATATTTTGTATCTCATTAATTCCGTATCTAATTTCATTAATCATATTAATGTTAACTAAATCGAATGACCAAATGTTAGAGGAAATGTGTAAAGCAATAAATGAACCTTGTTTTGGAGCAATGAATTTTCTTGATTATTCATTTAAAGATCAAATGAATTACGGTTTATCGAGATTGAAAACTATCTATCTTATCAGGTATTTATTTATATTTGTTATTTGTTTTTTTCCATTTTTATTTATTTTCTATGATCAAAAAAATAAAATTGAGATTTTTTTGGGATATATTATTTGTGTAATTCCTACATTTATTTTTTTATATATTTCTTTTGATTGGGGAAGATATCTAAATATACTCTACATTTTCTCAGTTTTGACTTTAATTTTCTTATTAGAAATCAAAAAAATCCAAATTAAAAAAACAAGATTGGTCATTTTCATTAATGAAATGTTAAAAAATAAAAGTAAACTGTATTTTATTTATATTTATTTTTTCTTATATTTATTTGCTTGGCACCCAAAAGTCATCTTAACTGATGACATAGGATCTTTGCCCTATTTGAGAATATTGGATAGAATTTTTGATTATTTAATTGCTTGATTATTTTTTAAATAAACAGAAATATTGAGCACCCAAAAAAAACCATTTTAAGTAACTTTCAAGTTTAAAAAGAAAGCCAAGTTTAGATGGAAAAAAATGAATGTATCCTGATTTCACTATTTTAAAGTTATTTTTTTTACATAAATTGATT
>CACMCS010000017.1:0-7881 GCA_902612225.1 uncultured Pelagibacteraceae bacterium | reverse complement strand
AAACATGAGATCTATATCTGAGGAAGCTTTTGAAATGGTTAAGATTTATAAAGGTTCTCATTCTGGTGAACACGGAGATGGAATAGTTAGATCAGAATTCCACGAAATGATGTTTGGAAAAAATATCACAAATGCATTCGAAGAAATTAAAGATACATTCGATAATAAAAATTTGTTAAATCCAGGTAAAATTGTAAGACCTTTTAAATCAAATGATAGATCGTTGATGAGATATAAATCAGATTATCAAACAGAGGATATAAGTACTCATTATGATTGGTCAAATTGGGGTCAATTTTCAGATGCAATTGAAATGTGTAATAACAACGGCGCATGCAGAAAATTAGATTCAGGAGTGATGTGTCCTTCATATAGGGTAACGAAAGAAGAAAAAGATTTAGTGAGAGGAAGAGCAAATACATTAAGACTTGCACTTTCTAATCAATTACCGGAGGGGTCTTTTGCATCTAAAGAAATGTATGAGACAATGGAACTTTGTGTGAGCTGTAAAGCTTGTCAAAGAGAATGTCCAATGTCTGTAGATATGGCAAAGATGAAAAGTGAATTTCTCTCACACTATTACAAAAAATTTAGTATGAGAATTAAAGATAAAATTATCTCTGATATGCCTAGGCTGATTTGGCTATATAAAATCATAAATCCAATACTTAATAAGATTAAAAATTTTCCAGTTATTTCAAACATTATTAAAAAATTTGGTTTTGCAACTGAAAGAAGCCTGCCTGAAGTCCAAAATCAAAAGGCTTTAAAAGACATATATAACAATCAAGAAATTTCAGAAAATAAAGTAATTTTATTTGCAGATACATTTAATATCAATTTTGAGAATGAAAATTTGGTCTATACAATTAAAGTATTAAATAAATTTGGTTATCAAGCAGTAATCCCAAGTTTTGGTAGTGATAAACTTGATAGACCGCTCTGTTGTGGAAGAACTTATATATCATATGGTCAACTAGATAAGGCCGCAGAGGAATTGAATAGATTTAATGACTATATAATAAAAAATAACTACTTTGAATTACCAATAGTAGGTATTGAACCTTCTTGTTTGCTTACTTTTAACGATGAGTATCAATCACTTAAAGGTATAAAAAATAGAGATAAAATAAAAAACAGATTTTATTTATTAGAGGAATTTATTTTAGAACAAATTAAAAAAGATAAGAATGTTAAATCGAATAATTTTAGTCAAAATGTTTTAATTCATGGACATTGTCACCAAAAGTCTCAAGATAGAATGAGAGGACTTAAAGATCTTTTATCTGAGCTAAATATAAATAATAAGATGATAGATTCTAGCTGCTGTGGGATGGCAGGCTCTTTTGGCTATGATAGTAAAACTTATGAAACGTCAAAAAAAATGGCTAATCTATCTTTAATACCTTCAATTAATAGTAGTGACGAAAATGACTTTATAGTTGCGAATGGTACAAGCTGTAGACACCAAATATCTGATTTATCAGAAAAAAAAGGGAAGCACGTTTCTGAATTACTATTTAAGATTTTCGAAACTGTAAATTAAAGAATTATTTTTTTTTTATAAAAATCGTCTATCTCTTCATTTTTATAACCAAAATTTTGCATTATTTCCCTTGTATGTTCACCTAAATCTGGTGCACCTCTGGATTTTTCAGTTTTGCTTTTTGAAAATTTGATTGGCATTCCAACAGCTTTGCTTGGACCAGCTTTTTTATTATTTACCTCAATAATCATCTCTCTTTCAATAGTTTGAGGGTCTTTAAACATGTCGGTTATCGAATTTATAGGACCACATGGTAAACCATTTTCATCAAATATTTTTAACCATTCTTGAGAAGTTTTTTTGATAAATTCATTATTAAGTATTTCTACAAGTTCATTTAAATTTTCTTTTCTACTTGAATTAGTTGAAAATTTTTCATCCTCATTAAGATCTTGACGATTGATTGCCTTTAATAACATAAGCCATGTATTCTGATTTGATGCACCAATAGTAATCCATTTATCTTTTGTTTTAAAAGCTTGATAGGGTGCAGTTAAAGGATGAGCTGACCCAAGAGGACCTGGAGATACACCAGTTGCACCAGCAATTGCTGATTGCCAATAAGTATGAACTATTCCTGCCTCATACAAAGACGTGTCAACTTTTTGACCTTCGCCAGTTTTATCTCTATGAATTAAAGCAGCTAAAATACCACTTGCAGCAAGTAATCCTGCAGTGATATCTGTAAGTGGCGCTCCTACTTTCATTGGTGGTTTATTCTTATCTTCACCAGTAATACTCATTAAACCACTCATGCCTTGTGCTACTAAATCAAATCCTCCTTTATTTGCATAGGGACCTGTTCTACCATATCCAGAAATTTCACATAAAATAATTTTAGGATTAATCTTTGAAATTGTATCATAACCAATACCTAGTTTTTCTAATGTCCCTTTTCTAAAATTTTCTAAAACTACATCAGAATTTTTTATCATTGTCTTAAAGATCTCAATTCCCTCTTTATCTTTTAAATTTAAAGCAATACCTTTTTTATTTCTATTCATCATTAAGTAAGCTGCTGATACTCCATTGACATCAGGAGGAAGGAAATTTCTAGTATCATCACCTCCAGGAGTTTTTTCTATTTTAATGACTTCAGCCCCTAGATCTGCCAATAGTAATCCACAAGTAGGACCAGCCATTATTTGAGCCATCTCTAACACTCGAATACCTTTTAATGACGCCATTTAATGTTTATTTATTTTTAAATTTTGGCTTTGTTTTATTTAGGAAGGATTGATATCCAATTTTAAAATCCTCGGTATCATAACATTTGTAACCAAGATTATTTATTTTTTCTGTTACTTTACCTTTCTTTAAAATATTTCTTGCAAACTCTTTGTGCCATCTAGCAACTTTAGGAGCACCTTCACATATAAGTTCAGCTGATTTATATGTCTCTTTCTTTACGTCTTCATCGTTAACTACTCTGTTAACCAATCTTTTTTCTAAAGCCTCCTGAGAGTCAAATACTCTTCCCTCAAACAAAATTTCCATTGCAGTTGAATAGGTAGTTGCTTTTAAAAGAACCTCTAGTTCTTTTGCAGCCATTGTTAAACCAAGTCTTTTTATTGGTATACCGAACCTCGAACTTTTTCCGCAGATTCTAATGTCACAACAAGCAGCTATTTCCAAACCACCACCAACACAAATTCCCTCAATCATAGCTATTGTAGGTACTGGACAATTAAATATTGCTCCTAAGGTTCCATGTAAAAACTTTCCATAAGATTTTGCTAATTTTGATGATGATCTTTCTTTTTTAAATTCCCCAATATCATTTCCAGGTGAAAAAGATTTTCCCCCTTCACCTCTTATGATGACGCATCTAAGGTTTTTTTCTTTTGAAATTTTTTTAAAAATTTTACCAAGTTCTATCCACATTGGTTTAGTCATTGCATTTAATTTTTCTGGTCTATTAATAACCACTTCAGATAAATGACTATTTATTTTATTTAGCTTAACTAAACTTCTCATCTAACTCCTATAAAAATACTCTACTAATGTCATTGGTATTGCTGGTACATACGTTACTAAAAGTAATAAAACTAACAACACACATATAAATGATATATTTGATCTTGTTACATCCCAGATATCTGCTTTTGCAACTGAACAGGCTGTTACTAATACACTTGCTACAGGAGGTGTTTGCTGTCCTATAGCTAGGTTTAAAGTTACAATTATTCCAAAATGAACAGGATCAATGCCAACTGCATTAACCAATGGCATAACTATTGGAACGGTTAAAATTATTGCTGCAACTGAGTGTAAAAAGAAACCTATAATTAATAAAAATATATTTAAAATTCCTAAAACTGCATATTTATTATTAGTAAATTCAATAATTGACTCAGCAACCTTTTGGGGAATTTGTTCAATGGTTAAAAACTCTCCTAATAAAACAGATGCTGCAACTAATAACATTACTGATGCAGTCTGTATCGCTCCCTCGCAAGCTGACTCATATAGTCTTTTAAAGTCTATCTCTTTATAAATAAAACCAATCACCAAAGATGCTACAACTGCTAAACCAGCTCCCTCTGTAGCTGTTACAACGCCTCCAAAAATCCCTCCTAAAATAATTACTGGTAGTAAAAAGGCTAAAGCTGCATCTTTTGCTGTTTTTTTAACGTTCGGTATATTGAATGTCTCCTCAACAGGAAAATTTTTCTTTCTTGCTGTAACATAAGCTGCCAACATAAGAAAAAATCCACCTATTACTCCAGGAATAATTCCAGCAACAAATAATTGTACAACTGAACTTTGAGACATAACTGCATAAACAATCATTGGTATTGATGGTGGAATAATAATTGCTAAAGATGCTGAAGATGAAGTCACTGCAGCAGCAAATGCGCCTGGATATCCTTTCTTTTTCATTGCAGGAATTAAAATAGAACCCAGTGCAGCGACATCAGCAACTGCCGATCCAGAAATTTCAGCAAAAAACATTGAGGTTGCAATATTAATCATACTCAACCCACCTTTAATAAATCCAACTAGAGCAGAGGCAAAAGCTATTAGTCTTCTTGAAATACCAGCACTATTCATAATTGAACCAGCTAAAATAAATAGTGGAATTGCAATCAATGGAAACTTCATTGATCCATCAAACATTACGATCGCAGTATCAATTAGAAAACTTGTGCCAGTTTTCATAACCATTGCAATAATAGTTGTTACTGCAAGGCCAATCGCAATAGGCACATTTATAGACAACAAAAGTAACAAGACCATAAACATTATTAGAATTACCATTAAATATCTCCTGTTTGCTCGTCGCCCGTATTTTGTAAAACTAAATTTTTATAATCTTCTGGAATTCTTAAAGTCTCAGATAGAATAAAAAGACATGATGCAATTGGAATTACTGATTGAACAAATGGTTGAGGAACCCATTCTAATGTCACCAATGTTTCACCTGTTATTAAGGTTAAAACTAAATAACCGTAATATGCTAATAATATTAAAAAACCATAAACAACTAACTTAGAAACAACAAAAAAAATTTTTCTTAATGGCAGTGGAAAAGCTTTAAAAATACTTGGTACACTTATGTGAGAACCTTTTAATGCGGCATATGCAGAACCATAATATGTTATCCATGCAAGTTGGACAGCAGCAACTTCATCGTACCAAACTAATGCACTGCCAGCAAAACGAAAGGTAACTCCAAGTAAAACCGTTACTGCTAATGCTACCATCATTATAAACAGTATTAGTTTTAATATTTTTTCGTACGAATTAATAAAATTTTGTAATTTCATATTATATTCAGGCCCTCTGAATGAGGGCCTGATAAGATAATCTAAATTATATTACTTTGCTAAAGATGATACTTTTTTAACTAAAGCACCACCCGTAGGAACTTCTGATCCAAATTGATCATAAATCCCTTTACTAGCTGCAATAAAAGCACCTTTGTCCGCTTTGTTTACTTGGACGCCAGCATCTTTAATTACTTTTAATAAAGATTTTTCAAGTTTAGCAGCCTCTTTGTACACAAATTTTTGTGTATCTTGAGCAGCTTTCTCTAAAATATCTTGAACATCTGCAGGTAGTTTACTCCAGTGATCCTTATGAACAGTTACATAAGCAGGAGTATAAACGTGACCTGTGATTGATAAATATTTTTGAACTTCTTGAAATTTAGCACTAGCTATTTGAGCATATGGGTTTTCTTGTCCATCCATTGTACCTGTTTTCAAAGCAGTAAATACTTCAGAAAAAGACATTGGAGTTGGGTTTGCACCATATGATTGGAACATTTTAACTCTCCATTTTGATTTAGGAGTTCTTAATTTAATTCCTTTTAAATCACCTGGAGTATTAATTGGTCTAGTATTATTTGTTATATGTCTAAAACCATTTTCCCATACAGCAATAACTTTGTAACCTGTTTTATCTTCAAGGTTTTTAAACATCCCTGGTAAAACATTTTTTTCTACTTTAGCCATATGTTTTCTGTCTTTAATAATAAAAGGCATATCAAAAACACCAAACTCATCATGAATGGAAGCCATTACTGATGAAGGTAACCACATATTAACTGTACCTAATTTTAGTTTCTGCATTCCTTGTTTGTCTTTTCCAAGTTGCGAAGAACCAAATACGGTTACTTTACCTTTGTTACCTAACCTCTTATTAGCAAGTTTAGCAAAATGATCAACTGAAGCTGAAAATAGAGAACCTGGTTTACCCACGTGCCCAAATTTTACTTCAACTGAGTTTGCTGCAAAACTTAAAAATAAAGACGAGATCAATACAACGACTATTTTACTTAATTTATTCATATTTATTTCCCTTAGTTATTATTTATTTAAAATAGGTTACCTAAAATATGAATATAGATCTAGTGAATAAATTAGCTTGATAGAAAAAAATCTAAGAGTTCAAAATGAGAAAAAGTTTGAAATTATTGAATGCTAGCTTGAGATTTATCATCTTTTTTAGACATATCAACCTCAACCCATTCTGTCTTCTTCAGCTCTTTAGTTAGGGCAATTTTTAAAACTTCATCAGCAAACTCAACTGGAGTGATTTTTATCTCATCGATAATCTTTTTTGGCATGTCTACAAGATCTTTTTCATTTTCTTTTGGAATTAAAACCTCTTTTATACCTGCCCTATGAGCTGCTAATAGCTTTTCTTTCAGCCCACCAATCGGCAATACTTGGCCAGTTAATGTTACTTCACCTGTCATAGCCACATCTCTTTTTACTGGAATGTTTGTAATTGATGAAACTATTGATGTAACCATTCCTATTCCAGCAGATGGGCCATCTTTTGGTGTTGCTCCCTCAGGAACATGAATGTGAAAATCTTTTTTCTCAAATAATGGAGGAATAATTCCATATTCTAAGCATTTTGATCTTACAAATGATTTTGCAGCTTTAACCGACTCTTGCATGACGTCACCAAGCTTTCCAGTAATTTGCATACGGCCTTTACCTGGCATTGTTACTGTCTCTATTTTCAAAATCTCTCCACCATATTCAGTCCAAGCTAATCCTGTTACTATACCAACTCTATTTTCAGACTCTAACTCACCTGATTTAAATTTAGGAACTCCTAAAAAGTCTGGTAGATTTTTTGTGTTAATATTGACTTCTTTTTCTTCTCCAGAGACAACCTTTTTAACTACTTTTCGTGCAATTTTAGAAATTTCTCTCTCAAGATTTCTTACACCAGACTCCTTTGTGTAACTTCTAATTACTTCTTTTATAATATCATCACCTAAATTCATTTCTTTTTCCTTAACACCATTATCTTTTATTTGTTTTGGAAGAAGATATTTATTTGCAATGTTTATTTTTTCATCTTCTGTGTAGCCTGCTAATCTAATAACTTCCATTCTATCTAATAATGGAGGTAAAATATTTAATGTATTAGCTGTAGTCACAAACATCACATCAGATAAATCATAATCAACTTCTAAATAGTGATCATTAAAAGTAGTATTTTGCTCTGGGTCTAAAGCCTCTAATAAAGCTGAAGAGGGATCTCCCCTATAATCATTTCCAACTTTATCTATTTCATCTAAAAGTATTAGTGGATTTTTAGTTCCAGCTTTTTTCATCATTTGAATAATTTTACCAGGTAAAGAACCAATATAAGTTCTTCTGTGACCTCTAATTTCAGCTTCATCTCTCATTCCGCCTACTGACATTCTCACAAATTCTCTGTTTGTTGCTTTAGCAATTGACTTTCCTAAAGATGTTTTTCCAACACCAGGTGGACCTACTAAGCATAAAATAGGGCCTTTAATCTTATCCATTCTTTTTTGGACTGCTAGAAACTCAATAATTCTCTCTTTAACTTTTTCTAAACCA
>CACMCS010000016.1:0-11450 GCA_902612225.1 uncultured Pelagibacteraceae bacterium | reverse complement strand
CATTGAGTTGTTGCTCCTAAAAATCTTTCCCATTCATCATTTTTATACCAATGAAAAACTTTATACATTTCATCAGGCATAGCTGATTTAATTACCTCATCTTCTGATAACCTTTCCAAAGCTTCTCCTAAACTTAAAGGAAGTTTTTTTACATCCTTACCAGCTTTTTGAGCCTCATAAATATTTCTAGATTCAGGATCAGCTGGTTTCATTTTATTACTTATTCCATGATCACAAGCTTTTAATAATGCAGCACCTAATAAGTAAGGATTGTGCATTGAGTCAACAGATCTGTATTCAAATCTTCCCGGCGCGGACACTCTTAATCCACAAGTTCTATTTTGATAACCCCAGTCAGCATAAACAGGTGCCCAAAAACCTTGATCCCATAATCTTCTATAAGAATTTACTGTTGAAGATCCTAAGGCTGTTAGAGCAGGAAGGTGTTCCATAATACCTGCTATTGATTGTAAACCAATTTTACCTGGCAATTGCATATCTTTCGTATCAGGCATAAATGTATTAGTTCCACCTTCAACATAACCAAAAACTTCCTCAACTCCTGGTAAAGATTTGTGTCCAAGTTTATTTGTTTTAATTTTTCCACCTTTCCATAAAGACATGTTCGTATGACAACCACTTGCAGAAACTCCCATAAATGGTTTGGTCATAAAACATGCAATCAGATTATGTTCTCTAGCAACCTGAGCACATATTTGTCTATAAGTTGATAGTCTGTCTGCATTTCGAAGAACATTGTCATATGTCCAGTTTAATTCTAATTGACCTGGAGCATCTTCATGGTCACCTTGAATCATATCTAAACCCATAGCTTTCGCATATTCAATAACTTTCATGAATACTGGTCTCAATGATTCAAATTGATCTATGTGGTAACAGAATGGTTTTGAAAACCCTTTTCCAGTAGGAGTACCGTCATCATTTTTTGTGAGCCACATCATTTCAGGTTCAGTTCCAACTCTTAATTCTAAACCATGCTTTTTCTGGAATTCGTCCATAAAAATTCTTAAATTTCCTCTACAGTCAGAAGTTAAATGTCCACCAGGATTATTTCTCTCTTCTCTGTTTCTAAAACATGTTACAAACACTCTTCCTACTCTTTTGTCCCATGGTAATTGACAGAAAGTTTCTGGATCAGGAATACCGACTAATTCCATTGCTTCAGGTCCATAACCTATATAATTATTATGACGATCTAAAAATAAGTTTGCTGTAGCTCCGTATACTAATTGAAAACCTTTTTCTGCTGTTCTTTCCCAGTGATCTGCAGGTATTCCTTTACCTACAACTCTCCCTGTTACAGAAATAAATTGATAATAAATATAAGTAATTCCTAATTCGTTAATTTTTTCTCTAACTTTTTTAACTTGTTTGTCTCTACCAGGTCGGTTTACGTGCTTTTCTAGATCCGTCATTTTTCCCCTCAATGAATTATAATTTTATTCAAGCGTAACTGAAAAATTTATTAGTGTCTAGGCTAAGAGTTTAACTCCAAGGAAACGGACTGTTCGAAGTAGGGTGAAGTTCGCCCTTCTCGTAACGGTTGAATCTAAACGGTTTTAATAAATCACTTTCGGTACCAAGAATTTCTTTAGCTACAAGTTCACCAACACCAATCATTTTATATCCGTGGTTAGCATCAGCAATCATGTATACGTTTTCAAAAAATCTATCAAAGATTGGAAATGAGTCCGGTGTCATGCATCCAAGACCACCTGATGGACCTTTTCTATATAAATCAGATTTTCCCTCAAATCTTTTTTGGCAATGAGCTAAAGCAGAGCACCACATATCACTAAATGCATCAGTAGTTTGATACTCTGGAGACTCAATTCCATAAGGATCAACATTTACCTGATCAAAATGTTTTTTAACAATGTAAGGAGATGTTCCACCTTGAACTCCTAAACCTTCAATATCAGGCTTATAATAAATTCCCCAAATTTTATCTGTAATTAATTTTTTTGTTTTATCAGAATATAGTGGTGCAGTTGAATCTACGTGAACTACAGGCGGCTGTTTTCCATCATTTGTTTTTAAGTAATCTGGTTCGACACCAATAACACCTTCTTGAAGCATCCAATAAGTCCACATGTCAGTTACATGCATTTTACCATCTTTACCTTTGATGTTTGCTGTTTTAGGAAGTTCAAGCATATTCCAAAAATCTCTGGCCCACGGTCCTGCTCCAATTACTACTTGCTCGCAATCGATTGTGCCTTTATCTGTTTCAACTCCTGTAACCGCCTTGCTGTTACTTCCTCTTTTAAATCCTGTAACTTTCACACCTTTCATCACTTGAACACCATTAGAAGTAGATTTATTTTCTAGAGCTTTAATAGAGTCTTTATTAAATGCGTATCCGCCCTTTTTTTCATGAAGAATTGAAGTTATGCCTTTAGCTTGCCAGTCATCAAACATTCCCTTCATGTATTTCATGCAATCCTTTTCACCCTCTATAAAATCAGATTCATACCCAATTGCTTTTTGTTGCTCATAAATACTTGCTACGTCTTCATGCATAACCTCAGGTGATATTTGTAAATAACCAACTGGATTATATTTAAATGCTTTTGGATCACTTTCCCAAACAGACACTGAGTGGGCCATCAATTCTCTCATTGCTGGTTGAAAATAATTATTTCTAACCACTCCACATGCAATTCCACTTGCTCCAGCAGCAGTGTCTTTTTTTTCGAGGACTACAATGTCACCAGGATTTTTATAAGTTTCAGATAATTTCCAAGCAGTGCTTAAACCGTGGATACCCCCACCGATTATTACTACTTTTGCTTTTGTCGGTAATGACATATGCAAACTCTATTTTTCGTGCGACTTAAATATATAGTTTTTTATATATATAAAAAATATAAGTAAAACTTGTATAAATATTAAAAACTCAGATGTTTTAGTGTTTCTATATAATTATTGAACTCGTTAATAAAACTCTCACTTGGTTTAATGTGCTTTTTTCTTTGATCATTTGAGGTTTTTTCTAAAAAGAAAAAACCTTTTTCACAAGCCTCATTTATCATCAAAGCTGACTTTGGACGTGAAGTTTTAAATAGTTTAGTCTTAAGTTCCTCAACAGTAAGATTTTCTTTATATTTATACGCATGCATCACTAAAAGCATCATATGATAATGTGAAGGCGATTTTCTAAAAAAGTAATTACTAGAAGTATGAGAAAGTTTCATCTGATCTTCCCAAAATTCCAATAAATCCTTTGCTGATTTTGGCATTAGGATCTAACTCGTGTTTTCTTCGGATCGAAATGAGGAAACCCAACTACTTTTGCAGCAATTCTTTTTTGATGACCATCAATTTTACCAACCTCTACTTCAGTCCCTTCCCTTGAGTACTGAGTATCGATTCTACATAAAGCTATATTTTTATTTAAAGTCGTGGATAAACAACCACTAGTTATCACACCTACTTGAGATCTCCCAACGTGCACGCAATCACCATGTCCAGCTGCCTCTTTTCCAATAAGTTCTAAACCCACAAGTTTTTTTTGAGGATTTGCTTTTCTTTCTTTCAAAACCTCTTTACCAATAAAATCTTCTTCTTTAGTTTTTAATGGAACAGCAAAACCTATTCCAGCCTCAAAAGGATCTTGTTGACCATCAAATTCATTACCAAATAAAATTAAACCAGCTTCAATTCTAAGCTTATCTAAAGCTGCAAATCCAGCAGGAATTAAGCCTTCATTTTTTCCAGCTTCCATAAGTTTATCCCATACGTCAGAGGCATGACTCGGATGACACCATACTTCATAACCAAGTTCGCCAGTATATCCTGTTCTTGAAACAATCAATGGAATACCTTGAAGGTTTTCAATTCTACAAATAGTAAATCTGAACCATTCCAGTTCATCTATAGATGGTTGTGTTGGTGGAGTAAAAATCATTTTTTTTAATATCTCTCTACTTTTTGGACCTTGTACTGATACGTTACTAATTTGATCCGTTGAATTTTTTACATTGACCTTAAAGTTTTTCTTTTTAGCTATTTCTTTAAGCCATTCACCACCATATTCGTCTCCACAAATCCATCTAAAACCAGTTTCACTTAATCTCAATAATGTACCATCATCAAACATCATTCCGTTTTCATAACACATCGCAGAGTAAACAACTTGACCAACAGCAAGCTTTTTAATATTTCTAGTTAATGTGTAATTCATCAATTCCTCAGCATCAGGACCTATAATTTCAAATTTTCTTAAAGCAGATAAATCAATTAAGACCGCTTTTTCTCTACAAGCATTGTACTCCTCAACAACTCCATGCTTTGTATAATCATTAGGTAGCCAAAAACCTCTAGCATCAATAAAATTTCTAGTAAGCTTTGAGGTTTTTTCGTGAAAGCCAGAGTTTCTAGTAAGTTTTTTTTCAGAGTCTGTTTTCATTCTAAATGCAAAAGATTTTGAAAATTCTTTTTTTTTATCATAGGTTCTAACAAAAATATCTGTTGGATTCCATGAATTACATGCGTCGATGTCACTAGGACAAGCGGTTGTCCCAATTGTTAAATCTTTTAAAGCTCTGAACATTACATAATCTCCAGGTCTTGCATATGACTCATCTGAAATTACTGAATTTAAACCTGTTGCTGAAGTATTAAAAAATAAATTGATAGCCTGCCATCCTTTTTGTTTTTGAACACCATATTTTGCCATTGCATTATTTAAATTTTCAGAGCAATTAGGATGACCAAAATAGCCAGCGTCTTCATAATATTTTGAAGTACAAGCCAAATTAAATGTATCATGTTTTCCAACAGTATCTCTTATGACTTCAACTAATGGTTCATGATCGGTGTCGTAAAATTTTGAAAATAAACCAGGACCTGGAAAAGTATTTCCCATAAAAGTCCTCGTTGTTTGCCAATCAAGACCCTTTTCAACTTTCTTATCAAGTTTTTTTGTATCAAACGCCACAAAGTCTGAACATTGTCTGCCCGCTGGACTTATTACTTGAATAAAATCTCCCTCTTTAACTTCGAATGAAATTGCAGTTTGTCTCTCAATATTTTCCTCATAATTTGGCTCATAAATAGGATCAGGAATTATTGATAATTCTTTATCATTAACTATTTTATATCTTTTAATGAACAACGTTAAATCACTTGAAGGATTTTGCTCAGATACCAGCATATTGTTTTGTGGGGCTGCAAAAATAGCGTAGCATTTATCTTTAGATTTTATCTTTATTTTTTCACCACTTGGAGTTTGTTCATCAAACAAAATTGATGATTTTGATTTATTAATATCTAAATTTCTTTTTTTTAATTGCAGGTTTGTTATTAAAGAGCTTTCATCTTTACCTTTAAGTAACTCTTTAATAAAACTTTTTTTACAATTTTCTTTTTGATTTAAAATTCCAAGCTCAGATTTTCCATCTTTATCAAAACAAATGATTTCACAAATTTGATTTCCTTCCTCATTAATAATTTCTATTTCATCATCCGGGAATATTTGCAAACCTGTGAGACCGCCTGCGTTAACGACATGTCTTTCAACTCCAGGTGGTAAGACATTAAGACCAGGTTCTTTAATATCTAAAGTAGTTTGCGACATTTTTATAAATCTCTCTACATAATATATATAAATCTTGTAGTTGACTATCATTTTACTTAGGCACATACTGAATGCACTTAATATTAAGAAAGGGGAATAAATGCGAAAAATAATATCTTTAATTTCTGCAGTTATAATTTCAGCAGTAAGTTTTGCTGGTTTATCAAATGCAGATAGCAAAAAACCCATCGTTATCCCAACTCATAACTGGTCAAGTCAAATTGTAATGGCTTACGTTATTGGTGGAATAATGGAAAGCATGGGTAATAACGTTAAATACGTAAATGCTGACTCACAAGCAGTATACGAGTCAATTAGAATTGGTGACGTAACTATCTCTCACGAGGTATGGGAATCTGCTTTTGGTAAATCATTTACAACAGCTTTAGATAAAGGTGGTTTACTTGACTGGGGTGACCATGAAGCTAGAACTCTAGAGGATATGGGATATCCTAATTGGGTTGCTGAAAAAGGTTTATGCCCAGGACTACCAGACTGGACTGCTTTGAAAAACCCAGACTGTGCTAAAAACTTTACAACACCTGACTCTCCGAATGGAAAAGGAAGAATGTTAGAAGGTCCACAAACTTGGCACGGTGACTTAATCCCTCAAAGGGTTGACGCTTTAGGTCTAGGAGATCTTTGGTGGGTTAAATTTGCTGGAAGTGCAGACGCACTTTGGGCAGAGTTAGCAGCAGCTGAAAAAGAAGGAAGAGGAACAATTATCTTTAACTGGACACCAAACTTTACTGACGGTGCTGGTTTTACATTTATCGACTTTCCTCCGTACACTGCAGGTTGCAGACCTGAAGATGGTGGAGATGGAAAATGTGGTTCGCCAGATGGTTATTTGAAAAAAGCAGTTAACGCTGATTTTCCAAAAACTCATCCAGATGCAGCTAAGATGTTTAAAAAACTTTCTTTCTCAACAAGTCAAATTGGAGCAATGGCAGCTTTAGTGGACATTGATAAAATGACTCACGAAGATGCAGCTAAAAAATGGCTGAAAGATAACGAGAAAGTTTGGAAAGCTTTTACTAAATAAAGTAAATAGCAACTAAATCTTTAAATCTCTCCCAACAATGTTGGGGGAGATTTTTTTTTAAATAAATTTAAATGATCAAATATTTTTTTACTATATTCTTAAGTCTATTATTTTTTAATCAAACTTTAGCAAAAGATGTTAGTATAAGTGAAAACATTGATCTCGAGTTTGTCTGTGATTTAGAAAAAAAAATAATTAAGAATTCAGAATATAATTATCAAACTTTTTTAGCTAAAGATTTAAATGAAAAGGGTTTAGATAGTTTTAAAATTTTATCAAAAAAACCAGAAACACTTTTTATCAAAGGATTATCATCATTTCTCTCAGTTTCATCAAAACTTAATGTCAAAGTAGTCAATAAAGATGTGGTTTTATTTAAATCCATTGATCAAGAAAAAAATTATTCTGAGTCAGGTATTATTACAATTAAAACAGGTGAATTAATTCATGAAATAACGAAAAATATGAAAAGTGAAAACTCTGAAAAATATATTTTTATTTATTCATGTAACAAAGATGACAAAAAAGTATAATTTTTTTTTAAATAATTTTGTGTAAAATATCATTATGAAAAAATACCTCTTAACAATAATTTTAAGTTTATTTATCAGCACGGTTGCAATAGCGCGAAGCACAGGATGCAAAGAAGGAAATTGTGAAAACGGTTTTGGTAAATGGGTTTACACAGATAAAACTACCTATGAAGGTGAGTGGGTAGGTACTAAGAAAAACGGACAAGGAATTGAAACTTGGCCTAATGGATATATCTACAAAGGTGAGTTTAAAAATAGCGAATGGAGTGGGGTGGGTGTTTTAACTTTTCCTGATGGTTCAACTTACGAAGGTGAATGGGCAAAAGGTTTCATGAATGGCAAGGGAACTTTTACTTGGACTGATGGCACTCAAAAAACAGGGATATGGAAAAATGGAAAGTTACAAGAATAAATGTCAAAAGAAAATTTTTTAAGTAAAATAAAATATTTACCTGAGACTACAAAACAGTTTGGTGGCTTGGTGCTAATAATTCTAATAATATCATTTTCATTTTTTGTTCTTAACATAATGTTTGGTGGTGGCGATGAACTTGTTAGAAAAATGAAATTAGAAGAAGAGAGGATTGCTCAAGAAAAGAAATTAAGTGAATTAATTTCTAAATTACCCTCAGGAATACTGGTAACTTTTGATGGTACAGATCACTTCAGATTAACAGACGAAGTTTATGAGCAAGTTTGTAAAGCTACAAAATTAATTCCACAACGTGCGATTATGGGGGCAAACTTCTTAAATTTTAGAGCGCATGAAATTTACACAATTAATGGTAACAAAATAGATGAAACTTTTGTTAAGTGGGATGAGGAAAAAAATAAGTGTTTTGCAGGCTTTACAGTGAGTGGAAATAATGTTGGAGTTGACGAGTCAATTACTGTCAGTGGTGAAGCATTAAGTTTTCTAAGCACCGGAATAGATACAAGGGTTTATTATATTAAAAATTTTTAAGGGGGAAGTAACAATATTATGGATTTAATTTTATTCTAATTTCATATAACTTAATTAAAATTTATGTCTGAGCCAGTAATCAAATGTGAAAACGTATATAAAATTTTTGGAGCAAATGCTCAGAAGATGCTTCAAGACTCGAATGGAAATGTTGATGCTAAAGTTTTTCAAGAAAATGGCTGTATTGTTGGAGTAAACAACGCTTCTTTTGAAGTTGCAAAAGGAGAAATGTTAGTCGTTATGGGTTTATCTGGCTCAGGTAAATCAACTTTGTTAAGATGTATTTCAAGATTGACTGATGCAACAGGTGGTAAAATTTTCATAGAGGGCCAGGACTTATTACAATTAAATAATAAAGATCTAATAGATCTTAGAAGAAATAAAATGGGAATGGTTTTTCAAAGCTTTGCTTTACTTCCACACAAAACTGTTGTTGAGAACATTGCCTTTCCCCTTCAGATTAAAGGGATCAAAACTGAGGACAGCATAAATAAAGCAATGGATATGGTTAAGTTAGTTGGACTCGAAGGTAGAGAAAATTATTTTCCTAGAGAACTTTCAGGAGGTCAACAACAAAGAGTAGGTATAGCAAGATCTTTAGCAGTTGAGCCGGATATTTGGTTTTTAGATGAGCCTTTTTCAGCTTTGGATCCATTAATTAGAAAAGAGATGCAAGATGAGTTTTTAAGACTTCAAGATAAATTACAAAAAACAATTATGTTTATTACACACGATTTTGACGAGGCTTTAAAACTTGCTGACAGAATTGCAATTATGAAAGATGGAATAATTGAGCAGTTAGATACACCAGCTAATATTGTTTTGAATCCAGCCACTGAATATGTCAGAAAATTTACTGAAGAAGTACCGAGAGAAAAAGTTTTATTGATTAAGGATGTTATGGATACATCAAAAGATAATTTAGGCGATTTAAAAGTCTCTCAAAATGAAATCATAGAGAATGTTGCAGAAAAAATTCTTATACAGGAAAAAATAGTCGCCGTAGTTGATAACAATAATGAAATTATAGGCTCTATTAATCCAACAAAAATAATCAATACAGTTTTTGGGGGAAGAAAAAATAATAATTAGATTATGGAATTTTTAAAAAAATATCCAAAAACTTTTCAGTGGTTATTTTTATTAATCGTATTCTTTGCTTTATGCTTTGCGATTGATGTTCCTGAAACATATAAATTTATTAGGGGTCAGGCAGAATTTGTTAAAGATCCAAATCAAAGTAGTTATGTTTTTTTAGGTAAAGAGGTAAGATATTACGCTTTTGATGTCTTTTGGAGATTGCCTCCATTGCTTGGATGGTTACCCATCTGGATTAATGACTCATTATTTTTCTTAATGAACGAATGGATGCCAATTGAAGTTTGGAATGAAGATACCCAAGAATTTAAAAGTCGGCCTATAGTTTTACAAATTAGTAGAAATTTGACTGCCTTTATGACTTTTTTAATAGAATTAATAAGAGAGATTTTATTGGGGGGTCTTGAAACTATTGTTGCCTTCACCAGTTGGGATTGGATAGATAAAAACCCATGGGCTGAATTACCAGGATTACCTTGGACTATCGTTGCAGCAGGTGCAGCATTACTTTCTTATAAATTAAGCGGTAAAGGTCTAGCTTTGTTTGCAGGTTTAACTATGGTTTACATTTCTGTGTTTGGTCAATGGAAACCTTCCATGCAAACTCTTTCATTTATATTAGTCGCTGCTCCATTATCTTTTATTTTCGGACTTGGATTAGGAATAGCAGCTTTTAAAAGTAAACGTGTAGAAAAAGCTTTATATCCAATATTGCTAGTGATGCAAACGATGCCACAATATGCTGTATTGGTTCCAGCATTAGTTCTTTTTGGAGTAGGTGACCATGCTGCTGTGATTATTACTATGGTTGTAGCAATACCACCGATGATATTATTAACTATTTTAGGTCTAAGAGCAGTGCCTCCAGAAGTTATTGAAGCTGGAAGGATGAGCGGATGTAATAATTTTCAATTAATGTTTAAAGTATTAATTCCAACTGCTAGGAGAGATATTTTAATCGGGGTTAACCAAGTCATCATGGTGTGTTTTTCAATGGCAGTTATCTCAGCTTTTATTGGAGCAAAAGGTTTAGGGTTTAATTTATTGTTAGCTCTAAACCAATTAAACATTGGACTAGCTTTAGAAGCGGGCTTATGTATCAGTTTAATTGCAATTCTTTTAGATAAAATGTCTTTAGCTTGGGCAAATAAACAAACAGATTATTTTGGTAATCTTACTTTCTATCAAAGAAACAAAAATCTTTTATTTTTTGGGGTTATATTTGTTGTTGGAATAATATTAGCTTACATTGGAACTTTTTTATTCAAAGATACCTTCAATTATTTATTTGAAATTCCACATAACAAAGGAATATCAACTGCTGATTTTTGGAACAAAGGAGTAGATTGGATTTTTGAGACTTTCTTTGTTTATATTAAAGCGTTCAATACGTGGTTGATACAAGATGTACTTCAGCCAATGAGAGCATTGTATTTAAGAATGCCTGCAATCGCTACGATAGTTTTAGTTGTTGGTGCAGGATATTTAATTGGTGGCTTACGTTCAGCATTGGTAGTTTGTGCTTTGACACTTTTTATTGCATTCAGCCCTTGGTGGGATAGAGCTTTAGTTACAGCATACATGGCAACTTTTGGAGTTATTGTTTCTTGTATTATTGGATTTACAGTAGGAACTTTATGTTTCCAAAATAAACATTCAGCTAACTTTATGTTAGGCGTTTGCGATATTTTTCAAACATTTCCGTCTTTCGTTTATTTAATTCCAGTAATGATGTTATTTGGTATAACAGATACATCTGTACTTATTGCAGTTATAGTTTATGCAACAATACCTGCCACAAGGTATACAATTGAGGGACTCAGAAGCGTTCCGGCTGGACTGCATGATGCTGCAACTATGTCAGGTGTGAATAAATTCCAAAGATTAACTAAAATAGAATTTCCTTTGGCATTTCCTCATATGATGCTTGGTATTAATCAAACGATTGTGTTTGCTTTATTTATGGTGATCATAGGGGCATTTATTGGGACAGAGGATTTAGGTCAATATATATTAAAAGCATTATCAGATAAAAAAGGTGCTGGAATTGGATTAACACTTGGTATCTGTGTAGCTTTCATAGCTTTAATATTTGATAATTTAATTAGAGCTTACGTCCAAAAAAGAAAAAAACATTTAGGTATTGATTAATCTTAGATTATTTATCTAAAAAAGTTTTTGAAGAGTCGTCCATAGCAGTTGCCCATG
>CACMCS010000015.1:0-19564 GCA_902612225.1 uncultured Pelagibacteraceae bacterium | reverse complement strand
ATAATTAAAAAACTGTTTAAAAAAATACAAAAAAACCCTAAAAAATTTATTTCAAAAAATCATCTCTCAAAGGATAAATATAGAGCAATTTCAGATTTTATATCAGGAATGACAGACAGATATGCAATCAACCTTCACAAAAACTTTAAATGAATATTTTTGAACAGTATTTAGATAAAATAAAAGAAATTCTTTCGACACTCTCTTCGAACGGAGATTTAATTCTACCAGATTCACTTAACGGGATAACTGTAGAAATTCCACCTTCAAAATTTGATAGTGATATTTCTACTAATGTGGCAATGGTCCTTTCTAAGATTAATAATAAATCTCCATTAGATCTGGCGTCAATTTTGGCTGAAAAAATCAAAAAAGAGGACAAGTTTATTGAGGATATATCAATAGTTAAACCTGGTTTTATCAATATTAAATTTAAACCCATTTTTTGGACAAACTTTATTAAAGAAGTAATTAAAAATTCTAATTCTTTTGGAACAAATAAAAATATTAAAAGAAATTACCTAATAGAATTTGTATCTGCTAATCCAACAGGACCTTTACACGTTGGTCATTGTAGAGGGGCTATTTTAGGTGATGTAATGGCTAATCTTTTATTATTTAATAATAATAAAGTTACAAAAGAGTATTATATAAACGACTACGGTAATCAGATTATAAATTTTACAAAGTCAGTTTATTATAGAATAAGAGAGATTTCTTTTAATGAACCTTTTCCAATAGATAATGAAGATTTATATCCTGGAGACTATTTAATTGACTTTGCTCAAAACATTTTAAATTCAAATAAAAACATTGATTTTAAAAATTTCGACAAAATATCTCAAGAATTGACCTCTTTATCTATTAATGAAGCATTAAAGTTAATCAAAAGTAATCTTAAAAGTCTTGGTATTAATCATGATAACTTTGTCAGTGAAAAAAAATTAGTTGAAAATCAAGAAGTTGAAAAAGTTGTTGAATTTCTTCAAAAAAACAAATTTGTTTATAAAGGAAAAATAAAGGCACCCGCAGGTGAAGATGACAGTAATTGGGTTGAGCGTGAACAGTTACTTTTCCGATCAACTGATTTTGGAGATGACAAAGATAGAGCATTACAAAAATCTGATGGTGCTTGGACTTATTTTGCAAGTGATGTTGCATACCACAAAAATAAATTAGACAGAAAATTTGATAGGCTTATTAATATTTTAGGTGCAGATCATGCTGGTTATATAAAAAGAATTTCATCATCTGTTGAAGCTTTATCAAACTCTAAAGATAGATTAATTTGTAAAGTTAGCCAACTTGTTAAACTTATTAAAGATAAGAAACCCTTTAAAATGTCTAAAAGAAAAGGGGACTATATAACTATAGATGATTTAATTAATGAGGTAGGAAAAGATGCAACAAGATTTATAATGCTAAATCGAAGTAGTGATGTTGAACTCGATTTTGATTTTGATAACGTTGTAGAAAAATCAAAAGATAACCCCCTTTATTACGTTCAATACTGTTATGCAAGAATATGTTCAGTATATAGACATCTTGATAAAGATTTAAATTCAGATCTAGATATTACTAAGTACGATTTTGAGTATTCTAAAGATGAAATAAAAATCTTAAAAAAATTATCTGAATGGCCCAAGTGTATTGATGTATCTTGTAATAAGCTTGAGCCACATAGAATACCGACTTATTTATATGAATTAGCCTCTTTATTTCATTCATATTGGAATTTAGGTAAGGAAAATCCAGACAAAAGATTTATTAATGATCAAAAAAAGATAACAAATGATAAATTGATTTTTCTTAAGGCTATTTCCAATGTAGTAAAATCTGGGATGAATATAGTTGGCGTATCTACACCAGATAAAATGTGATGCTAAAAGAGATTAAATATTTAATATTTTTATTACTCATCGGTTTTTTTATATTTTTTACAGGTAAGTATTATTTTTCAGATGATAATAAAAAAAATTCTTTTAGATCTTTGAGCAATATTGACAAAAAAATTGATATTTATTCTGAAAAATTGCCAGTTTTAGAAAATGATACCAAAGATATCATTCAATATGTAGAGAAATCTAATAAAGATAAAAAGAAAAAATTTAATTTTTGGAAACTTCTAGATTAATGAATAATCGAAGATCTTTTATTATCGGTATTAAATCAACAAAACTTAGCTCCAGAGAAAAGAATTTTCTAAGAAAATATAAGCCATGGGGAGTAATTTTATTTACCAGAAACATAAAAGATATCAAACAGGCAAAACAATTAACCACATCTATTCGAAAAATCTTTAACGATAATAAATATCCAATCTTAATTGATCAAGAGGGTGGTAGAGTAAACCGACTTAAAAATATTATATCTTTTGAAAATTTAACCTCTGAATTTTTTGGCAAAAAATTTATAAAAAAACCTAAGGAATTTAATTTTTTCTATAAATTATTTATTGATAAAACATCATATTTATTAAAATTGATAGGAGTTAATATCAACACTTGTCCTGTTTTAGATCTTAGAAAGAAAGGTTCATCATCAATTATTGGAGACAGATCTTTTTCTAGTAATCCTAAAATAGTTTCAAAAATTGGCGATTATTGTATCAACTATCACCATAATAATGGCGTAGGAACTGTTATTAAACATATACCAGGACATGGTTTAGCAAAAGTTGATAGTCACCATTTTACACCCGTAATTAGTAAAAATTTGGATTACTTATTAAAAAATGATTTTTTTCCTTTCAAAAGAAAAAATTCTTTTTTTGCAATGACAGCCCACATCATATTCAAAAAGATCGATTTAAAAAACACAGTAACGCATTCTAAAAAAATGATAAAATTAATAAGAAATAAAATAGGTTTTAAGAATATTTTGATTTCTGACGATATATCAATGAAAAGTTTAAAAGGTAAAATTAAAGAAAATACAATCAATGCGTTTAATGCTGGTTGTAATCTTGTTTTACATTGTAATGCCAAAGAAAATGAGATGGAAATTGTTGCTGAAAATTCACCTTTCATAAGCAAATTTGTAATAAAAAAAACATCACAATTTTATAAGATAATAAGTTAGTATTCGCTTATGACAGAAAATGATTCCTCACTTTTTAGTGTTGATATTGAAAATTATAACGGTCCATTAGATATATTGTTAGACCTTGCAAAATCTCAAAAGGTGAATTTAGAAAATATTTCTATTACAAAACTAGCAGATCAATTTCATGATTTTATAACAAACCAAAAAAATCTAAATCTAGAGTCCGCCTCTGAGTATTTACTTATGGCCACATGGCTTGCTTATTTGAAATCTAAACTTCTTTTACCTGGAACACCTGAGGAGGAGTTTAAAGTTCAAGAAGTGGCAGAAAAATTAAAACTCCAACTTAAAAAATTAGAATTAATCAGATTATTATCTGAACAAATGTTAAAGCGTAAAAGATTAGGTCGTGAAATCAGAACCAGAGGTGTTAAGGCAGGCATTAGACCCATTTATAACAGTGAAATTAAAGTAAATTTATTTGAATTACTAAAAACATATTCAACTATTATTATGACTAAAGATTTTCAAAAAATAAATATTCCTAAACTCCCTGTTTTTACAACTGAAGAGGGGATTAAAACAATCAGAGATTTTTTTGGAAAACTAACTGATTGGAAAAAATTAGAGGACTTGATACCTAAAAATTTTAAGAGTATTACAAAATACAAAAAAACTGGTACAGCAGGTATTTTTGCAGGATCACTTGAACTTGTGAAAGAAGGTAACTTAAAAATTAAACAAGAAAATTTATTTGATGATATTTTTATTAAGGAAAAATAATGAATAAAAGAAATACTAAAAAAGATAATGTTATTGATTTTCCTAATAAATTATCCTCAATTGAAAAAGAAATTGAAGCAATAGTTTTTGCAGCTGCTGAGCCACTTGATATTGAAACTATAGAAAATAAGATTTCAAAAAAAACTAATGTCGAAAAAATTTTATTAAAATTACAAAACGAATATTCCAATCGAGGTATTAATTTAGTGTGTATCTCAAAAAAATGGTCATTTAGAACATCGCCAAATCTTTCTGAAATTATGAAACAGGAAAAAACTGTTGAAAAAAAATTATCAAGAGCTGCAATTGAAACACTTGCAATCATTGTTTATCATCAACCAGTAACACGTGCTGAAATTGAGGAAATTAGAGGTGTTGCATTCGGCACAAATACTCTTGAAATTTTGATGGAGTTAAACTGGGTAAAACCAGGTGGTAGAAAAGATGTCCCTGGAAAACCAATTCAATATGTCACGACTGATGATTTTTTAAGTCATTTCAATCTTCAAAAGTTATCCGATTTACCAACCGTTGATGAATTGGGTGCCGCTGGTCTTATCGATAGTACAAATATTGATAATGCAATTTTTGGAACTGGTAAATTTTATAAAGAGAAACAAGATGGTAAAAAAGAGGATATTTATTCAAATATTGATGAAATGCTAAGCAGCACTTTAGACTCTGAGGAGAAAAATAAGAATTCATAACTTAGGTTAAAAAAAAGTCACTTTTAAATTGAGAATAAAAGATATATAACTTTTCTATGAGCATAGGAATTTGGCAGATAGCAATTGTTGTTATACTTGTAGTTTTACTTTTTGGAAGAGGTAAGATCTCAAGTCTGATGGGAGATGTTGCTAAAGGAATTAAGAGCTTCAAAAAAGGTATGGCATCAGATGTTACTGATGACAACGAACCTAAAAATATTTCCGAAGATAATCAAGATAATAACAAAAAAGATTAAATCACATGCCTACTATTGGTTGGTTTGAGATTTTAATTATTGTAGCAATAGCTATTGTTGTTCTTGGACCAAAAGATTTTCCAATAATGTTAAAAAAAGTTGGCTCATGGATTGGTACAATTAAGAATTATATCAATAATGTCCAAAATGAAGTTTCAAATATTGATATTGAAAATGATAAAATAGAAAAAAAAGAAGAAAAAAAACATGAGTCAGAATGATAAAGAGGGTGGTTTTGTAAGCCATTTAGCTGAACTAAGAAAAAGACTTATACATAGTTTTATTTTTCTAATTGTTTTTTTTGTTGGATGTTATTTTTTTGCAGAACATTTATATGGTTTTTTAGTAGATCCTTTCGCCCAAGCTGTTAAAGATGATGGAACTGACAGACGATTAATATTTACCGCTCTTCAAGAAACTTTTTTAACATATCTAAAGATTTCTTTCTTTACAGCATTCTTTGTCACTTGCCCGTTTATACTTATGCAAATTTGGAAATTTATAGCGCCTGGTTTATATAAACATGAAAAACATGCAATATTACCTTATCTAATATTAACTCCAGTACTTTTTTTTCTTGGAGGGATGTTAGTTTATTATTTGATAATGCCTTTAGCGATAAAGTTTTTTTTATCATTTGAAAGCACAGGTTTATCCACAAATTTACCGATACAACTTGAAGCTAAGGTAAATGAGTATTTATCATTAGTCATGAAACTTATTTTCGCTTTTGGTATAAGTTTTCAATTACCTGTGGTTTTAAGTTTACTAGCTAGAATTGGTGTTGTTGATTCTGAATTTTTAAAGAAAAGAAGAAAATACGTTGTAGTTATAATTTTTGCAGCAGCAGCATTATTAACACCGCCTGACCCTATAACCCAAATTGGTTTAGCGATTCCATTATTAATTTTATATGAATTATCAATTTTTTCTGTAAAGTTTATAGAGGATAAGAAATTTAAAGATTCTAATGCATAACTTAAAGGAAATAAGAAAAAATTTTGATGATTTTAAAAACGCACTAAAAGGTAGATTTCTTAAAATAGATTTTAATGAACTTAAAGACTTAGATATCAAAAATAGAAATTTTATCCAAAAAAAAGAGTCTTTGGAAAATGAAAAAAAAGAGATTTCAAAATCTAAAGATGAAAAATTATTTAAAAAATCAAAAGAAATTTCAAATGAAATAGACGAAATATCAAAACAGCAAAAAATAATAAAAGACCAACTAGATAAAATTTTATCATTTATCCCAAATATTCCTCATAAAGATGTTCCGAATGGAAAAAATGAAAATGATAACGTAGAAATAATGAAATCAGGTCAAATACCAAATTTTGATTTTAAACCTTTATCACATTATGAATTAGGTGAAAAACTTGGAATGCTTGATTTTGACCTAGCCACAAAAACTACAGGTGCACGGTTTGTATTCGTAAAAAATAAACTGGCCTTATTAGAAAGGGCTATTTCAAATTTCATGCTAGATTCGCACATTTTAAAAAATGGTTATGAAGAAATTTCACCACCTTTATTCGCTTCTGAAAGTACAATGTTTGGTACAGGTCAACTTCCTAAATTTGAGAATGATCAATTTGAAATCAAACTAGATGATAATGGGGAAAGAAAGTTTTTGATACCTACTGCAGAAGTGATTTTAACTAACATTGTTAAAGATAAGATGATTAATCAAAAAGATCTTCCAATGAGATTTGTTGCATCTACACCATGCTTCAGAAAAGAGGCAGGTAGTTATGGCAAAGATACAAAGGGTATGATTAGACAGCATCAGTTTTACAAAGTTGAAATGGTTAGTATCGTCGAACAAGAAAAATGTCTAGAAGAACTTGAGAGAATGACGAAATGTGCAACATCAATTTTAGATCTATTAGAATTACCATACAGAAAAATGATCCTATGCAGCGGTGACATGGGATTTAGTGCTGAAAAAACTTATGACATTGAAGTTTGGCTACCTTCAGAGAAAAAATATAGAGAAATTTCTTCTTGTTCATCTTGTTCAACTTTTCAAGCTGTGAGAATGAAAGCAAGATATAAGAATCAGAAAAAAGAAACTCTTTATGTTGGTACTTTAAATGGGAGTGGTCTAGCTGTGGGTAGAACTTTAATAGCAGTTATAGAAAATTATCAACAAAAAGATGGTTCAATAATAATTCCAAAAGTTTTAAGACCGTATATGGACAATTTGGAAAAAATTTCTGTCAAATAAAGTTGTTTTAATCTTTTAGATAGTATAAATAATCAATTTTAATTAAGGAGTTTTATGGATAGTGCAGGAATAGGACAATTTATACCATTAATTTTAATTTTTGTTATTTTTTATTTTTTCTTAATAAGACCTCAGCAAAAAAAAGTTAAAGAACATAAAGCCATGGTTGAGAGCTTAAAAAAAGGTGACAAAATTGTAACGTCTGGTGGTATTACAGGAACGATTTCTAGAGTTGTAGATAATGATAAAATTGAAGTAGAGATTGCTGACAACGTAACAGTTGAGGTGATTAGAGGTACTGGTGTTCAAAGTCTAATGAACTCTCAAGAAGTAAAAAAATAATTTTTTTGAATTTAAAGTGTTATATTTTTCAAAACTAAGAATTATTTTTATTACTTTAATTTCCTTACTTTTTATTATATTTGCTTTATCAAACCTTTTTAATTTTGATAATAAAATATTAAATAAAAAAATTAATTTAGGTTTAGATCTACAAGGAGGATCTTATCTTTTGCTGGAAATTAATAATGATCCAGTAATCGAACAAAAACTTCAAAATTTAACAGTTACAATAAGAAATTTTTTTAAAGAAAAAAATGTCAGAATTACAAATTTTAAACTTTCAAATCAGACCTTATCATTTACTTCAGATGAAAATTCAAAACAAACTATCTTGGATGAATTTGCGTCAGAAGAAAGTGAATTAAATCCTTATTACCAAAGATTTAAATCACATCAATTAGATATAGTTGAGGAAAATAATTTTTTTAAGGTTTCTTTCTCAAAGCAAGGAATTATTAATCTAAAAACATCATCTCAAGATCAAGCGCTAGAAATAGTTAGAAGAAGGATAGATGAAATCGGTACAAATGAACCCAATATTTTAAAAAGAGGTAATGATAGAATATTAGTTGAGTTACCAGGATTAGATGATCCAATGAGAATAAAATCTTTACTTGGAAAAACTGCAAATTTAACATTTAGATTTGTTACCAATGATACCGAAGGTTCATTCGGTGCAGAAAAATTAGAATTTGAAGATGGTACCGAGGAAGCAATAGTTAGTAAAAGAATTATACTAAGTGGTGAAAATCTTTTAGATGCTCAACCAAGAATGGATACAGAAAACAATGAGACTGTTGTGACCTTTTCACTGGATAGGGTAGGAGCAAAAAGATTTGGTAAAGCCACCTCTACAGGTATTGGTAAAAGATTAGCTATAGTTTTGGATGGAAAAGTTATTAGTGCTCCAGTTATCAGAGACACAATTGCTACCGGTTCTGGCCAAATCAGTGGAGGATTTACATTTCAATCAGCAACTGATCTTGCCTTACTTTTAAGATCAGGTGCATTACCTGCCCCTCTAAATATTATTGAAGAAAGAACTGTTGGTCCAGATTTAGGACAGGACTCTATAAACGCAGGAATGATTGCTTTGTTAATTGGTTTTATATTGGTCATACTTTATATTTTTGTTAAATATAAAATCTTTGGAATCATCACTAATATTGCTTTAATTTTAAATCTTTTCATATTAGTTGGAATACTAACTATTTTTGAAGCAACTTTAACATTACCTGGTATAGCAGGAATAATTCTTACCGTGGGTATGGCTGTTGATGCAAATGTTCTAATTTTTGAAAGAATTAAAGAGGAGTTAAAGAGTGAAAAAAATAATTTAATAGCATTTGATAGTGGTTATACAAAATCCAGAACTGCTATATTAGATGCGAATATTACTACTTTATTAGCAGCGATTATTTTATTCTTTATGGGATCAGGTCCAATTAAAGGTTTTTCATTAACACTAGGAATTGGGATATTTACAACATTATTCACTGTCTATTTTATAGCAAGATTATTGACCGTTTTGTATGTATCGAAAAATAAAGAAAAAGAGGGACTGATTTAGATGATAGCCTTTAACAAATATTATAATAAATTTAATATTCTTTCAGTATCTTTAGTAATTGTTTCTTTATTATTACTTACGTTTAAAGGTTTAAATTTTGGAATAGATTTTAAAGGTGGAACTCTTATTGAATTAAGATCTACAGACAGTAAGATTAATGTTTCCTCACTAAGGGATAATTTAAGTCAAATGAATTTGGGCGATGTATCTGTTAAAAACTTTGGTAATGAGACTGATTTTTTAATTAAGTTTGAAAATAATGAAAATAAAAATGTAATTGAAGAAATTAAGAAGAATTTAGATAAATCATTCGGGAACAGCTTCAATTTCAGAAGAGTAGAAAATGTTGGTCCTAAAGTTAGTGCTGAATTATTAAGATCAGGTGTTATTGCAATATCAGTGGCTTTGTTTTTGATGCTTGTCTATATTTGGATAAGATTTGAATGGCAATTTAGCTTAGGTGCCATAGTAGCTTTATTCCATGATGTCATTGTTACACTTGGTCTCTTTTCTTTATTGGGTCTAGAGATTAATCTTTCAATAATTGCAGCTGTACTCACAATAGTTGGTTATTCAATGAATGATACAGTTGTTATTTTCGATAGAGTAAGAGAAAATTTAAGAAAATATTCTGATATTAAAATTTTTGAGTTAACAAATATCTCTATTAACGAAACTTTGTCTCGTACTTTGATAACTTCTGTAACGACTCTATTAGCGTTGCTTTCAATATTCTTTTTTGGTGGCGAGGTTTTAAAAGGTTTTTCTTTAGCTATGATATTCGGGGTAATTTTTGGGACTTATTCATCAATTTATATTGCAAACACAGTGTTGGTAAGACTAAATGTGTCTCAAAAAACAGTCCTTAGAGAAGATAAAAACTAATATAAATTTTGAGCAGCTACCATTGAAAGTAGCATCGGTAGAGATAACAAAGTATTTGTTCTTGAAAACAACATTGCTGTTTTAGCTGATTTTGCTTTTACCTCAGGTTCACATTCTACTATACCTAAAGCTTTTTTTTGATTTGGCCAAATTACAAACCATACATTAAAAGCCATAACGACACCCAGCCACATCCCAATTCCTATAGCAGTGTGTTTTGGTACCCCAGAGCCAATGCTTAAAGTCATAGCGTCATGAAGATATCCATTTAACCATGCTAGTATAAATCCTGATAGAATTGTAAGTGCTGCTGCCCATCTAAAATAAAAAAGAGCAGCTGGAGCAATAACTTTACCAATTGCTGGTTTTTGTTCGTCTGGAATTTTACTCATGTTTGGGATTTGTACAAAATTAAAATACCACAAGAGACCTATCCACATTATAGCTACCACGACGTGAAAAAATCTTGTTAGCCATGACCAGAAAAGTCTATCAAAACTAAATCCGTCATTTTGATAGAATAATCCAAAAAAAACAATCACAGCTAAGGCAAGTGAAGCATGTATTGTTCTTGGTAGAGAGGCTAATAGTTTATCCATACTTAAATATACTAATTTTGATTAAGTTTAACAATGATTTTTTCCTAGTTTAAAAGTGGTTTCAAAAATTTTCCAGTGTAACTCTCATTAATTTTACAAATTTCTTCTGGCTTTCCTTCTGCGATAATTTTTCCACCTTTAACACCACCTTCGGGGCCCATATCAACAATATAATCAGCTGTTTTTATTACATCTAAATTGTGTTCAATTACAACAACAGTATTCCCCAGGGCAACAAATGTATGAAGAATTTCAAGTAATTTTTTTATATCATGTTGATGCAAACCAGTAGTTGGTTCATCTAGTATATACATTGTTCTTCCCGTAGATCTTTTTGATAATTCTTTAGCTAACTTAATTCTTTGAGCTTCACCTCCTGATAGAGTTGTAGCTTGTTGGCCAATTTTAATATACCCTAAACCAACCTTCTTTAATGTTAGTAATTTTGTTTTAATATTTGATATATTTTCAAAATATTCACATCCCTCATCGACAGTCATATTCAAAACATCAGCAATACTTTTATCTTTAAACTTAATTTCCAGAGTTTCCCTGTTGTATCTAGTGCCTTTACATTCGTCACATTGAATATAAACATCTGGCAAAAAGTGCATTTCATAAGTAATAACACCATCTCCTTCACATGCTTCACACCTTCCACCTTTAACGTTAAATGAAAATCTTCCAGGTTTATAACCTCTAGACTTTGACTCAGGCAATCCAGTAAACCAATCTCTTATAGGACCAAATGCACCGGTATAGGTTGCGGGATTAGATCTAGGAGTTCTTCCGATAGGTGATTGGTCAATATCGATTATCTTATCAACTAACTCTGTTCCCTTAAAACCCTTAAAGGGTTTTGGAATTTTTCTTGATTTGTTATTATTTAGTGTAAGATTTAAAGCGTTGTACAGAGTCTGTAACACAAGAGTAGATTTTCCACTACCAGATACTCCTGTTACACAAGTTAAACTTCCTAATGGAATTTTTAAGTTCACATTATTAAGATTATTTCCAGTTGCACCTGTAATTTCTAAAAATCTTCCATTCTTAGCTAATCTTCTTTTTGATGGCACATTTATTTTAAATTTATTAGATAGATATTTTCCGGTAATGCTATTTTGATTTTGACTTATTTCTTTTATTGAACCTGCCGCAACAACTTCACCACCTTTGTTACCAGCTTCAGGTCCAAGATCAATTATATGATCTGCATTCTCCATTGTTTCAGTATCATGTTCAACTACTATAACTGTATTACCTAAATCTCTTAATCTTTTTAAAGCATTGATAAGTTTTACATTATCTTTTTGATGAAGACCTATTGATGGTTCATCTAAAACATATAAAACTCCTGTTAAACCAGAACCGATTTGTGATGCTAATCTTATTCTTTGTGCTTCACCACCAGATAAAGTTCCAGACTCTCTTGAAAGAGTTAGATAATCAAGACCAACATTAAGTAAAAAATTTAATCTTTCGTTAATTTCTTTTAAAATATGTTCTGCGATTTTAACTTGTCTTTTGTCTAAATTATTCTTTAAATTATCAAACCAAATTGCAGCATCTGAAATTGATTTTTCTGTAACCTCACTTATATGAAGACCATCAATTTTTACGCATAATGCTTCATCTTTTAATCTATGACCATTACACCTTTCACATTTGGTATCTGATTGATATTGAGCAATTTCCTCTCTTTTCCAATCACTATCTGTTTCTAGGTATCTTCTTTCTAAGTTGTTTATTACACCCTCAAAAGTTTTTTTATGTGAATATTTCTCGTAACCATCGTCATACGTAAATTTTATTTCCTCATCATCAGATCCATAAAGGATAATATCTTTTATCTTTTTTGGTAATTTTGACCATTTTTCTTCTAGAGAAAATCCATAATGCTTTGCTAAAGAACTTAATGTTTGAGCATAATACAATGTTGTTGTTTTTGCCCAGGGTTCGATTGCACCATCAATTATACTTTTTTTCTCATTTGGTATAACTAAATTTGGATCAACATTAAGCTTTATTCCGATACCCTCGCATTCCTCACAAGCACCAAATGGACTATTGAAAGAAAATAATCTTGGTTCAATTTCTTCTATGGTAAATCCACTTTCAGGACACGCAAATTTTGTTGAAAAAATCAACTTTTCTATTTTTCTGAATTTTTTTGGTAAAGTTTCATCTTCATATTCAACAAATAAGAGCCCATTAGCTAGCTGTATTGAAGTCTCTATACCTTCTGCAAGTCGATTTCCTAAAGATGAGTTTAGAACTATTCTATCAACAAGTATTGAAATATCATGTTTAATTTTCTTATTTAACTCTGGAACTTTTTCAATATCATATAAAACATCATCAATTTTGATTTTTCTAAAACCTCTTTTTTTATAATTTAAAATCTCTTTTTTATATTCACCTTTTCTTCCTCTGACTACAGGTGCATAAAGATAAATAGTTGATTTTTTTGGTAATTTTTTAATCTTATCTACTATTTGACTAACCGTTTGTGACTCAATTGGTTTACCAGTGAAAGGCGAATATGGAATACCAGCTCTAGCATATAACACCCTCATATAATCATAAATTTCGGTAACTGTTGCAACTGTAGATCTAGGATTTTTGGATGTATTTTTTTGCTCTATTGATATCGCGGGACTTAATCCCTCTATAAGATCTACATTTGGCTTTTTCATTTTATCTAAAAATTGTCTCGCATATGCGGATAAACTTTCGACATATCTTCTTTGCCCTTCTGCATAAATTGTATCAAAAGCTAATGAAGATTTTCCTGACCCAGATAGTCCGGTAATTACAATAAATTTATCCTTTGGAATTTCTAAAGATATATTTTTTAAATTATGTTCTTTTGCTCCCTTTATAACTATCTTTTTAATCATAATTTTTGTTGCTTTGGCCTAATAAAATTAATATTCAGAGTAAAATTGTGATATAAATTAATTAACTAATAAAATAAATATTAAAATATTATGGCTGGAAGTTTAAATAAAGTACTTTTAATTGGTCGTTTAGGCGCAGATCCCGAAATCAAGCAAATGGTTAATGGAAAAAGCGTTGCAAGATTAAGTCTTGCAACAAGCCAATCATGGAAAGATAAAAATACAGGTGAAAAAAAAGAAAAAACTGAATGGCACCGTATAGTTGTATTTAATGAGGGTTTAGTAAATGTTGTTCAACAATATCTCAAAAAAGGTGCTCAAGTTTATGTTGAAGGTCAAATTTCAACAAGAAAATGGAAGGATGAACAATCAGGACAAGACAAATATTCAACCGAAGTAGTTATACAAGGTTATAATTCATCTCTAACTATGCTTGGAGGTGGAAATTCAGGTGGTGGTATAGCTAATGACAATTCGCAAGCATCAAATAATACTGAGGGTTTATCTCAAGTACAAAATGATATGGACGACGATATTCCATTCTAATCATTATGGAAAAAAACGAAGTTTCTAAAGATAAAAACATAAAACTAATTTCAATGCATGATGAGATGAGTTCATCTTATCTATCGTATGCGATGAGTGTCATTGTTAGTAGAGCCCTACCAGATGTTAGAGATGGCTTAAAACCTGTACATAGAAGAATATTATATGCAATGTATAAGGGTGGTTATGATTGGTCGAAACAATTTAGAAAATCTGCAAGAATAGTTGGAGATGTAATTGGTAAATATCATCCGCATGGTGATCAATCAGTTTATGACGCTCTAGTTCGTATGGTCCAAGATTTTTCAATGAGCTTACCTCTCGTGGATGGTCAAGGAAATTTTGGATCTATAGATGGTGATCCAGCAGCCGCTATGAGATACACAGAAACGAGATTATCAAAAGTCTCACAATTTTTAATTGATGATATTGAAAAAAATACAATTGATTTTAAAAGTAATTATGATGAAACAGAAAAAGAGCCATCTGTATTACCTGCGCAATTTCCAAATTTATTAGTAAATGGAGCTGGGGGTATTGCTGTTGGTATGGCGACAAGTATTCCGCCTCATAATTTAGGAGAGATTATTAATGGTACATTAGCTTTAATTGATAACAAAGATATAAAGATTAAAGATTTAATGAAGCACATACCTGGACCTGATTTTCCTACAGGTGGTGTAATTATTGGTAAAGATATTATTAAGCAGGGTTATAACAAAGGTAGAGGCTCTTTTAAAATTAGAGGTGAAATATTAAACGAAACTCTTAAAAATGGTAGAGATAGATTAGTTATAAATTCTATTCCTTATCAAGTTAATAAATCTGTTTTGAATGAGAGAATAGCACAATTAGTTAGAGAAAAGAAAATAGAGGGTATTAGAGATATACGAGATGAGTCCAACAGAGAAGGTATAAGAGTCTCGATAGATTTAAGAACAGGCGTTGAACCAGAGACTGTTAAAAGACAATTATACAAGAACACTCAAATAGAAAGTTCATTTGGGTTTAATACTCTTGCAATTGTAGATGGGAAGCCAAAGACTTGTAATCTTAAAGAATTTTTAGAGAATTTTTTAAAATTTAGAGAGGATGTTGTACTCAAGAAAACAAAATTTGATCTCAATAAAGCAGAAGATAGAGCGCATATCTTAATTGGTCTATCAGTATCCGTTGAGAATTTAGATAAAGTAATAAAAATTATAAGAGGTTCAAAAACTCCAGATGATGCAAAAAAATCTTTATTAAATACTAAATGGAAAATTAATAAATCAAAAAAAATGATTTCATTGATAGAGACCAAAAATTCAAAAGGTTTATATAATTTATCAGTAGTGCAAGTTGAAGCTATATTAGAATTAAGATTACAAAAATTGACAGCACTTGGTATTAATGAAATAGAAGTTGAAATAAAAAAACTATCTGAGTTAATTTCTTCATTAAAAAAAATTATATCCTCAAAAAAAGAATTATTAAAAGTAATCAGCAATGAACTTAAAGAAATAAAAGAAAAATATGCAACACCAAGAAGAACAAAAATTATTGATGCAGTACTTAATTACGACATTGAAGAAACAATACAAAAAGAAACTGTTCTTATAACTGTTACCTTACAAGGCTATATAAAAAGAGGATCACTTAAAACTGTAAAGATTCAAAAAAGAGGAGGTAAAGGTAAAACTGGTATCACAACTAGAAATGAAGACTCTGTAGTTCAAACTCTATCAGTTAATACTCATACTTCTGTTCTATTTTTTTCTACTGAAGGTCTTGTTTATAAAGTAAAAGCATGGAAAATACCTGAAGGTTCAGCATCATCAAAAGGCAAATCTTTATTCAATATTTTGCCACTTAAGAATCATCAATCAATAAGTTCAATTATGCCATTTCCTGAAAGTGATGAAGATTCAAGTAAATATCAGATAGTTTTTGCAACTTCACAAGGCAAAGTTAGAAAAAACAGTTTAGAAGATTTTGCTTCAATTAATACATCAGGAAAAATAGCAATGAAGCTAGACACTAATGATAAAATAATTGGTGTTAAGATTTGTAAAGATGATCAAGATATAATCTTAAGTACAAAATTTGGAAAGTGTATTAGATTTGAGTCTAAAAAATTGAGAATATTTAAGGGAAGATCATCAAAAGGTATAAAGGGAATAGAATTAGCATCTAATGATGAAATAGTCTCCTTATCAATTATTGATAATAATAAGTTAAAGAAAAATGGAAAAAATACAAAAGATGATAAGTCTGAATTAGCGGCGAAACAAAAATTTATTTTATCTATAAGTGAAAATGGTTTTGGCAAAAAAACCTCGCATTATGACTACAGAACAACAAATAGAGGTGGAAAAGGAATTATTGGAATAATTAATTCACCAAGAAATGGGAATATTGCATCATCGTTTCCTGTATATGAGGGAGACGAAATAATGATTTCGACAAACAAGGGTAGAGTGATAAGGTTAGCTGTTAAAGAAATCAGAACAGCTGGAAGAAACACACAAGGAGTAAGAATAATTAAGTTATCTGGCGATGAAAAAGTTGTTTCAGCAATTAAAATTGATGATAATTTAATATAATGTCTAAGACAGCTATCTATCCAGGAACTTTTGATCCAATTACTTTTGGTCATATTGATGTGATAAAAAAGGCATTAAAATTATTTGATAAAATTGTTGTGGCTGTATCAGATGGTGAAAATAAAGATTATCTTTTTGATGCTGAGGAAAGATTAGAAATTGTAAGAAATGCTCTTTTTAAAGATCTAAAAATGAATAAAAAAAAAATAACTTTGATTTCATTTAAATCATTAACAACTAGTCTTTGTAAAAAATACAAATCAAATATTATATTGAGAGGTTTGAGAGCAGTATCAGATTTTGAATACGAGTTTCAACTAGCTGGTATGAATAGAAAATTAAATAATAATATTGAAACTTTATTTTTAATGTCAGATGTTGAAAATCAAATTATTTCTTCAAAATTCGTTAAAGAAATCATTAAACTTAATGGAGATATTAAAAAATTTACAACTAAGAGCACTATTAAAGCTTTAAAAGATAAATATGAGTAAACTTTTTATAAAGATATTAATTATTTTTTTATTTACAATTAATCAATCGTTAACAGAGGAGAATATAATGATTTTAAAATTAAAAGATGGTGATGTAAAAATAGAATTATTTTCAGATACAGCACCCAATCATGTCAAAAGAATAAAAGAATTGGCTGATGCTGGTAAGTATGACAATGTGGTGTTTCATAGAGTTATTGATGGCTTTATGGCACAAACAGGTGATGTTAAATTTGGCAACTCAAATTCAGATGATTTTGACTTAAGGAGAGCTGGAATGGGTGGATCAGATTTACCTGATCTTAAGCAAGAATTTAGTAATCTTCCTCATGATCGAGGTACATTATCTATGGCTAGATCATCAGATCCTAATAGTGCTAATAGTCAATTTTTTATTTGTTTTAAACCAGCACCATTTCTTGATAATCAATATACTGTTTTCGGAAAAGTTATCGAAGGAATGGAATTTGTTGATAAGATCAAAAGAGGTGATGAAAATAATAATGGTGCGGTAACAGATCCTGATAAAATTATTAGTTTCAAATCTTTATAATATTCTAATTTCAATTGAAAAAATTTGAATTTAAAGTTTTAAAAAAAAATAAATTTGCAAGACGTGGTTTAATTGAAACTCACAGAGGTAAAATTGAAACACCAGTTTTTATGCCTGTGGGAACTCAAGCTACAGTAAAAGCTTGTACAATAGATGACATAAAAAAAACTGGTTCTCAAATTATTCTATCAAATACTTATCACTTAATGATACGACCAGGTGTTAAAAGAATTGAAGATGCAGGTGGACTTCACAAATTTATGAATTGTGATTTACCAATTCTTACAGACTCAGGTGGCTTTCAAGTCATGTCTTTATCAAAACTGAACAAAATAGATAAAGAAAAAGGGGCAATTTTTAATTCTCATATTGATGGAAAAAAATTTTATCTTAGTCCAGAGGAAAGTATAAAAATTCAATTAGGACTAAATTCAGATATTGTAATGGTTATGGATGAGTGTCCAAAAAAAACAAATGACTACCAAACTATAGATAAATCTATGAATTTGTCTTTGTATTGGGCTGAAAGATCTAAAAAAGCTTTCGGGCATAATCCTCACAAAGCTTTATTTGGTATTGTACAAGGAGGTTTATTTAAAGATTTGAGACAAAAATCCTTAAAAGGACTTTTGGAAATTGGATTTGATGGTTATGCATTAGGTGGTCTAGCTGTAGGAGAAACTCAAGATGAAATGTTCACTGTTTTAGATGATATTAAGGAACATTTACCCGATGATAAACCTCACTATTTAATGGGTGTAGGTACTCCAAACGATATCTTGGGCGCTGTTAAAAGAGGTGTTGATATGTTCGATTGTGTTCTTCCAACTAGATCAGGTAGAACTGGACTTGCCTTTACTTGGCAGGGAAGAGTAAATATTAAAAATAATAAATACCAAAATGATAATAGTCCTCTAGATCCAGAATGTAAAAATCTAAATTTGAATAAATATTCTAAAAATTATCTAAATCATTTGTTTAATACGAATGAGATTCTTGGATCAATGTTGTTGACATTACACAATATAAATTTCTATCAAGAATTAATGAGATCGATTAGAGAGAACATCCAAAATGACACATTTGATGCTTTTCATGATAAATACATTGATAAGTTGTAAATAGTGAAGTTATTTTTTTCAAATTCCTGTTTGAAATATTTAGATTATTCTATATATACATTTCATTCTTAAGTGAATATGGGCCGTTAGCTCAGTTGGTAGAGCAATTCCCTTTTAAGGAATGGGTCGATGGTTCGAGTCCATCACGGCTCACCATATTTTATGCAATTGGTGGGTATTTAATAATTATTTCGTTTAACCAAGTTTGTATATTTCTAATTCTGCTGTCAGATGAAGGATGTGTGCTCATAAATTGAGGAGGTTCTTTACCTTTATTCGCCTCTTTCATCCTCTCCCATATTTTCTCAGTTTCTCTAATATCATAACCAGATAAAGAAGAAAAAATCATACCTAGATAATCAGCTTCACTTTCCTGTTTTCTATTGAAAGGATTCATTATACCAATCGAAGATATCAGACCGACAGTGTCCATACCAGTTGATCTATTAATTTGACTTAAAGCTCCTCCACTAAAAATATCGATAAGAGTAGTGCCTGTTTGTACCAGAACTCCACGACTTGCTCTTTCAACAGAGTGTTTTGCAACAGCATGAGCAATCTCATGACCCATAACAGCGGCTAAACCATTTGTATTTTTTGTAATTTTAAGCATACCACTATAAACGGCAATTTTACCGCCTGGCATACACCAAGCATTTTTGACTTTATCATTATCTATTAAGATATATTCCCACTTAAAATTGGCGGTTGGATCTGGGAGATTTGATTTATCAAAATAAATTGATATTGCATTTTCCATTTTTTTTCCAATTTCTTTTATTTCATTAATGGATTTCGTATCTTTGATTAATTTTTCTTTTTCTTTTACTTTTTCATAAATTTGAGCAGCCTGAGCATTTAATTTTGCTTCTGGAATCAACTTTAATTGTTTCCTTTCTGTAATAGGAGCGGTTGTACAAGAGTTAATGACGAAACCACAACAACCA
>CACMCS010000014.1:0-22600 GCA_902612225.1 uncultured Pelagibacteraceae bacterium | reverse complement strand
TCAAGAATCATAAAAAGGATATCAAATAATACAGGAATTAAGATTACGAAAATTGGTAAGATTATACCTGGTAAAAATAAATCTAAGATTATAAACATAAAAAATAAGCAAATTGAGGCTAAAAATAAAGGTTATATTCACCAATTCTGAAAGTTAATCGTTGTCTTTTTCATTCTTTTTTGTATTGTCCGGCTTAAAAATTTAACAACCAACAACTTAGGGTTTATATGAACATAACAGCAGAAACTATTTTAATATACACAATTGTAGCAGGTTTATTATCTATCGTTTATGGATATTTAACTGGAAAGAATATTCTTAATTCAAGTGCAGGAAATTCAAAAATGCAAGACATTGCTTCAGCTATTCAAATTGGAGCGAAAGCATATCTGGCAAGACAGTATAAAACTATAGCTATTGTTGGTGTTGTAGTTTTGGTAATTGTTAGTATTGCCTTTAGTCCCCTTGTTGGTCTTGGTTATTTAATTGGTGCTGCTTTATCAGGTATTGCTGGCTATGTTGGTATGCTTGTTTCTGTAGAAGCTAATGTCAGAACTGCAGAGGCATCAAGAAAAGGTTTAGCAGAAGGACTTTCTGTTGCATTCAAATCTGGTGCTGTCACAGGAATGTTAGTTGCAGGTTTAGCTTTATTAGCAATAGCAGTTTATTACTTTTTATTACTAAAATTTGATGTTGATGAAAGAGAAATAGTCAATGCACTCGTTGCATTGGGATTTGGTGCATCTTTAATTTCAATTTTCGCAAGATTAGGTGGTGGAATTTTTACCAAAGGTGCTGATGTTGGCGCAGATCTGGTTGGTAAAGTAGAGGCAGGAATACCAGAGGATGATCCAAGGAATCCTGCTGTTATTGCGGATAATGTTGGTGATAATGTTGGAGATTGTGCTGGTATGGCTGCAGATTTATTTGAAACTTATGCTGTTACAATTGTTGCGACAATGGTTCTATCATCTATTTTTTTCATGGGAGATCTAAATATGATGGTTTACCCTTTGACAATTGGTGCTGCATGTTTGATCACATCTATTATTGGAACTTTTTTTGTAAAACTTGGTAAAAATAACAACGTAATGAATGCTTTATACAAGGGTTTCATAGTATCTGCTGTAACTTCATTATTAATCCTTTGGCCAGTCACTGATTATGTGATTGGTTTTTCCAATGAATATACGATAAATGACAAAACTTTTAATGGTAAGGATCTATATTATTGTGGAGTGATTGGTCTTTTAATAACAGGTTTACTAATATGGATCACTGAATATTATACTGGAACTGGATATAGACCCGTAAAATCAGTGGCCTTATCATCTACAACTGGACATGGTACTAATGTAATTCAAGGATTAGCTGTATCTATGGAGGCAACTGCAATACCTGCTTTAATTATCGTTGCAGGAATTTTGATTACCAATTCAATTGCTGGACTTTTTGGAATAGCTATTGCTGTTACAACAATGTTAGCATTAGCTGGAATGGTTGTAGCATTAGATGCATATGGGCCAGTAACAGATAATGCAGGTGGTATCGCTGAAATGTCAAATCTTGACAAGAAAGTTAGAAAAACTACTGACGCATTGGACGCAGTTGGAAATACTACAAAAGCTGTAACTAAAGGTTATGCTATTGGTTCTGCTGGTTTAGGTGCTCTAGTTTTATTTGCTGCTTATACAGAGGACATAAAACACTTTTCGAAGGAAGCAGGATCTGCATTAGAAGGTATTGTGGTTACTTTTGATTTATCAAACCCTTATGTTGTGGTTGGGTTATTAATTGGTGGTATGTTACCATACTTGTTTGGATCAATGGGTATGCAGGCTGTAGGTAGAGCAGGTGGTGCTGTGGTTGTCGAGGTAAGAAGACAATTTAAAAAATACCCTGGAATAATGAAAAGAAAACAAAAACCTGACTATGCTAAATTAGTAGATTTATTGACAGTTGCTGCAATAAAAGAAATGATTATACCATCATTATTGCCTGTCCTTTCACCAGTGGTATTGTATTTTATAATCCTTTCTATTGGGGGACAAGTTGCTGCTCTTGCAGCAGTTGGTGCAATGTTACTTGGTGTTATTATAACTGGACTTTTTGTTGCAGTTTCTATGACCGCAGGTGGTGGCGCATGGGATAATGCAAAAAAATATATTGAGGATGGTAATCATGGAGGTAAAGGATCAGAGGCTCATAAAGCAGCAGTAACTGGTGATACAGTTGGAGATCCATACAAGGATACAGCTGGTCCAGCTGTAAACCCGATGATTAAGATAACAAATATTGTTGCATTATTATTGTTAGCTGTAATTGCTGGTTAGGTTACCGACCTAGTGTTCCTCTTTTTTTACCAAGAGGATCATCGATTTTAGTAATCACACCAGACAATGCTCTAGACACAAAAGACTCTTTTTCAGTAATTGTTTTCGTTGTTTTATTTGTAAATTTAAGTTTATTAAGATCATCTTGATCTAAAAATTCTTTATTAATTAACATTCCTCTATTATCTACCTCTAATAATAAAACATTATTTGCAATTAATTTTTTCTTTCCAAGTTTTAATATTTTTGAATTAGAGGTTTTTCTTTCTAGATATATTAAAATATCTTCATCAAAATAACTTGTTGACGATGGTGGACCCAACAAACTTTTAATTTGATTTATATTAGTTTGGTTTATTGATAATTCTTTACTTTTAGCTTCTAAATTATGAATACCGTGATGATTGACAACTTTATTTAATTTACAACTAGTTAAGAAAATTGCTAAAATAATTATAAAGATTTTCATGAAATGAATTATATACATTTTTATAACAAATTAATAAAATTAACTACAAATAAAACACTTTATAAAAGCCTTGGTAAACAAGATAGTTTTAACGATAGGTTGCTAGTTTTTTTATTCCATTTTGCTTTTTTTTTAAAAGTATTCAAATCTGAAGAAAATGAAAAAAAATTGCAAGAAATATATGATTTTAATTTCAGACAGCTAGAGTTAAGTATAAGAGAAATAGGATATGGTGATCAATCTATTAATAAAAAAATGAAAGATTATATTAATGTTTTTCATGCTATTGTTTCTGACATTCATTTCTGGGATGATTTAGAGGACATCAAAAAGAGACAAATTTTATCTAAATTTTTGGAAAATTTTAAAAATATTGAAGAATTGGCAGATTATTTTAATAATTATTATTTAAATTTATCAAAAAATACTTTGAATTCTTATTTAAAAAGTGTAATTAACCCATAATTATGGCAGTTCCAAAACGTAAACAAACTCCTTCAAGGACTGGAATGAGAAGAGCTAAAAATATGAAATTTTCGGCTAAAAATGTTGTCGAAGATAAAAAATCAGGTGAATACAGATTATCTCATCATCTAGATTTAAAAACTGGCATGTATAAAGGCCGTCAAGTTATAGACCCCAAAGATTAAATAATTTAATATTAAGTAATGGCTGATTTGATAAAAATTGCAGTTGATGCAATGGGTGGTGACAATTCTCCTAAAAAAGTCATTGATGGCATCATTCATAATCACAAAAATAATAAAGGAAATTTTTTCAAAATTTTTGGCGATAAAAACAAGATTATTTCTTTACTAAAAAATGAAATTGACAGTCAATATTACGAGATAATTCATACAGAGAATTTAGTTTTGAGTACAGACAGTCCCTTAGAGGCAGCAAAAAAGGGCAAAGACACAAGTATGTGGTTAGCGATAGAGAGTGTTAAAAAAAAAGAAGCAGATGTAGTTATTTCTGCAGGTAATACTGGAGCCTTATTAGTAATTGCAAAATTAAATCTTAAAATGATACAAGACATTGATAAACCTGCATTATCAGCTTTATGGCCCAATAAGGATGGTATGAGTGTTGTATTAGATTTAGGTGCTAATATTGAATGCAGCTCTAAAAATCTATTTGACTTTTCAATTATGGGAGCATCTCTTTATACGTCTTTATACCCAGATAAAAAACCAAATATTGGTTTATTAAATATAGGTTCAGAAGAACTTAAGGGAAATGAAACTATCAAAGAAACATTCAAGATATTGAGCAATAAAAAATCTGAAAATTATGATTTTGCTGGATACATTGAAGGTAATCAAATTATGGATGGTAAAATAAATGTAATAATTTCTGACGGATTTACTGGAAACATAGCTTTAAAAACGGCAGAGGGAACAGCAAATTTTATAATAAAAGAATTAAAAAAAGCAATGACTGGTTCGTTTGTAGGAAAAATTTCCTCATTACTAAATTATTATAATTTGAGAAAATTTAAAAACCGACTAGATCCTAGACTATATAATGGTGCAATTTTTTTAGGTTTAGACTCACCAGTTGTGAAAAGTCATGGAGGTACAGATTTTATAGGGTTTTCAAATTCTTTAGATGTTTGCAATAAAATTGTTAAAGGAAATTTAATAGAAAAAATAAAGTTTAATATTTAAAAATGAGAATAAATTTAACTAAAAAAGACTTAATCAATCAAATTTATATGCAGTTAGGTTTTTCAAAACTAGTATCTGAAAATCTTATTAATGATTTTCTTTCAACAGTTATACTTAACCTAAAAGAGGAAAAAAAACTCAAATTATCGGGCTTTGGAACTTTTTCCATAAGAAGAAAAAAATCAAGAATTGGCAGAAATCCTAAAACTAAAGAACCTACGGTTATTACAAGTAGAGACGTTGTCTTATTTAAACCTTCAAAAGAATTTAAGGAATTTGTTAATAATAAAAATGACTAATAAATCTGATAATGCTTACAAAACAATAGGAGAAGTGGCTGAAATTTTAGAATTAAAGTCAAAAAATAAGGGAGTTTTTTCTACACACACTATTCGATTTTGGGAAACGCAGTTCAAGCAAGTTAAACCAAAATTATTAAATTCTAATAGAAGATATTATGATCAAAATACTATAGATATTTTAAAAAAAATAAAATTTCTTCTTAAAGACCAAGGCATGACTATAAATGGAGTTAGAAAAATCCTAAATAATTCAAATAATAACGATACTTTAAATCTTGACGAAATTTCAAATAATTCTATAAGAACTAACAATTTTAAAAATAAAGTTTTAAAAATTTCTAAAATTGTTAAAAATTTAAAAAATTATAAATAATGGCAAAAAAAACACACGTTAAAGTTAGGTTGGTACCCGAAAGCAAACCAGACAGCCCATTTTTTTATTATGTAAAAAAACCAGCAGGTGGTGAAAAAGCAAAAGTTAAACTCTCAGCTCGTAAATATAACCCAAGCACTAGAAAGCACGAAGTTTTTGTTGAAAAAAAACTGCCACCTCACAGTAAGTAGTTATTTTTTTTTAAAATTTCTTTTTTCGTAATCAATGTAAGACCATATCATATTTTTCCAGATACGATTGGTAATTTTAGGATCTATTTTATTTGCGAGGGATTTTTTTCTTATATTTTTCAAAATTATTTTAATTCTTTTGTTATCGATTATTTCTTTTTTTTTATCCTTAAGTTTTAAAACTTGATTTACAAGATTAGTTCTTTGTTTTATTAGTTTAATTAATGAATTATCTAAATTATCTAGCTTTAATCTTATCTTATTAAGTTTTTTTCTTTTTAAAGGCGACATTTATATATTTGGATAATAGGAAAATTATTATATTTATCCCCACATGTACACAACAAATACAAAAATAAATAATCAGCTATCAATTTGGTTAATTGTTATGTTTTGGATTATATCTTTTATGATAATAGTTGGTGGCTTAACAAGACTTACTGATTCAGGTCTCTCAATAACGGAGTGGGAATTATTTTCTGGATTTTTTCCACCTCTTAACCAGAACGATTGGATTGTTTATTTTAATCTTTATAAACAAATTCCTGAATTTAAATTACAAAACTATAATATGACTTTAAGTGAATTTAAGGTTATCTTTTGGTGGGAATGGGCACATAGATTTCTTGGAAGATTGATTGGTCTCGGATATTTAATACCACTAATTTATTTTTCTTTTAAAATAAAGATCACTAAATTATTTAATCTATATTTCATATTTTTTCTCATATGTTTTCAGGGTTTCATCGGTTGGTATATGGTTAGTAGTGGATTAGTTGATAGAGTGGATGTAAGTCACTTTAGATTATCCTTACATTTATTTGTGGCTTTTTTGATTTTATCTTTAATTTACTGGAATTATTTAAGAATTAACATATCAAGAAAAATAACAAATAAACTAAACGTATTCATTCCTTTATTCTTTTTAATTTTAGTTTTTTTACAAATTTCGATTGGTGCTTTTGTTTCCGGTATGGATGCTGGCAAAATCTATAATTCATGGCCACTGATGGGTGATACTTATTTTCCTAATGATAATAATATCAATAATCTATTTGAATTTGCAGCTCTAAATGATCCTTCTTTAGTACAATTTATTCATCGTAATTTAGCTTATTTAATAGGAATTTTTTACATTTTAATTATCTACAAGATTTATAGAAACAAGATGTATGATTTATATAAATCTATTAATTATTTGGGATTATTTATAATTCTTCAAATTATATTAGGTATTTTCACAGTATTATATGGTGCACAGATTTATGTTGCATCAATGCACCAAATAAGTTCAATTTTCTTGGTTAGCTCAAGTATTTATTTTTTTTATTTAAATACAAAATTTAACTAACTGCTTTTAAACTTCCTTTCGATGATTTGTTCAAAGCTTGATCTAAATCATCAATAATATCATCAATGTGCTCAATACCTATACAAAGTCTAACATAACTTTGGGTTACACCTGATGCTGCTAACTCTTTTTCATTTAATTGACTATGAGTAGTGCTAGCAGGATGTATAGCTAAACTTCTTGCATCACCAATGTTTGCTACATGGTAGAACATTTTTAAAGACTCAATAAATTTTTTCCCAGCCTCAATACCACCTTTAAGTTCAATACCAACCATTGGTCCATTTCCACCTTTAAGATATTGTTTAGCTCTATCAGCTATTTTCTTCTCATGTTCAGTGGAATATATAACCTTAGTAACTTCTTTATGTTTTTTTAAGAAATTAACTACTTTTTCAGCATTTTCACAATGTTGTTTCATTCTTAGAGCTACGGTTTCAAGTCCCTGAATTATTGCAAAAGCATTATCTGGTGCTAAAGCTGAACCTAAATCTCTAAGCAAACAAACTCTTGCTCTGACTGCAAAAGGTACATTAGCTCCAGTTAATTCTGGTACAGCTTTTCCCCAAACAACACCTCCATAACTTGCATCAGGCTCATTGAATAAAGGTTGTCTTTTAGGATCTGCAGTCCAGTCAAAGTTACCACTATCAACTATGCTTCCAGCAACAGCAGTTCCATGTCCACCAATATATTTTGTTAATGAATGTATAACGACGGCCGCTCCGTGTTCTATTGGTTTACATATTACTGGCGCAGCAGTATTATCCATTATTAATGGAATATTATATTTTCTTCCAATATCAGAAACTTCTTTGATAGGGAACACTCTCAAATATGGATTAGGTAATGTCTCTCCATAAAAAGCTCTGGTCCTATTATCTATTGCCTTTTCAAAGTTTTTAGGATCACTTGGATCAGCATATCTAATTTCAATTCCAAGTTTACTTAACGTATGTGTAAATAATGAAACTGTTCCGCCGTAAAGATCTGTAGAACTAACAATATTATCACCTGATTGAGCGACATTTAGAACTGCAAAACTTGAAGCTGTTTGCCCTGATGAAACTGTTACACAAGATAATCCACCTTCCAATGCTGCAATTCTTTTCTCTAAAACATCATTAGTTGGATTCATAATCCTAGTATAAATATTTCCGAATTCCTTTAACGCGAATAAATTTGCTGCATGTTCAGTACTTTGAAATTGATATGAAGTTGTTCTATATATTGGTACAGCAACAGCATTAGTTGCTGGGTCACTTCTGTAATCACCACCATGTATGGCAATCGTTTCAGGATTATTTCTTTTTTTACTCATTTTACTCCTTTTTTAGTGCTTCAGCTTTATGCAAGGCGCACAATATAGTTCAAATGCCTACCGAGTTTGTGTGATGATTTCCTCTTTAGCTGTAAGCCCGCAATAGGAACAAATCGGCATCATCAATATAACAAAAAAAAGGCTTAAAACAATAAAAATATCAATTTGACTTTGATCTTATTAATAGTATTAATCCTCGCACAATGACAAAATTCCTTAAAAAAGATCAATTATCATCCAATTGGTTTGAAATAGACGCTAAAAATGCTGTAGTAGGCAGACTAGCAACTGTCATATCAAAAATTATTAGAGGTAAAAACAAAACAACTTTCACACCACATATGGACGATGGAGATTTTGTAGTTGTTAAAAATATTGAACATATCAAATTCACTGGAAATAAATTTCAAAATAAAAAATACTATAGACACACAGGTCATCCTGGTGGAATAAAAGAGACTACACCTGAAAATCTTGCTAAAAAAAAACCAGGCGAGGCTCTTAAACTTGCAGTGAAAAGAATGCTTCCAGGGGGAGTGTTGGGAAAAAAGCAACTTACTAAATTGAAAATATATGTAGGAAATGATCATCCTCATTCAGCACAAAATCCTCAAGTTATACAATTGGATAAATTAAACTCTAAAAATATAGCAAGAAACTAAAATGGAAAATACCCAAACATCAACTAAAACCCCAAAGATGAAACTGGACTTTAAAGACAGCAAGTATGCTACAGGAAGAAGAAAAACATCAATAGCTAAAGTTTGGCTGAAAAAGGGTTCAGGTAAAATTTATGTAAATGGTAAACTTTTTAGTGATTATTTTTCAAGTGATAATCATAAAATGCAAATAGTAAGACCTTTTGAACTTATAAATCAAGCGACGGAATATGATGTAAAATGTAGTGTAAAAGGTGGAGGTCCAACAGGACAAGCAGGAGCAATGGTACACGGAATCTCTAAAGCTTTAGTTATGTTTGATGAAAAATTGAAATCTACACTTAAAACCGAAAAATTGACTACCCGAGACTCCAGATCAGTTGAAAGAAAAAAACCTGGACGTAAAAAAGCTAGAAGAAGCTTTCAATTTTCTAAAAGATAATTCTTTTTTAACTTTTAACTGTTATAATATCAAATGCTTAAGCTTAATGTACTAATTGCTGGATCAACTGGATATATTGGAGTTCAATTAATAAAATTGTTAATTAAACACAATAATATCAATATAAAGTATCTATGTGGTAATTCCTCTGCAGGAAAAAAAATCTCATCATATGATACTTCGTTAAAGTCCAAAAAGTTACCAAGAATTACTAAGTATAATAAAAGATATTTAAGTTATGTTGATATTATATTTACTGCTCTGCCGAATGGGGAAGCTCAATTAATTTCAAAAGATTTATTAAAAAAAAATACTTTAATTGATTTAGCTGCTGATTTTAGACTAAATAAAGCTTCTGATTATCTAAAATGGTATAAACAAAAGCATAAAGCCTCAAGTAATATAAAAAATAGTATTTATGCTTTACCTGAAATAACAGGAAAATTAGTTAAAAAATTTAACATTATTGGGTGTCCAGGTTGTTACCCTACATCAATACTTTTGCCACTTGTTCCATTAGTTAAAGAAAAATCGATCAACTTAAAGAATATCATTATAGACTCCAAATCTGGATATTCTGGAGCGGGTAGAGGAGTGCACAAAAAATTCAAAAACAAAAATTTATACGAATCTCTTAGTGCATATGGTGTAGGTTTTCATAGACATAATTCAGAAATTGATCAGGAACTAAAAAATAATTCTTCTTCAAGAATCAATTTTACTTTTACACCCCATATTATTCCAATGTTTAGAGGTATATTAAGTACAATTTATTTGGACTTAAAACCTGGTACTACTTTAAATAAAGTGCAAAATATTTTGAAAATATTTCATAAAAATAATAAATTTGTAAAAATAAAGAGTATTAACTCTTTTTTGAGCACAAATGACGTTATAAATACTAATTATTGCTTTATTTCTGTATGTAAAACCAAATTTAAAGATAAGATAATAATTTTATCGGTCATTGATAATCTTATTAAAGGAGGAGCAGGTCAAGCAGTTCAAAATATGAATTTGAAATTTGGTTTTAAAAGTAATGAGGGATTATTATGAAAAAATTATCATTATTAATTTTCTTTTTAGTTTTTTCTTGTGCCCCTGTTCAAACTGAGAAAAAAATTAATTTTTCAAAAAATCTAACTTTTGAAGAATTTAAGTCAAATTTAAAAGTTTACGTAGATAATAGTGATTATCCAAATATAGATGAATAAAATAGTAAACATTGCAATTGTTGGTTTGGGTCAAGTAGGCATTTATCTTTACAATGAATTAAGATTAAAAAAAAAAGAAATAGAAATTAAAACAGGAAAAAAGATAAATATCGTTGCAATTTCTGCAAGAAATAAAAATAAAAAGAGGAAATATAATATAAACAAAAAGATTTTTTATATAAATCCTCTTAAAATTCTAAAAGAAAAAAAAATAGATATCTTATTTGAGTCTATTGGTCAATCCGATGGAATTTCAAAAAAAATTGTTGTGATGGCGTTAAAGAATAAGATTAATGTTATAACACCAAATAAAGCTTTAATTTCTAAACACGGTAATGAATTAGCTAAATTAGCTGAGAAGAATAATGTAAATTTAGAATTTGAAGCCTCTGTTGCTGGAGGAATTCCAATACTTAGAACGATTAAAGAAGGTTTAGCTACAAATAAGATAAAGAAAGTCTATGGAATTTTAAACGGAACAACTAATTATATTCTAACAGAGATGGAAAATTCAAATGAGACTTTTGATAAAGTTTTAAAAAAAGCTCAAAAACTTGGTTATGCTGAACCAGGTAATCCTAAATTAGATTTGAATGGGTTTGATGCTTTTGCAAAAGTTAGGATTTTATCAGCTCTTGCATTCAATAATCAAATTTCACATCACAAATGTATTATGGAAGGCATAGAAAATATTGATTTAAAAGATATCAAAATTGCAAATCAATTAAATCTTAGAATTAAGTTACTTGGTATATGTGAAATGATAAATAATCGTTTATTTGAAACTGTTCATCCGTGTTTAGTTAGTAAAGACACATACATAGGTAATGTAAATGGTGTTATGAACGCTGTTATTACGGAAGGAAAGCCTGTTGGTGAGAGCATACTTCAAGGGGAGGGTGCAGGACCAGGACCTACTTCATCCTCTTTATTATCTGATTTATTGTCTATTCTAAGAGGAAATATAAAATATCCTTTTGGAATTTCCTCAAAAAAAAGAAAAGCTGTTAAGGCTTTTAATAATGATGACTACTCAAATTCTCTATATTTAAGATTTGAAGTTAAAGATAAACAAGGTGTTTTATCTTCTATAACTAATCGATTGGCTAAATATAAAATGTCTGTAAAGAGAATTATTCAAACACCTGATAAAAAAAGAAATTCAGCTACTATTGTCATAATTACCCATAAAACATCTGAAAAAAATGCAAGAAATTGTTTATCGATATTTAGAAAAAATAGAAATATTTTAAGATTACCAACATTAATCAGACTGTATAGTTAATGGAAATTTATATAAAACTTTTTGAGGTTTTGTTTCCTGTTTTTTTTGTTGTTGGGATTGGTTACTATTTAGGTAAAAAAAATCCTAAAATAGATACTACGTTTATCACTAATTTTGCAGCCAATGTAGGTACCCCGGCAATGATAATTTATGCTTTAAACCCTGTAAATATCTCATTTAATATTTTTATCAATTATTTTTGGTACTACGCAATAGCTATTTTAGGATTCATGATTATTGGAACAATAATATTATATCTTTTAAAAACTAAAGATATTATTAGAGAGCTTCCACCTCTAACAATGCCCAATACTGGTAATATGGGATTACCAATTTGTTTATTTGCTTATGGTTCACAAGGCCTTGGGGTATCTGCAGCAATTTCTGCATTAATAATCTTATGTCACTTTACACTAGGTGTTTTTTTGGCCGATAGAAAATTTAGTCTACAAGTTATAATTAAAAGCCCACCATTCTATGCGATCATTGTTGCTGTTTTTTTACTCTATTATGATTTAAAACTTCCTGGTTTTGTTGAAAATACTACCTTTCTTTTAATGTATGCAACAATTTTTTTGATCTTAATGTCGTTAGGAATTGCATTAACAAGACTGAAGGTATTTTCATTGAATAAAGCTATATTTTCTTCGATAGGACGCGTAGTTGTGGGACCTATTATTGGATATTTATTAATTCTATATTTTAATTTAGAAGGATTTGCCGCTGGAGTTTTATTAATACAATGTTCAATGCCTAGCGCAGTCCTTAATTATCTTGTTGCATCAATATATTCACCAAAAAAGATAGTTGATAGCGTTGCTAGCACAATAGTAGTTTCAACTTTGATGTCCTTTATAACTATTCCAATTATTGTATTCTTTGCTTTAAAATACTTTAATTAATCTATATCCTTTAAGTTAATGAAGGCTATAACTTTCAATCTTTTAGCATGGGTAATGCTTCCAATTATGGACGGATTTGCAAAGTATTTAAGTGCAGAACTTCCTGTTTTACAAATTACATGGGCGAGGTATTTTTTCACAGTTGCATTTACTCTTCCAATTATGTTTTTCTTTTTTAGAGAAAATCTTGTTTGGACAGATAAACCAAAATTACAATTTATTAGAGGCCTAATTCTTTTAACAGCTAATATCTGTTTTTTTTATGCAATCTCAGTAATTTCATTAGCAAAAGCATTAACTTTAGCTTTCGTTGCACCTTTGATTGTTACAGCTTTTTCTCCAATTTTTTTAGGAGAAAAAGTTGGTTTTAGAAGATGGTCTGCTGTAATTATAGGATTTATAGGTTCATTAGTGGTTATAAGACCTGGTTTTGTAGAAATTAACTTAGCAAGTTTAGCAGCTCTTGGAACTGGAATAATGTATGGGTTTTATTTAATTATTACTCGTAAATTAAGTACTTCAGATAACCCTTTATTAACTTTATTATTAACTGGTGTAGTAGGGGCCATAATAGTTTCTACAATAATGCCATTTGTTTGGGTTGAGCCTTCTTTAAATCAGTGGTCTATGATGGCTGCTATAGGGATTTTTGCCTGTATAGGTCATTTATTTTTAATACTATCTCTAAAATACGCTGATGCCTCTAAATTAGCTCCATTTAGCTATTTTGAGATAATAACTAACATAATCATAGGTTATTATTTCTTTAGTGATTTTCCAGATAATTGGACTTTCTTAGGATTATTTATTATTGTATTAAGTGGTATCTACATCTATAGAAGAGAAAACATAATTAAAAAAATTAAATAATAGGTACTATCTATTTACTAATATCTTAAGTAATAGATTAAATATATTATGTAAACTATTGTAATTATTACATTTTATTTAATTCTTAATTTAATAAAAAAATTACAAAAAATTGGTTTTATAAGTATTAAAATACCGTCGGCTTTGGTTTAAGTGATAGAATTTTCGACTAAATCTGAAAAATATTAAATTATCATTTAAATTCAAGACTTTTTGAGCATAAGGAAAATGAAAATCATGAATATATGGGGTTGTTTAAAAGTGTTGATATAGTTGAATAGTAGAGCGATGCACTAATTGAATATAGCATTTAAACGTCCAAATAGGGGTCTCTTTTAAGCGTAGGTTCATATGTGGTACAACTGAAGGGTGAATTATGCTATTTTATATCTAACTAATTAAAAAGATCAAAAAACGTTGATTTTATTGGTATTTTTAACATAAAAAAACGTTAAAATGAGGCTAAATTGCTGCTTTTTCAGATTTAAGTAATTTAAGCTTTTGCTTGATTCCACCTCTTCCAGAGTATCCTCCAAGAGCTCCATCTGATCTAATCACTCTATGACAGGGTATTTTTGGAGCATATGGGTTTTTAGCGCAAGCATTAGCGACAGCTCGAGCAGATTTAGGGCTTTTTATGCTAATAGCTACTTGTTTGTAGGTTTTTACTTTACCTTTGGGGATTGTTCTTAGATATTTCCAGACTTTTAATTGAAATTTAGTCCCTTTGAGTATCATTAGAAAAAAACCCCTGTTTCCTTGCACTTTTAAGGGTGCAAAGAACAGTTGTTTTGGCACGTCGTTGATGCGCTACCGCCATGCCTCCCGCTCCACATGTTCAGCGATGCTTTGTGAAGCTTTCTGCCCCCTGGAATTGTACCTCTCGGCTTTTCTCCAATTGGCCAGTTAAGAGTTGCCCCTTAATTCATAATTAAATTAACAAATACTGATTTTAAAATGTATCACTTTTTAGGTGATTCTATTATTTTTCTCATTTCTCTGTGAATAGTGGGGATAAATCAGGTTCTAAAAAGTAATATAAAATAGCTGCATAAAAACAAAATGGCCATTATGCTCAAAAAAAATGTATTAATACTTTTACCAGTATTTCTATATTGAATGAAACTCAAAATAATAAAACCAATTGAGCTTATCAAAAACCATACAGCTGGAATTTCACCATCAATTGAACCCATAAATTTATAATTTAAACTATTGACATTATAAATCACTTGATATATTACTAACGATAATTAATTGTTATCAATACTAATATTATGAGTGACTTAACAACAGACCTAAAATCACTTCATGAGGCAACTTTAAATAACCTCAAAAGCTCCAAGGCAAATAATACTTTAAGAGCTTATAAATCTGATTTTAAGGACTTTGGAGCTTTTTGCGCAAAGCATGGCTTAAATTCGTTGCCAACTGAACCTAAGATAGTTTCTTTGTACCTTACTCACCTTTCTAAAAATTCAAAAATAAGCACCTTAAGAAGAAGATTGGTTTCAATAAGTATGGTTCACAAGTTGAAAGGGCATTATCTAGACACAAAACATCCAATAATAGTAGAAAATTTAATGGGTATAAGAAGGGTCAAAGGAAGTATTCAGAAAGGTAAAAAACCATTATTAATCAATCATTTAAAATTGATTATTAATGTAATAGATAAAGAAAAAGTTAATGAAATTAAAAAACTTAGAGACAAATCAATAATACTCATTGGCTTTGGAGGTGGATTTAGGAGAACTGAGCTGATTTCTATCGATCATGAGGATTTAGAATTTGTACCTGAGGGCCTGAAAATTTCTATTAAAAGATCTAAAACTGATCAATTTGGCGAAGGAATGATCAAGGGACTGCCCTATTTTCCCAATGAAATTTACTGCCCTGTTTTAAATTTAAAAAAATGGTTGGAGGTTTCTCAAATTAAGTCTGGACCTATTTTTAGAAGATTTTCTAAAGGTTCATCATTAACGCATAAAAGGTTAACTGATCAATCTGTAGTTTTATTGATAAAAAAATATTTAAATTTAGCAGGTATAGAAAACAAAAATTTTTCTGGTCATAGTTTAAGGTCAGGTTTTGCAACTGTAGCTGCAGAGTCAGGTGCTGATGAGCGAAGTATAATGGCCATGACAGGACATAAAACAACGCAAATGGTAAGAAGGTATATTAGAGAAGCAAATATATTTAAGAATAATGCTTTAAATAAAATAAAGATTTAATATTTAAAATCTTTATGTACAAAAATTAAATCTGCATGAGACCAATTTACAAAATGATAATCATTAGAAATAAAATACTTATATAAATCAGATTGTAATACGCGATTGATATCATTATTTTTAAACTCTAATTTTTTCATTTGATAATCAATAAATTCTACAGAGATAACTTTGGGTTTATAATATTTGATATCAAAGTTTTTTAATATATCGATCTCATGACCTTCAACATCTAGATTGAAATAATCTATATCTCGTATTTTATATTCTTCTAAAATTGAGTTAAGCGTGTAAGTCTTGATCTTTTTTAAAGAAAAGTTTGATTTATCTTTAGTAGTTTTTTTTTAACGAGTTAATTGGTGATCCAGGGTGAAAAAAGAATAGATCCTTTTTAGAATTATCAGAAGATACACATTTACAAATATTTATTTCATCTGGTCTTTCTAAATTAAATAATCTTATATTTTTGGGGTCTAAATCAATATTTATTCCGTTCCAACCCCTTTTATAAAGTAAATATGTGTTGTTATTAGATACTGGATGTTGACAACCCACATCTAAGTAAAATCCTCTTTTTTTGGATTTGAAAATATAATCGATTAGTAAATCACATCCTCCAAAAGAGTAACTTTTTTTGGAAGAATAAATCTTTTTTTTTAAGATACTTAATTTATCAATAAGTTTAGACATGAAATTTTATGAGAGAAATAATTTTATTTTACAAATTAGTAAATCTAAGAAATAATTAAAAGTTTTTTTTGGTTCATTTAAAGGACCTTCATATTTTGTTTTAGATTTTAAATAATATTTCTTAAAAAATTTAGTAGAAAAACCCCATTTTTTTAAAAATGTCTTGTCCCCTCTATTTTGGATAAAATTCTTTTTCTTTCTAGTTGTTAGAGAACCAAAATGATAAACTTTAAAATCATTCAAACCCTTAAATATTCTCACACCTTCTTTCCACAATTTCATATTAAAATCTGGGTCAGAACCTATACCGGGATTAAATTCTTCACTGAAACCACCTACTTTATCCCACATCTTCTTTGAGACCAAATGTGGAGCAAAATGGGTACCCTGATGATCATAAAAATTTAGGCTTTTATATTTTGATAGTAATAAATCTTCCTTAAAAGTATCCAGATCAATTCCAAAATCATAAACTATATGTCCAGAGTTTGGTTCAATCATTGTTCCAGATAGATAGAAATTATCATGATCTAAACTTTTAACCTCATGAAATAAAGCTATATCCCAATCAGGGCAAAAATACATATCATCGTGGCTATAAAGAATATATTGATTTGTAACTAATTTTGCAGCCTTATTGATTGATGAACAAAGACCAATATTATCATCTGAGCTTGTATATTTATAATTGTTAGCTCTAATAAAATCTAATGTGCCATCTGAACCATCATTAATATGAATAATTATCTCATGATTAAAAGAAGAATTTCTCTTTAAACTTTTTAAACATAATTTAAGATATTCTAAATTATTATAGGTTGGTATTACTATGGAAATCATTTTATGGTTTGTGCCATAAATATTTTTTTGTTTTATTCAAATCAAAAGTTTTATTTATGATAAAATCAGCCACAAGAGTTGAATTAAAATACTTCATATATTTCGTCTTACCTTTTTGACCAATTAATTTACGCAATTTTTCATCTTCAGAGATTTTTTCAATTTTTTCTGATAAATCAGAGATGTTTTTATAAAAAACCATTTCGGTATCATCAAAAAAATCGCTATAATAAGTCTTTTCATCAATCAAGGTAACTAAACCATTACCAATAATTTGAGTAATTCTATCACTACTATAGTATTTTATTGGCGTTCCTCTACTTAGATTAAGGCCCATTTTCGAATTGGATATGTTTTTAAAATATTGGTCAGCCCAAATAGGTTGAATATTATCCATACCAAATATATCAAATCTTATATTTTTACATTTATTTATTAAAGATTTTATAAATTTTTCTCTATCATCTGAAGATCGGTTTTTTAATTGTCCCCTGTGCACACCATGACTTAATGCAAAAAAAACATCATTGGAGCAATCTTTTTTAAAATTATCTAATGTCTCCATTGATTGATCCGAGGGGTTTGGAATAAAATAATTCATCTTTTTTTTTGATAAAAAACTAACAGCATCAGGTGATGTAGTTAAAAAATTTCCGTCTATTACTTCAGATTTATCTAGAATTCTTCTTTTATTCTTATAAAAATCAGGACCATTTTTATTTAGAGGGTCAAGAAACCATTGAGCGATTTTTAAATTGGAATAATCTTTTTTAAGATTATAAAGGATATCTTTAGATATCATGTCAGCATGTCCTAAAACAATAAGGTCTGGCTTAAAATGATAACATGTTTTGATTAATTTATCGTTTAAAGTATTTGATCCATAAAAATCTTTAATTGATTTACCTCGACTAACAATATCTCTATCACTAAATTCTAAAACACTATGTCCCAATCGTATAAATCCATTATTTAATCTCCTACCGGTATTAAAAAAAAGTCTTCCATTATGTCTTTCGTTAAAATTGGTAATGTGCAGTATTCTTAAATTTGATTGTTCTTGTCTTAAATAAGGTTTACTAATCTTACTTAAATTATTTCTTACATTATCAATTTGTTCAGAAACGTATTCGTGTGATAAATAAAAGTTTTTATAAGATAGTGTCTGATATTTTCTTCTAATTTTTGAGTTAATGATTAAATTCTCAATATTCTTATAAATTTCATTAACAGTTAATTGTTTTAAAATCCTTCCATTAGTAATAGTTTCAGGTAAACCTCCCCTATTACTAATTATGACTGCACAGCCGTTCGCAGCAGCTTCTAAACTTGTTCTACCAAAAGGTTCATCCCATCTAGAACAAACAACAGCAATACTAGTTTTTTTATATATATCAATTACTTCTTTATGCTCTTTAAATCCAAAATTTTTTAAACGAGAATGTTTGAAATCTAATTTATCTCTTGGCTCATCCCCAACAACATATGCTGACCAATCACTATGTTTTTTAAGTATCTTTATTACAGCATTACCAAAAAGATCATATCCTTTTGACTTGTTAAGTTTTCCAACAAATGTAATTAGTTTTTTCTTATTCTTAAAATTAATTTTATTTTTAGAAGCTGACTGATTTATTACAATTAATTTCTCACTATTTATAGCATCAGACTTCATTTTTTGTAAAAATCTTTTTTTAGACCAGTTGCTATTAAAAATTATTCTATAACAATTATTTAATAAAAATGATCTTTCTTTAATGCTTTTTGATCCTGACATAGTTAGAGGATCGTTATGAAAATATAGGATATAATCTTTACCCTTTAGATCATCAACAAGGTATTTAAGATAAATTGGCCTATTATGTAATTCGATTATTTGCGAGTTATTTTTTTTTTCTATTTCTATAAATTTTTTAACATATTCATTATTCTGACTAGAAAAAAAATTTTTTTTTATATTAATATTAAAATATTTTTGATTAAACTTTTTTTTATAGTTTGTATGACCAAATACAGTTATATTTTTTCTGAATTTACTTGATCTCAAAGTATCATTGATGAATAATGAAACAGCTCCAGCATATGTTGGTGAGAAATTTTCTTTTAAAGGTAATAAAATTGAAATTTTCATTTATTAATTATTTCTTTTCTTAACTTGTAATTCTTTTTTAGCTTATATTCATTTTTCATGGCGTCTGATTTTGTAATGTATTCTTCATAATAAACTAAATTCCATTTTTTTCCTCTTGTAAACTTCGCTCCTTTTCCAGAGTTATGTAAATTCAATCTTTTTTTTAAGTCTTTACTATACCCAACGTATGAAAGTCTTTTTTTATTTTTTAATTTAGAAACAATTAAATAGACAAAATATGGCATTTTGGCGGTCCCTAGGGGAATCGAACCCCTCTTTCGAGGATGAAAACCACGTGTCCTAACCGATAGACGAAGGGACCAAATTTGGATCTTTTATTGTAAAATATTATATTTATCAAGTTTTTATAGTGTCTTTCAGTGAAACAATTTTACGGAAATTTGAGCTTTTATGTGTAACAAGAGTTTCGGTAATATAATAATTATCTTTGTGGATTATACCCTTCACCAAATCTCCAGAAGTTATACCTGTAGCACAAAATATTGAGTCGCCTCTAATAATTTCTTTAAGATCATATTTTTTGTTTAAATTTTCTATACCCATTTGCTTAGCTCTTTCTATATCTTTTTCATTATCAAAAATAAATCTGCCTTGAAATTTACATTCATATGCATCAATAGCTGAAGCAGCCAAAACCCCTTCAGGCCCCCCTCCTATACCTAAAAAAATATCTACACCATATTTTTCATCAGTAACCATTAATGCTCCAGATACATCACCATCTGAAATTAGTTTCATTTTTACATTTAATCTTTTAAGTTCATTAATAATGTGATTATGTCGAGGTCGATCTAACAAACAAGCTGTAATATCTGTAATATCTTTATTTAAGGAGTCGGCTATATTCTTTATGTTTTTTTCAACTGAAAAGTCTAAATCAGTTGCTTCAAAAGGTATTTTGTTAGAAACTGCAATTTTATCCATATAAGTTTCTGGAGCGTTAAAAAGATTCCCTTTTTCAGCAATTGATATCACTGATAATGCTCCCGGGAGATTATTTGCGACAAAATTTGTTCCTTCTACTGGATCGACTGCTATATCAAGATCTAAATTTCCACCTGAGCCTAGTTTTTCACCTATATATAACATTGGAGCTTTATCCAACTCTCCTTCACCAATAACAACTTCTCCATTAATAGAAAGTTTATTAATTTCATTTCTCATTGAATCCGTTGCTGCTTTATCAGCATTTTTTTTTTGATTTTTTCCAATAAAATCATAGCAAGAAATTGCTGCTTTTGATGTTACTCTTATAATATCGTTTATTAATTCTTTACTTAAAGCCACTAAATTTTTTCTTTAGATAAATTTTCTGTATTTAACTTTAATTTATTCTCAAATTCGTTTAGCCTTTTCCAGACTGAGATCAGTTCAACAATTATAGGCCAACTTCTTACTAAATATTGAAGTGAAGTCTCTACTCTTCCAAAAGCTCTTATGATTTGCTGAACAAAACCAAGAGTAATAGCACCTGTCACAATTGTAGGTGCTAATGCAAGATAAGGAACAATCACCATTCCTTGTAAGTAACTCCATTTAACAGCATTAAAATAAAGATAATGAAAGTACATTTTATAATGAATTTTTCTTACACCACCATATAGATCATCGATTTTCATAGGTTGCGCATTTTCTTTAAAGTCTTCACCAAGAACTAACTCTTTTCTGTATGCAGCTTCCTCTTTTTGAATATCATATTCAATACCAGGTAATTTGATTCCTACAGCGGCGAGTATAAAAGTACCACCCAACGCAGAAATAATAGCTACCCAAACTAGAGCATGATTAACCTCACCTATCCATGGCAGTACAGTAATACTTTTAGATAATCCCCACAAAATTGGAGTAAATGCTATAAGTGTCATTACACTTCTTAAAAGTTCTGCACCTAATCCTTCCATTATTCTTGCAAACTTAAGAGTATCCTCTTGAACTCTTTGAGATGCGCCCTCTATTGATGAAGCAAAAGTCCATTTATCATGATAAAAATCAGCCATAGCTGTTCGCCATCTAAAAGTCCAGTGACTAGTAAAATAATCACTAAATATAACTACTAAAATGTAGACCGCTGCGATTTTTGCAAATGTAAAAAGATATGCAATAAATTCTTTTTCAGTTACAGCGCCTGGTTCAGCTAATGCTTTTTGTAAAGTGTCATAAAACTCACCAAACCACTCATTAATTCTAACATCTAGTTGTACTTGATACCATGTAGCAGCAAGAATAAGTATTGTTCCTCCAATACTCCATAAATGCCATCTTTTATCTGTAAAAAATTTAAACATAAATTTAGTTTAAAAAATTATCTGCATATGATTTTTTCACTACTTTTCTTTGTTTTGGTTCTATCACTTCAAAATCAATTTTGTTTTTTTTTGCATAATTAATTGCTAGTTCTTTGCTGGTAAATTCTAATTTTAATTCAGTATAAGTGTCAGATGAACTTTCCCATCCCATTAATGGATTTCTTGTAGGATCTTTAGTTTTGAATTCCAAAACCCATTTGTTAATCTTGCCTAAGCCAGATTGCATAGCTGTTTTATTTGGTTTATAAATTTTTGCTTTTTTCATAATTGGTGGTCGGAGTGGCAGGATTCGAACCTGCGACCCTCTGGTCCCAAACCAGATGCGCTACCAGGCTGCGCTACACTCCGAATGAAGTACTAATACAGTAGTTATTTATTTTTTCAATGTATAAAGATGTGTAAAACAAAGGATTTTTAATCAGAATCTGTTATATAAAGCTAATGATAATTACTTGTCCGTGCGGTGAAAAAAAATTTGAAGTAGATGAAAACTTAATTCCAGATAAAGGCAGATTATTAAAATGCGGATCATGTGATCAAACATGGTTTTTTAATAAAAATGTTAGCGAACAAACAGAGCCATTAATTGATAAACCTGCCAATCAAAAAAAGATTTTATATAAAGATGAAAATCTTGATAAATCAGTATCCAAAGCACCTATAAAACCAGGTTCAGAATTAGTCAAATATAAACCAAAATATAATTTTACCTTTTAAATCTTTACCAATAGATAAAATTTTAATAGAGACCGACAGTCCATATTTGGCACCAGTTCCGAATAGAGGAAAAAAAAATGAGCCTGCTTTTATTGATTTTACAGCAAATAAACTCTCTGAGATAAAAGAAATTTCCAAGTTAGAGTTAGTAAATAAAACTACAGACAATTTTAATAGATTATTTTTTCAATAATATTTTATGAAATTTATAATTCTTGGCTGTGGAAGTTCAATGGGTGTTCCAAGAGCAGACGGTTTTTTTGGTAATTGTGATCCAAAGAA
>CACMCS010000013.1:0-23020 GCA_902612225.1 uncultured Pelagibacteraceae bacterium | reverse complement strand
TGGTATTTTGCATTTTACTAATTGAATCTGGTTGAGCTATAAGGGGCTAAATTTAAATTGGTGTTTTCTTTAGCTATCATTCCGGAGACAATCTTTCCAGATATTGGACCTAATGTCCATCCTAAATGATGATGACCGAAACAATAGAATACATTTTTATGATTTTTTGACGGACCCATAACTGGTAAAAAGTCGGGTAATGTTGGTCTAAATCCTAACCATTCATCTTCATGATCGGGTAAATCCCCCAACATGTACTTAGCGTTATTTATCAAATTTTTAATACGAGATTTTGATAAAGGATTTTTCAATCCACCAAACTCGACAGTGCCTACAACTCTTAATCCTTGTTCCATTGGAGTAATTCCAAATCCTCGATTTGAAAAAATAACTGGTCTTTGTAAAAGATGGTCACAATCTTTAAAGTGAACATGATATCCACGCTCAGTATCTAAAGGTATTTTTTCATCTAAATTATCAGTTAATTTTTTTGAAAAGGCTCCACAGGCTATCACCAATTTATCAAATGAGAATTTTTCAGACTCCGTTTTTAAGATTGGTTGTTCATCTTGAAAGTCTATACTTTTAACTTCCGTTTTTTTAAATTGCCCGCCCTTTTTAAGAAATAAATCAAAAAATTTAAGCAGGATTTTTTTTGGATTTCTTGCATGTCTTGCGTAAGGATAATAAACACCAGCATGATAAAAAGGTTTTATATTAGGCTCTAAATCATGAATTTCTTTTTTATTCACAAGTTGTTGCTGAACTCCTAATTCCTTTCTAACATTAATTTCTAATTCTCTGCTTTTCAAATCTTGATCGTTCCAAATATACAAAATTCCTTTGTTTTCAACTAAACCTTCAATATCAACTTCATTAAATAATTCATCATAAGCGGGAAGTGCTAAATCTAAAATTTGATGCATATTTTTTGCAGTGTGCATCATTTTATTTTTTGTGGTATTCAATATAAATTTCATAAACCAAGGGATCATTTTTGGAACATAGTTCCATTTAAGAGCAAGAGGTCCTGTTGAGCTCATTAGCATAGCGGGGACGTCCAATAAAATATCAGTTCTATTTAAAGACAATGAAGCATAGGGAGAAAAATGACCAGCATTTCCGTAAGATGCTACAGGGCTTCCTGGATTTTCTCGATCAAATATCGTTACATCAAAACCTTTTTTCTGCAAAAATAAAGCGTTAGAAATACCTTGAATACCAGCTCCAACTATACCTACCTTAAGTTTATTCATTCAAAGAGTATATAATGAAATATTAATTAAGATTAAGCGACAAATTATACTTATGCAATGGATTGTTGACTATGAGTTTTGGCACTCATCACAATTCCAAATCCTATCATCGTGGCTAACATTGATGAACCACCATATGACATTATCGGTAAAGGTGAACCTACAATAGGGAGTAGACCTAAAACCATACTCATATTTATTACAACATATATAAAAATTGATGTTCCAAAGCTGTAACAAAATAATTTTGCAAAATAACTTCTAGAAAGCGCACCTATTCTGATAACTCGGTAAATTATTATACTATAAATTAAAAGTAACAAAACTGACCCTATAAAACCAAATTCTTCCGAAAAAAGGGTAAATATAAAATCTGTATGTTTCTCAGGTAGAAATTCTAGATAACTTTGTGTTCCTTTTAAAAAACCCTTACCAGTGAAACCTCCTGATCCAACAGCAATTTTAGATTGGATAATCTGATAACCGGCTCCTAGAGGATCTCTATCTGGATTTAGAAAAGTTAATACTCTAAGTTTTTGATAAGGTTTTAGAAAAGAAATGATAATTGGCAAAGAAATGATTGATAGTAAACAAGAATAAAAAAAATATTTATGATTTAATCCAGCAAACCACAATACAACTATTCCACTTATTGCAATAAGTAGTGAGGTGCCTAAATCTGGTTGTATAATTACTAAACTCATTGGCACGAATATGATTATTAAGGAAAAACATAAGCTATAAAAAGAGTTAACATGTTGCGCTTTCATTCGATGAAAATATTTTGCTAGACATAAAATAATAAAAATTTTCATCAATTCAGACGGCTGAATATTTAAAAAATATAAATCAATCCATCTTTTAGATCCTGATGCAGTAATACCAAAATTTATAGTCCAAATTAACATTCCTAAAATAACTGCATAAGATAAATAACCAAGAGAGAACCAAAATTTGATGTTGATAAATGAAATCACCAGCATCATTGAAAAGAAAACAACAAATTTTATGAAGTGACTTCTTGTATGAAATAAAACTTCACCCCCGTCAGTAGAATACATTGTTGCAAGACTAATAAATCCAAGAATTAAAAGACATGATAAAAGGATATAATCTAAATTTCCAAATTTTTGGAAAAAACCATTTTTGTTATTAAATCTTCTGTATTGGTACATTAGATATCCAAATATTTTTTGTTATCGTAATTTTTTCTAATTTCGTGTCTATCAATAATCATTTTAAATAATTTTTTAGCTAAAGGAGCTGCAACAGTTCCTCCAGAGCCACCATGTTCTATAATTATGCTTAACGCATACCTTGGGCTTTTATAAGGCCCAAATGCTACATATAAAGCATGATCTCTCTCTTCGTAAGGAATTTGAAATGTTTTAAGATCTAACTCACGATCTAGTTCAGTTATTTTCTTTACCTGTGAAGTTCCAGTTTTTCCAGCGAATCGATATTTAGGATCATCCAAACGAGATCTGTAAGAAGTTCCTCTCACTTCATTTGTAGAACTAAACATTGCATCTTGAACAATCTTGATATTTCGAGACTTTTTATATAATGGCGTAAACTTATCTGCATATTGATTGTCATCATTCACCACTATTTTAGGATAAATTTTGTATCCACCATTAGCTATTTGAGCAGTCATTAAACATAATTGTATTGGAGTTGTTTGAATAAATCCTTGGCCAATACCAGTAATTATTGTTTCACCAAGCACCCAATTTCTTCCTAATGCATTTTTTTTCCATTCTGTATTAGGAACTAAACCATTCTTTTCATTATCGAATACATCTTTAAATACTTTCTGCCCCAATCCAAATTTTTTTGCAGTAACACTTAATCGATCTACACCTAATCGCCTTGCAACTTCATAAAAATATGTATCACAAGATTGCTTCATCGCTTCTCTCAAGTTTACAAATCCGTGACCTTCTTTTTTCCAACAATGATAAGTTTGCCCGTACAATTCTAAAGGATTTTTGTGTCCTTTACATTGAACTGTAAAATCTGGTTTAATAATTTCATTTTCTAAAGCGGATAAGGCAACTATAGGTTTTATGGTTGATCCTGGTGAATAATTTCCTGATAATGATTTATTTACTAGGGGTTTCATTGGATTGTTTCTTATCAGTTGCCATTCATCTTGGCTTATTCCAAATACAAAAGAGTTGGGATCAAAGGATGGGGAAGAATGCATTGCAATAATTGCACCTGTATAAATATCCATTACACATATCGATCCAGCTTTTTCTTTAAGTAACTCATTTGTTAACTCTTGAATTTTTGTATCTATTGTAAGTTTGATTGTTTCTCCCTTATCTCCTTTTTGAAATGCTAATTGACTAATCCTTCTACCATAGGCATTAACTTCATATCGCTCTACAGAATTTGATCCAATTAATTTCTGTTCAAATGATTTTTCTAAACCTGTTTTTCCAACTTTTAATCCAGGTACAAATTTTTCTTTAATATTTTCATTTGTTAAAAGGTCATTTTCATTAGCCTGGCTTACATAACCCAAAACATGAGTGAAGTTTTCTTTATACGGATAATCTCTTGATATTGAAATGACTGGTTTAACACCATTAAGATCATAAAGGTGATTATTTATTTTTGAAAATTTTTCCCAACTTAAATTATCTGCTACAATTAATGTTTCCCAAGGTTTTATTTCATTCTTTTTTTTTACAATTTTTTTAAATTGTTTATCACTTAATTCCAACAATTCTTTCACACGATAAATTACATATCTAAAATCCTCAACCTCCTCAGGTATGATGTGGAGTTGGTAAGCCTCAAAATTTCCAGCAATCGTGTTTCCAAAGTAGTCTTGAAATTCTCCTCTAATAGGGGGTAATTTCCATTCTCGAATTCTATTTTTATCAGATAGTGTTAAGTATTTTTTATTCTCTTTAACTTGTAAAAAAAATAATCTACTAACTATTCCACCTAAAATGATAATTTTAGCTGTCGCAAGAATAAACATTCTTCGATTTAATGAATTTAATTTAGTTGCACTGTCACTTATATTAATATTAATCATCTAAACTTTTTAAATACCTCTTAAAAAATATTGAAAATATTATGTAAAATAAAAACGTAAAAAAATTATTCACAATAAAAAGTGTAATATCCAATTCATAAGAAAAAAACAAAAATAAAACTGAAAAATTGATTGAATTTATCAAACTAATGATAAACAAAAAATAGAACCAATCTTTTATTAAATTTGGACTAATTGTTATATTTCTTAGGTAAGTGGCAAATATACAAATTAAGATATATGACATAGAACTTATGCCTAAGGGTAAACCCACAACGGTATCATTAAATAACCCTGCTAAAAAAACTAAAAAGTAATCAAATCGCTGATATGCTTTTAAAGCGAAAAAAAAAATTAATATAAATGGAAAATTAAATGAAAAATAATCAATGTTTAAATAATTAAAATCAAATTCATTAAATACAGATATAAATAAAGCAAGAATTGGTAACCAAGTATATACCTTGTAAAATAAATTTTTCTTTTGAAATCTAATCACTTATCTTTCCTTTTCGCATTATACATTCTTTATATTCTTCGGTACCTACTTTAAAACCAGTGCTAAAGAGTTTTTTAGATTGGCATCTTGAACTATAGATTAAATTCAATCTTAAAAATTCTAGCTCTTCTTGATCTAAATTATGTTGTTGAATAACACTTTTTTGAAACTCATTTTCTGACTTTAATATCTCAATTTGTTTAGTTAAATCGTTAGTTAAAGTATTCAATTCTTTATTTTCCTCTAAAAATTTAGTGTTACTATCCTCTAAAATTTGCAATTCATCACTTATTAAGTCTAATTTTATTTGCTCAGTATTTGAAGAGACTTGTGTTTGATCATTTTCTTCAGTTTCAATAGGTGTGGGAATTAATTCATCAATCTCTGCAAAAACATATTTTAATTGACTAAAATCACTATAGAAGTTGATGAAAATTTTTTCATTTTCATCTTTTAAATCAATCGTTCCGACAGGAATTCCACTTTTGAAAATTGAGCCAGTTCCAGATGTATATGCAATTCCTTGATCATCGATTTTGTTTATAAGATCATTTTTAATATATTTAATTTCACCTTTTTTATCTCCATTACCAACAACAATTGCCTGAACGTTTCCAGGCGTGATAGAAACAGGAATATTTGAATTTAAATCAGTTAACAACAATACTCTTGAATTTGTATAATTTACTTCGATGACCCTTCCTACAAGATAGCTTCGATCATAAATATTTGTTCCAATCTTAATTTTTTCCTTACTACCTTTGTTGATAATAATTGATCGTAAAAAAGGACTTTCGTGATCAACAATTACCTTTGCTAAAATCTTATTAGAAGTAATGGTATAACCATCAATAAGACTTTTGAGTTCTTCATTTTCACTTTTGATAATTTTTGTTGAAATATTTTCAGATTTTAATTGATCCAATTCCTCTTTGGTTTGCTTATATTCTTTATAAAAATTAGTGTATTCCTTTAAATTTAAATAAGAAGATTTGATAAAATTTTCTGGGATCGAAACTATAAATGAAGATCGATAAACAATTTCTTTTATTACTGACTTTGTAACAGTTATCGCCTTAAAATTAAAACTAGATAAAACAATGATAACGACTGAAAAAAAAACTAAAGTTAATAAAGAAAATTTTTGCTTTGTACTTTTATTTAAAAAAGCAGATCTAATTGCTATTATAAAATCATCTCTGCTTTCGGCCATCTTTCTTAATATTCAGTCAGCATCGTAGAGAATGTTTGTTCTTGATCCAGAGCTTTACCAGTTCCAATAGCAACACACGACAATGGGTCCTCAGCAATATGCACTGGCAATCCTGTTTCTTTAGAAAATCTTCTATCAATATTTTTTAATAAAGCTCCACCGCCTGTCAAAGTAAGACCCATATCAACAAGGTCTGCTGATAATTCTGGTGGTGTAGCCTCAAGGGCATCTTTAATACCATTAACCATTTCTCTTAAAATACCATCTAATGCCTCTGCTGTATCTTCTTCGGTAATATTGACTTCTTTTGGAGTTCCTGATCTTAAATCTCTACCTTTGACAGCATAAGTATTATTATTTGATGGAATAGCGGTACCAATTTCTTTTTTAATTTTTTCAGCTGTGCTATCCCCAATCATAAGATTATATTCTTTTCTCATATAGTTAACTAGAGCTCCGTCCATAGCATCACCTGCAACTCTTAAAGATTTTGAATATACTAAACCTCCTAATGACATAACAGCAATCTCACTTGTTCCACCACCAATATCAACAACCATTGATCCTGTTGCCTCTGATATTGGTAAACCTGCACCTATCGCTGCAGCTATAGGCTCTTCAATTAATTGAACTCTTCTAGCGCCTGCTGCCAAAGCACTGTCTTGAATTGCTTTTCTTTCAACTGGAGTAGAGCCAGTAGGCACACAAATTAATATTCTCGGATTAGCAAATGTTCTACCTTTATGAACTTTTTTAATGAAATGTTTGATCATTTCTTCAGTGACTATAAAATCAGCAATAACACCGTCTCTTAAAGGTCGAATTGCACTTATATTTCCAGGTGTTCTTCCCAACATTGTTTTTGCTTCATCTCCTACAGCTAAAACTTGTTTTTTTCCAGTTTGCTCCACAATTGCTACGACAGATGGCTCATTCAAAACTACACCTTGTCCTTTAACAACAACTAATGTGTTGGCAGTTCCAAGATCGATTGCCATATCCTGGCTCCATATTTTTTTAACACTATCAAATATTCCCATTATATACTCTCCTTTAATTTCTTCGGTTCGATGTTTTTATACAAAGATTTTTTCTCTCTCTTAATAAGCATTTTGTTTAAAGCATTTAAATAAGCATTTGCCGATGCTACTAAAGTATCTGTGTCAGCTGACTGACCCACTGTAGTTCTATCATTTTCTTCTATCTTTACACTAACTGTTGCTTGTGCATCAGTTCCTTCTGTAACTGCATGAACTTGGTAAAGAGATAATTTTACATCATGAGGATAAAGGTCTTTAATACATTTAAATATAGCATCAACTGGACCATCACCAGTTTGAGAAGTCTTTTTAACTTCTCCAAAAACATCTAAAGTCATATCAGCTCTTTGGGGCTCGCCAGTTCCGGCAAATACTTTTAATGATTTTAAGTTTATTGCATTTATCTTATTATCAATAATCAAACTATCATCGACTAATGCTACAATATCCTCATCGTAAATATGTTTTTTCTTATCCGCTAAAATTTTGAATTTTCCAAAAGCTGCTTGGACAACATCATCTGTAACATCTGCATAACCTAAATCACTTAATTTATCTTTAAATGCATGACGTCCAGAGTGTTTTCCCATTACTAAAGATGTTTTTTTTACACCGACACTTTCTGGCGTCATTATTTCATAAGTTTCTCTATTTTTTAACATTCCATCTTGATGAATGCCAGATTCATGAGCAAAAGCATTTTTTCCAACGATCGCTTTATTAAATTGAACAGGAAAACCTGTAGCATTAGATACAATTTTAGATGCTTTGCTAATTAGTTCAGTCTTAATTCCTGTTTCATAAGGTAATAAGTCATCTCGGGTTTTTATAGCCATTACAATTTCCTCAAGTGCTGCATTACCTGCTCTTTCACCTATTCCATTTATAGTACATTCAATTTGTCTAACTCCTGCTGATAAACCTGATAAAGCATTAGCAACCGCTAATCCTAAATCATTATGACAGTGCGCAGAAAGAATAGCCTTATCAATATTTGGTACATTGTTTTTTATTGATGTAATAGTTTTTGCAAATTCTTCTGGTATTGAATAACCAACCGTATCAGGAATATTAATTGTTGTTGCACCACATTTGATGGCAAGTTCTATTGTTTTATACATAAATTCTAAATTTGTTCTTGTGCCATCCTCACATGACCACTCAACATCATCTGTAAATTTTTTAGCATAGGTAACACTTTCCTTAATAGCGCCTAAAACTTGTTCATCTGTCATATTAAGTTTATGTTTCATATGAACTGGGCTTGTTGAAATAAATGTGTGGATACGAAATCTTTTTGCGAATTTTAAAGACTCATGACAAGCGTCTATATCTTTTTTTGTAGCTCTAGCTAAACCACAAGGAATTGAATTTTTTACACTTTTACTGATTGCACTCACAGCCTCAAAGTCACCCGGCGATGATATTGGAAAACCAGCCTCAATTATATCAATTCCCATTTCATCAAAAACTCTTGAAATCTGAATTTTTTCCTCAACACTCATAGAGGCACCTGGTGACTGTTCACCATCCCTCATAGTTGTATCGAAAATAAATACTTTATCTTTCTCAGCCATATAAATATTTTTAGTGTTCGAAATATACAACCTATCGTTTAGATTGCAAAATAAAATAATTATTTTAGCCCAATTTAATCAATATTTACTTCTTATCGCTATCCACTAATTTCTTCTTACCAATCCAAGGCATCATAGCTCTTAGTTTAGTACCGACTGTTTCTATAGAATGTTTTGCTAATTCCTCTCTGGTCTTGAGAAAATTCTTTTGACCATTTTTACACTCATCCATCCATTGCTTAGTAAACTTTCCAGATTGAATGTCTGCAAGTACTTCTTTCATCCTTTTCTTAGTTTCTTCTTTATTTATAATTCTAGGCCCTGAAACATACTCACCATACTCTGCAGTATTTGAAATTGAGTAATTCATATTTGCAATCCCACCCTCATAGATAAGATCAACAATTAATTTTACCTCATGTAGGCACTCGAAATATGCCATCTCTGGTTCATATCCAGCCTCAACTAATGTTTCATAACCATTTTTAATCAGCTCTACGAGACCTCCACAAAGGACTGTTTGTTCACCAAATAAATCTGTTTCACATTCATCTTTGAAAGTGGTTTCAATAATCCCAGATCTTCCACCTCCAATCGCTGATGCATAAGATAGAGCTAAATCTCTTGCTTTACCTGTGCCGTCTTGATGTACCGCCATCAAACAGGGAACTCCACCCCCTTTTTCAAATTCACTTCTTACAAGGTGTCCAGGCCCCTTAGGAGCAACCATAAACACATCTAAATCTTTTCTTGCTTTGATTAAATCATAATGAATGTTTAAACCGTGAGCAAAAGCTAAACTTGTACCCTCTTTTATTCTTTGTTCGATATGATTTTTATATATGGTTGCTTGAAGTTCATCAGGAGTTAAAATCATACAAACGTCAGCCCATTCTGCTGCATCGGACAAGTTCATTACCTTCAAACCTTTTGACTCAGCTTTTGCTTTACTTGCTGAACCATCTCTTAAAGCAACGACTACCTCTTTTACCCCACTATCTTTTAAATTAAGAGCATGAGCATGCCCTTGACTTCCATACCCAAAAATAGCAACTTTTTTATCTTTAATTAAGTTTACGTCAGCATCTTTTTCATAGAACATTTTCATTTTTTTTCTCCTTTATAAATTTATTTGAATGTTTGAGCACCTCTGGTCATAGCTATTGCCCCAGTTCTAGAAGTGCTTGTAAGACCTAAGGGTTTTAATTTTTTACTCATTTTATCAATTTCTCTTCTTAAAGCAGTTATTTGAACAACCACTGATTTATTTGTTTTGTCTAAAATTACAGGATTAAATTTTTTGCATTCTTTAAGACACCTATCTATCTTTTTTTTCTGTGCAACAATTTTAAGTAATGCCATCTCTTTAAAAATAACATTTTTATCTTCTCTTTTAAAATCTGCAACTTTATGGACTGGAACTAGTTTTTTCAGCTGAAGTTTAATTTGATCAATAACTTGTGGTGTTCCTGTTGTCACGATAGTAATTCTAGAAATATTTTTTGTTGCATCCACTTCTGCAACTGCCAGGGACTCGATATTATATCCTCTGCCAGAAAACAACCCAACTACTCTTGCCAATACACCAGACTCATTATCAACCCAAACAACAAATATATGAGTATCTAATTTTCCTTTTTTAGTGGGAATACTATATGCTGATTTTGGAGATGACATTAAACTAATGATTTCCCTTTACCGGTAATTTTATTTTCCTCTTTGTCACTTGGACCTAAAATCATCTGATTATGAGGCTTTCCGGATGGAATCATTGGAAAACAATTTTCATTAGGATCTACATGACAATCAAATATTACTGGACCGTTATAATCAATCATCTCTTTAATTTTATCATCTAAGTCATCAGGATTATCAGCCTTGATACCTTTACATCCGTAAGCTTCAGCTAATTTAACAAAGTCTGGTAAAGCTTCAGAATAACTTTCTGAATAGTTTTTTTCATGCAGAAGTTCTTGCCATTGTCTTACCATTCCCATGTACTGATTATTTAAAATAAATATTTTTATCGGTAAATTATACTGAACTGCTGTAGACATCTCTTGAATTGTCATCAATACAGATGCTTCACCTGCAATATCGATCACCAGTTTATCTGGATGAGCAATTTGAACACCTACTGCCGCTGGAAGTCCATATCCCATTGTTCCAAGACCGCCTGATGTCATCCATCTATTAGGTTTATTAAATTTATAGTGTTGAGCAGCCCACATTTGATGCTGACCAACTTCAGTTGTGATAAATGTATCTTGATTTTTTGTTAGCTCATATAATCTTTTTACAGCATGCTGAGGCTTGATCTCTTTATCACTATTGATAAATCCCAAAGAGTCTTTCGTTCTCCACTTTTGGATTTGTTCCCACCATTTTGAAATTCTTTGTTTATTTGAATCTTTTAATCCATTTTGTTTTTTATTTATTTTCTTTATGGCTGACTTTATTACTTCATTAACATCTCCAACTATTGCAAGATCTACTTTAATAATTTTATTGATTGACGATGGATCAATATCAATATGAACTTTTTTTGATTTTGGTGAAAACTCATCGATCTTACCTGTTATTCTATCATCAAATCTTGCACCAATGTTAATTAACAAATCACAATCATGCATTGCATTATTAGCTTCATAAGTTCCATGCATACCTAGCATTCCGATAAATTGATTATCATCCCCTGGAAATGCCCCTAATCCTTGTAGAGTTGATGTGATTGGAAAACCAATTAATCTAACAAACTCTTTTAGAGTTTCACTAGCCTGGGGACCTGAATTTATTACTCCACCTCCAGTATAAACAACTGGTTTTTTTGCTTTTGAAATCAAATCAATTAATTGATTAATTTCATTTTCAGAAAATCTATTATGTATTTTTCCATTTAATTTTTTTTCTTTTTTAAATTTTGTATAATTAGTTTTTGCAAATTGAATATCTTTAGGAATATCAATTAGTACAGGTCCAGGTCTTCCAGTTGTTGCTACTTTAAAAGCTTCATGCATTACTTTTGGTAATTCTTTAATATCTTTAACTAACCAATTATGTTTTGTACAAGGCCTCGTGATTCCTGTTGTGTCACATTCTTGAAAAGCATCAGTGCCTATTAAATGAGTGGGTACTTGTCCAGAAATACAAACTAAAGGTATCGAGTCCATATAAGCATCTGTTAATGCTGTAACAACGTTAGTTGCACCTGGTCCAGATGTTACTAAAACTACTCCAGGCTTGCCTGATGATCTTGCATACCCTTCTGCTGCATGGCCTGCTCCTTGTTCATGTCTAACAAGTATATGTTTAATTGATGAATGATTTTTAAGTTCATCATAAATTGGTAAAACTGCTCCACCTGGATAACCAAAAATATATTCAACCTCTTGATCTTCAAGGCATTTAAATACAATTTCTGCACCGGTATATAATTTAGACATTCAAGCAATCTAGCTGAAGTTGTGCTAATTGGTCAAGGCTAATAGAGAATATCTAAATTTTTTTTAAGAGCTTTTCCAAACCAGCTGGATTAACTTTATTCCAATCTTTCATATGTCCTCGAGCCCAGGTGCTCTGTCTTTTGGCATATTGCCTAGTCTTTATTGATATTTTCTCGATTAATTGCTCTAGTTGGATTTTTTTTTCAAGATATTGCTTAATCTCACTTATGCCAATTGCTTTACTAAGGCTTTTATTTTTTGGAACTCTCAATTTGATAAATTTTTTAACTTCTAAAATTGCACCTAGTTTAATCATGTTTTCACATCTCTTATTTATTTTTTCTATTAAATCTTTTCTAGGAAAATCAATAGAAATTTTAAAAAAATCATTACGAGCGTAGTCTGACTTAGTGTTTTTAAACCAGTTAATCATAGATTTTTTTGTAAACGATTTAATTTCATATGCTCTTAAAGATCTTTGTACATCTAGAGAATTAATTTGATCTTTAATCAAAGGATCTATTTCTAGTAACTTTAAAAAAAATTTTTTTTGTCCTATTCTTTTGTGTAAATTTCTTACTTTATTTCTAAAATTGATAGGAATTTTGGGAATATTTACTAAGCCCTCTGTCAAAGCTTTAAAATAAAGACCAGTGCCCCCGACCAATATTGGAGTTTTATTTAATTTTCTACATTGCAAAATTTTTTGATTTGCTAATTTAAGCCAATCTCCTGTAGAAAAATTTTTTTTAGCGTTTTGAAATCCGTATAAATGATGTTTGATATTTTGATAATCTTTTTTAAAAGGTCTTGCTGTTAAAACCTTTAGTTCTTTATAAACTTGCATGCTATCAGCATTTATAATCTGACCTGAAATTTTTTTTGCTAGTTTAATTGCAAATTTAGATTTTCCAGAAGCTGTAGGTCCATAAATTAAAATAATTTTGGATTTTAAATCCATAAATTAATCTAATTTAACGCCTATATATCTTTTCTGATTTTGGCTATTATAGATTACAAGTAAAATAGTCTTCTGGTTACTATTCAAAACTTGTTTTAAAGCTTGATTTAAGTCCTCAACATTTCTTATCTTTTTCTTCTGAGCTTCTAGAATGATACTATTTACTTCGATCGAGCCAGTTAAAGGACTATTTTTTTCAATACTTGTAATCACCAAACCACTAGTTTGGTTGGGTAAGTTTCTCGTTTTAATATCTTGATCAGAAAGTTTTCTTACTTTTATTTTCAGATTCTCAATTAAGGTTTCTTTTGGTAGTTCCTCTTTTTTTTCTGAAATTTTAAAATCCTCTGATGTCTCCAATCTTCCAAGTGTAATGGTTTTGATAATTTCTTTTTTATTTCTCCAGATTTTAACTTTTACTTTTTTTCCAACCTCAGTTCTTGCAACAATTATAGGAAGCTCTTTCATTTGCTTTATTTTTTCTCCGTTGAATTCTAAAATAATATCTCCACTTTTAACTCCAGCTTTTTCAGATGGACTATTTGGTGCAACACTTGCTACTAGAGCTCCTCTTGGTTCGTCTAACTTTTCTACCTCTGCAATTTCTTTCGTTACATCTTGAATTCTTACTCCTAGCCATCCTCTTTTTGTTTCTCCAAATTCAATTAATTGATCAATTACAATCTTTGCACTATTAGATGGTATTGAAAAACCTATTCCTACATTTCCACTTCTACCAAGAATAGCCGTGTTAATTCCAATTACATTTCCATTCATATCGAACAAGGGACCACCTGAGTTTCCAGAGTTAATAGATGCATCAGTTTGGATATAATCTTCATATCTTGATAATCCAATAGATCGATTTCTTGCAGAAATTATTCCTGAGGTAACTGTGCCACCTAACCCAAATGGATTTCCAATAGCTATAACCCAATCACCTATTCTTGCTTTATCTGAGTCACCAAATCTCACAGGTAAAAACTTTTCTTTTGACTCAATTTTTAGAACTGCAATATCTGAAAGAGGGTCTGCTCCAATAACTTTTGCTTTAAATTTTTTTTCACCATTTACTTGAACAACAATATCCTCCGCTCCTTCAATCACATGATTATTTGTAACTAGTATTCCTTTTTCATCAATAATAAATCCTGAGCCCAGCGCTGAGGATTGTCTTTCTTGAGGTGTTCCAAATTCTTTAAACATATCACCAAATGGTGAGCCTGGTGGAAACTGAAAATTTGGAAATGGATTACTTCTCTCAACAACAGTTTGGGTTGTTGAAATATTCACTACTGAAGGCATTAATTTTTCAGCTAAATCTGCAAACGAATTAGGAATATTTTGAGAATTAGATACTGATGAAAAATTTATTAATAATATTAAAGAGAGAAATATTGCTTTTATTTTCATCATTTTAACTTTTTGCGTAATAAATAATTATAAATCCTATTAAAGCAAAGATTAATCCACCAGTACGTAATTGACTGTCTTTGATTAACTCCAGCTTTTTCAACATATTCTTCATTTTTGATGGAAATAAGGCATACAAAATTCCCTCAATAAAAAAGAATAGACCAAATGCAATGATCAATTCTTTCATCAAAGTTTACTCTGTTTGTGGTTTTATATTTCCAAAAAATTTAAAGAATTCACTGTCCGGAGATAGAATTAAAGATGTTTCTCCACCTATTAAAGCTTTTTCATAAGCTTGCATCGCTCTATAAAATGCAAAGAATTCTGGATCTTGTCCAAACGCTGCAGCAAAGATGTTATTTCTTTTACCATCTCCTTCACCTTTCATAATTTCCGATTTTTTTTGAGCCTCAGCTAAAATTACAGTTACTTCTTTGTCAGCAGTCGATGTAATTGTAACTGCCATTTCAGCTCCTCTTGCTCTAAATTCTTTTGCTTCTCTCTCCCTTTCTGTCTGCATTCTTCTAAAAATTGCATCACTGTTAGCTTGAGGAAGATCAGCTCTTTTAATTCTAACATCAACTATTTTTATCCCAAAATTTTCTGCTTCATTATTTACACCTTCTTGAATTAAAGCCATTTGTTTTGTTCTGTCCTCTGACAGAAGAGTTTGCAGTTCTTGTTGTCCAAGAACGTTCCTAATTCTTGAATTGATAATGGTAGCTAATCTCGATCTTGCAACTCTTTCATTTCCAACTGAGATATAAAATTTCAAAGGATCAACTATTTGAAATCTAGCAAATGCATCAACTATCAATCTTTTTTGATCAGAGGCAATTACTTCCTCAGGTGGTGTATCTAAATTTAAGATTCTTTTATCTAAAAATACAACATTTTGAATAAATGGAATTTTAAAATTTAATCCAGGTTTTAAAATTATTCTTTTTGGATCTCCAAATTGTAAAACTATTGCCTGATTAACCTCTTTAACTATAAAAATTGAAAAGAATGCAACCGCTGCTAAAGCAACAATTATTCCAGCTGTAATTTTTCCTGCATTCATATTAATTTGTTACTTTCTTTTTTTGTAATTCAGGTAAAGGTAAGTAAGGCACTACACCTGAACCAGCATTTTTTTCAATAATTACTTTATCAATATCAGCTAAAACTTTTTCCATTGTTTCTAAATACATTCTTTCTTGTGTTACAGATTTTGCATTTTTGTATTCGTTATAAATCGCTAAAAACCTGCTGGCTTCACCCTCAGCTTTTGCTACAACTTCTTTCTTATACGCTTCAGCCGCTTGTAAAATTTTTTCTGCTTCCCCCCGAGCTCTTGGAATAACATCGTTCGCATAGGCTTCAGCCTCGTTCTTTGATCTTTCCATGTCAGCTCTTGCAGCCTGCACATCTCTAAATGCGTCAATTACTTGATCAGGTGGGTCAGCTTTTTGTGTCTGTACTTGAGTAATCTGAATACCACTGGTGTATTCATCTAAAATCTTTTGAATAATTTCTTGAGTATCTGTTTCGATGACCGATCTACCTTCAGTTAAAATAGGTTGAATATCAGATCTAGCAATTACCTCTCTCATTGCCGTCTCTGCCGCTGCTTTAACTGTTCCCTCTGGATCTTGTATTTTAAATAAAAAATTACCTGCATCTTTTATGACCCAGAAAACTGAAAAATCGATATTCACAATATTTTCATCTCCTGTTAGCATTAAGCTTTCTTGGGGTACATCTGCTACACCACCTTGTGATGTAAACCCACTATCTCTTTCAGATCTAAAACCAATATCAATCCTATTAACTTTAGTTACTTTTGGAGTAAGAACAGACTCTACTGGAAAAGGAATATGATAATTTAATCCTGGTTGAGTTGTTTTTACGAATTTTCCAAATCTTAATACTACTCCTTGTTCATCTGGTAGAACTCTATAAAGACCACTGGCCAACCAAACAAACCCTAAAATAAGTAAAACTAAAATCACCTGCTTACCACCAGAAGAACTGCCTCCTGGTAAAAATTTTTTTATCTTTTCTTGGAATTCTCTAATAATTTTGTCTATGTCTGGTGGAGTTGGACCTCGGCCTGAACCATTACCGCTTCCGCCACCGCTTCCTCCTGGGGGTGCTCCCCAAGGACTACCACCACCTCGTCTAAAATCATCTGACATACGGCAATCTATATAATGTCTTTATGAGGAAAAACAAGTTAAGATCCTATTATGCCAAAGGAAAAACCAGAATTAAGTGACGCAATGAGAGCTAAAATGGGTAGAAAAATGCCTACCAAAAATCCGATTAGAGGAACTAAATATACCATTGCAATTTCTAGTGCAAAAGGAGGTGTTGGAAAATCTACTTTCGCAACAAATTTTGCTTTAGCCTTAAGAGATGTTGGATGTAAAGTTGGTCTGTTAGATGCAGACATTTATGGTCCATCTATACCTCAAATGATGGGAATTAATGAAAAACCAAAAAGTGATGGAGAAAAATTAGAACCTATAAATAAATACGATATTCAATGTATGTCTATCGGTTTTCTTACTGATCAGCAAACTCCAATGATTTGGCGGGGACCAATGGTGACTAGCGCGATAAGAACCTTTACACAAAAAGTTAACTGGAAGGACTTGGATTTTATAATTGTTGATATGCCACCAGGAACTGGTGACACTCAACTTACTTTTGCTCAAGAAATAAAGATGGATGCAGCAATTATAGTTTCAACTCCACAAGAAGTTGCTTTATTAGATGTAAAGAGAGGAATTAAGATGTTTGATAAACTTGGTGTAAAAATCTTAGGATTAATTAGTAATATGAGTTACTTTAAAGGTGATGATGGAAAGAAGTATATGTTATTTGGTGAAGGTGGAGTTGAAAATACATCAAAAGAATTTGAAAAAAAATTTCTTGGAGAAATTCCAATTATTCCTGAAGTTGGAAAGTGTGGAGATGAGGGAAAACCAATTGTTGAAGCATATCCTGATAATGAAATTTCTAAAATTTATTTAATATTAGCAAACAAAATAAAATCCATTTTTTTTTCTTAAAATATTTTTTTAATTTGTGTCAAAAAATATAAAAATGTTATATTTAAATAATAATGTTAAATATAAGAAAAACTAAATTTAAAGATCTGCTTATTATTTCAGGAAAAACTCATTATGATAAAAGAGGTTTTCTTAGAGAAATGCTTTTAGAAAAAACAATAAAAAAGAAATTTAAATTTCATATAGTTTCTTTATCAAAAAAAGGAGTTTTGAGAGGCTTACATTTTCAATCAAAAAATCCTCAAGGAAAATATGTTTCAGTGATAAAAGGTAAGATACTAGACGTTGCGGTTGATATAAGGAAAAAATCTAAAACTTTTGGTAAAAAATATTCTATTATTTTAAGTTCAAAAAATAATAAATCAGTTTATATACCTCCAGGTTTTGCTCATGGCTTCTTATGTTTGGGAAAAGAAAATATAGTAAACTATAGTTGTACAAATTACAGATCGATTGATCATGAATATTCTCTTTTATATAAGGATAAAAGATTAAATATTAGGTGGCCACTAAAAAAGATAATAATTACTGATAAAGATAAAAATGCAAAAACATTTGATGAATTATTGAATAAATTTATGTCGTAATTTTATTTTTTTAACATTTCAATATTTTGAATAAAAAAATTAATTATTTATATAATTAAATCTATTAATATAAAATTATTTAAGATTAAAAATAGTTTCAAAACCACTTAAGTTCTTTAACCTTTGAGCCTAAATATTTTGCACCCTCGACCGTAAAGTGACTATCATCGAAAATAATTTTACTATTACTGTCTGTTAAAAATTCACAAATTTCATCTTGATCAGAACATATTAACTCTTTGATGTTGATTAGATCTATTTTATTATCTTTAGCAATTCTATATATTAAAATATCTTTTTTCTTAAGGTTTGGATTTATTGATAAAAAATATTTTCTCTTTAAATTTAACTTTTCATTATCATAAGGTAATCTTTTTTTTTGTAAAAAAAATTCATCAATTATTGTAAGGTTATTATTACTAAAATAAAACTCAGGTCTATTTGAAGCTAATATTATTTTTTTATTTATAGATAAAAATTTTTGAATTATATTTTCAAGTTCTAATAAATCCTCATCATCGTATCTGCTAGAAATTAATATAATATCTGATTGATTCAAAATATTTTTTTGAAATTTTGATAAAGTTTTGTCACACAGCCTATTTTCGTTAATAAACCTTAGACAACTCACTTTTGTATCTAAAATCGAAAATTCATGATCTAAAAAAAGGGTTTCGTTTAATTTCAATATATTAAATAAATCTCGCCCATGAGAATTTCCAATAATAAGCAGATTTTTTTTTGAGTCATCTTTGAAAGATGGTGCTCCTAATTCATATTTCAAAATTCTTAATTCTTTTAAATATTTTCCATAATCTAGGCTAAAATTTGATAGACTAGGATATCTTTTTTCAAACCCATTATTGCTGATTATAACTAATGATAAAGAACATAGAAATATTATTGACCCAACTAAAACTTTGATAAAAGATTTATTTTTTATGAAGTCAAAACTTCTAAATGGCTTTTCTACAAATCTATAGCTCATGTAAGATAAAGAGAAAATTATTAAAGCAACTACTAAGTAGTCTATATTTGAATGAGCAAGTCTATTTGCTCTAACATAGGCGAATATTGGATAATGTAACAAATATAAAGAATAAGAAATTAAACCTATCTTTAAAATAAGTTTATTTACAAACAGTAAATTAAAAAAGCCTTTTTTTTTGAATGTTAAAAGAATAATTGCAGCACCTAATAAAGGTAAAAGAGTATTAAAGTTTGGAGTAGGTATGATGTCATAATTAAACTGAAAGGATATAAGAATTAGTATCAATCCTAAGAAAGTAAGTAAATTACTATATATTGTTTTAATTTGTAAATTAGATTTATAGCTAAGTAAAAACAATAAGGATCCAATAAGTAATTCCCATGCTCTACTCCCAATAAAATAAAAATTAAAATTTGAATTAAAATTTGAGTAATATATAGCTATTACGAAACTTACAAAAAATATAATTCCAAAATACAAAGTTAAATTTTTTCTAAACATTTTAAAACCAAGAATAAATAATAAAGGAAAAATAATATAAAATTGTTCCTCTATTGCTAAAGACCATGTGTGAAGAAGAGGTTTTAAAAGTCCGCTAACAGCACCATATTCAAGTCCGGTAAAATAAAAATAATAATTCGATACAAATATTAGAGAATAAATTATCGATTTTGCATATTCAATAAATGAAACGGGCATTAAAGAAAACCAAGAAAGTAGTAATGAAATTAAAATTGTAAAAATTAAAGCAGGAAAAATTCTCCTACATCTCTTGATATAAAATTTTTTTAAAGAAAATTTATTTTTGCTTAAATCTTCGTAGATTATTGAAGTAATCAAATAACCCGAAATAACAAAGAAAATATCAACGCCAAAATAACCTCCTTGGAAAAATAACTCTCCAAAAAAATAAATTTTTGAATGATAAATTATTACTCCTAAAACAGAGATCGCTCTAAGACTATCTATTTCAGGTCTGTATCCTAATTTCACGAAATTTAATGTTACTTAATAATTTTTTGCTCAATGTTAAAGGCTTCCATTAGCTCATTCCATTCCCGTTTAGATAAACCAGAGTCTTCCATAGAAATGTTTTCTCCCTTAATAAGTTTCTGAATGATCATTTTTCCTTTTGCTGAAACTTCAGTTCCTCCAACTCTATAGTCCATAAAAGCGTCATAAGTAATTGGAACCCATTTCTTTAGACTATCTAACATTATATCAGCATATACTCGAATTTCATATTGAGCATGATGGTCGGCTCTTAATCTTAAAAAATTCATCAAATTTAATAAATCAGTTTTCCAGTACCATTGGGTATAAGTGTTTAATGTCAAATTCATTCTTGCGAGTTCTCTAGCCAAACCTTTTTTATTTTCGTCAATGGTAGATCCGTCATATTTTTCATTGAGCATTGTTTCATAATTTGAATACGTTCTTTCTGCATCATTTTTTAAAAGTTCTAGAACCTCATTTGCTTGATCACCTTTTAAAACATCGCCTCTTCCTTGTCTGTTAGATGTTGATTGAGTTGCAAGATTTTCTTTTGTTGGCAAATAGAATTCTTTATCTAAAATTGAATATCTTGCAGAATACTCATTTACATTTGCAGTTCTATGTCTGATCCATTGACGAGCTATAAATATAGGTAATTTAATGTGATATTTTATTTCACACATTTCAAATGGAGTACTATGCCAATGACGCATTAAATATTTTATCAAACCAGAGTCTGTAGAAACTTGTTTAGTACCTTTTCCATAAGAAACTCTAGCGGATTGAACTATTGAGGTGTCATCTCCCATGTAATCAACAACTCTAACAAATCCATGATCAAGAGCTGGAATAGCTTCATAAAGAATTTTTTCAAGATCAGGAACTGTAACTCTTTTAGTGGTATTATTGTGTGATTGTTGATTTTTTATCTCAGCTAATTGCTCTTTAGTTAATTTCATGATTGTTATTGAATCTATTGAGATTACTTTTATATTAATAATGTTGGATTTCCAACTATGACGATAAACGAATTTCGTAATAACCATTGCGGACGTGGGGGCAGTACCCACCACCTCCACCATTTACAACTTATGGGGGTGAACTAGATTCGACGAGTGACTAAAGGCTATTCTTTCGTTCGGAATTGTTCCTCCGTAAAGGACTAATTTATAATTGCTAACGAAAGTTACGCACTTGCTGCTTAATTGACTTTGTTAATTAAGTAAACGGGGTTCGGGGCACCTGGCAACAGAACGCCCCTACTAATTTAACCCAAAATTTGAGAAACTTTTTTGTTATAATTTTTGTTATTAAAATAATTAATTACCTTGATTCTTTTACCCAAAAAGATCCATTTTTGAAAAAAAATAGATAGTTGCTCAGCTAATTCTCCTATGTCTGAGACTTTATATTTTGATTTTTTGTTAAATTCATTTATGGCTCTCCTTTCACCTTCATCAATCCCTGAAAATGAGTGATCATCAAAATATAAATATGTTCTCGGTAAATAATTATCTTCACTCAATCTTAATATATCTAATCCAACTTTAGTTGAAGTGTAATAATCTAAATCAAAAAATATTGATCCTAGTGGAGAGTCTTTAAAAGTTTTTTTATTTTCAGTTAAAAACTTTGGAATTGTTTTTCTAATATCACCAAAATAAATTTTTGAGTATTTAAGTTTTTTAAAATAGTTATTTTTTTTTAACTCATAATCTCCTGGTCCCCATCTATATAACCTGTCAAAATGAGTTATCTTATTTTTTGGCAATCCTTCTTTCAAGGTAAATCCAAATATTTCTATTTCTATATCTAAAAAACTTTTTATGTCAGTCACATAATTTTCAATATCAAGAATACCACCAAAATTTTCACATCCTAATTCAACTACTTTAATTTTTTTTATGCCTAAATCTTTTGCTTGTTGAGCAGCTAAAATTAAACATAAACCGTAGTGTGGCCTTGGAGTAATTCCTTTTTTCAACAAATCTAAAAATTTTTTAGAATTTGGTTTTTTTTTAAATGTTTTGTAAATTAACTTATTTTTTTTTGAAAAGAACTGTGAAGATAAATCTGAAAACATTCTATTTATACTTTAGTTTACAAATGTAAATTTCTATAAAATTTAAAATCTTTTGAAAACTGATTATTATACCTCACAATGATCGTGAATCTTATCTGATCTGATTTATTTGTGCCACTTTTGTGGAAAACACCACAATACGTTGCTAAAGCTGAATTTTTTGGACAATTAATAGATTTGCTTTTAAATCTTTTTAAAAATTTTTTTTTTACTAAAATTTGTTCACTAAAATATTTAGAACCTTTTTTTATTTTTTCACTACATTTAAAAGAGGAGTGCTCTGATCCAATTTTAATAACTAAAGTTCCATTTTTTTTGTTAGTTTTCATTAAGGGTATCCATAATACTGCACCATTTTTTGAATTTAAATTATATTCATCATAAGCATTATCTTGATGCCAGCCATATGAGTTTCTTTCATCATTTGGAAAATCCATTCTTAATTGTACACCCCGTACAAGTAAATTATCACAATCAGTATTTAAAAATTTATTTGCTATCATATCTAAGTTGCTTTTGAAAATTATTTTTTGCAGTTGATTTGATACTTGAACCGAGTCATACATTGCTGAAAATCTCTTTTTATAATTTTTTCTAAACTTTAGCATCTTATCTATAAATTTTTTATCTAACCAAGTTTTTTTATAATGTTCTTTTTTACCAAATATTGATGGACAATAAAATTGACAGCTTTTCAAAACAAAATTGAATATTCTTTTTGAATTTTCTTGACTTATGCAGTTTTTGTAAATTTTATAACTCATAATTAAGTATTTTTTTAATTTCTCTTGTAAATTTATATAATTGTTTTTTACTCAGTTTTTTTGTTCTGTAAAAAATATTT
>CACMCS010000012.1:0-29873 GCA_902612225.1 uncultured Pelagibacteraceae bacterium | reverse complement strand
ACACACTGAAACAAATTGATAATCAAAATAAGGTTGATGGTTATGGGGTGTTGTTTAATAATTAGTTGATGAATTTTTCAATTGAAGAGTACAAATCTAGATTAAAAAAAGTTCAAAATTCAATGCAAGATAAAGGTATTGAAATTTTGATTTCACAAGACCCTTCAAATATGAATTATCTAACTGGCTATGATGCATGGTCTTTTTATTATGCACAATGTGTGATTGTTCATGCAAATGCTGAAGAACCAATTTGCTTTGTAAGAGATCAAGATGCTGGGGGTGCGTATATAAAAACTTATTTGAAAAATGAAAATATTGTTAAGTATCATGAAAAATATATTCACACTTGGCCACTACATCCTTACGATGCTTTAGTAGATCTAATAAAGGAAAAAAAATGGGATAAATTATCTATAGGTGTTGAAATGGATAGTCATTATTTCACCGCTTATTGTTATGAAAAAATAAAACAAGGATTACCCAATGCAAAATTGATAGATAGCAAACGATTAGTAAATTGGGTTAGGCTTGTTAAGTCAGATGCTGAAATAAAATATATGAAAGCAGCTGCGGAGATCACTCAACTTGGTATGAAAAAAGCATTTGAGGCTATTAGTCCAGGTGTAAGGCAATGTGATGCTGTTTCAGAAATATGGTCAACTTTAGTCAAAGGAACCCCAGAATTTGGAGGGGATTACGCTTCAATAGTGCCAATGCTTCCAACTGGAAAAGGAACCTCTGCATCCCATTTAACTTGGTCTGAGGATAAGTTTGTTGAAGGAGAGGCCACAATCATAGAATTATCTGGCGTAAATAAAAAGTATCATTGTCCAATGGCCAGAACAGTTTTACTTGGAAAACCTGAACAAAAAAAAATTGATACCATGAAAAAAACTAACGAGGCACTTCAAGCCGGTATAGATAAAGTTAAAGCAGGAAATACAGCTGATGATGTTGCACAAGCTTTTTGGAAGATATTAGATAAATATAAAATTGAGAAAACTTCAAGAACTGGCTATTCAATTGGGATAGGCTATCCTCCTGACTGGGGCGAACATACTTTAAATATATCAAAAGGTGACAAAACATTATTACAGCCCAACGTTACCTTTCATATGATTGCAGTAATGCAATTTGGAAATTGGGGAGTGGAAGCTTCTGAAGCAATTAGAGTAACTGATAAAGGTTCAGAATTATTTTGTAATTTCTCAAGAGAACTTCACGTTAAAAGCTAATTATTAAAGGTTGATATTTATTCTTACAAATGTTTTAAAGTTCCTTAAATTATGGCATCAAAAAAAGATTTCGTTAAATTTGATAAAGTCGATAAAAGCTATGACGGTAAAGTCTTAGTCGTCAAAGACCTTCAATTAGATATAGCTGAGGGAGAATTCATTACAATGTTGGGACCCTCTGGTTCTGGTAAAACAACTTGCTTAATGATGTTAGCAGGTTTTGAAACTCCAACTAATGGTGAAATTTATTTAGATGGTAAAGCAATATCCAGCATCCCCCCTCACAAGAGAGGAATTGGAATGGTGTTTCAAAATTATGCTTTATTCCCACACATGACTGTGTATGAAAATTTAGCTTTTCCATTAAGAGTGAGGAAAATTCCAAAAGATGAAGCTGATAAAAAAATTGATAAAGCATTATCAATGGTATCCCTACAAGGGTTTGCTGCAAGGATGCCAGGTCAATTGTCAGGTGGACAACAACAAAGGGTAGCCGTTGCAAGATCATTGGTGTTTGATCCACAATTAGTTTTAATGGATGAACCTTTGGGTGCTTTGGATAAAAATTTAAGAGAAAGTATGCAATATGAGATTAAACATATTCATGAAAGCATTGGTGTGACAGTTGTTTACGTTACACATGATCAAAGTGAAGCTTTGACGATGTCCAATCGTATTGCAGTATTTAATGATGGTAAAGTTCAACAACTTTCAAGTCCTGATGAATTATATGAGAAACCTGTAAATTCATTTGTCGCTGAGTTTATCGGAGAGAATAATACTTTTGGTGGTGAAGTTTCAGATATTTCTGGAGGAAAGTGTAAAGTAAAATTAGCAAATGCAGAAATACTAGCTAATCCAATCTCAGTCAAAGGTAAAGGAGAGCGAACTACTGTTTCTTTAAGACCAGAAAGAGCTTTGATTAATCCAAGTACAAAAATGGATAATCTTCACAAAGGAAAAATAGAAGAAGTAATTTATCACGGGGACCATACAAGAGTAAGAATAAATCTTTTAGGCAACCCAGAGTTTATTTTAAAAGTTCCAAATAGTTCATCTAACTTAGATATCAAACTTGGCAACGAGATTAATATCGGATGGAACAGTGATGACGCACGAGCACTTGACCCAAAATAGACATTCCACAATTATTGAATAAGTAGATAAAAAGGGTTGTTGACTCTCTTCCCTGAAGTTGTTTTAATTAGTTTTTTAAACGTTTAAACGGAGGAAAAATGAAAAAACTAAGTAAAATATTACTAGCTATTTCTTTTGTACTTTCACTAACTACTTCAGCATTTGCAACAACAGTAACTGCAGTGTCTTGGGGTGGGGCTTATACTGAGTCTCAAAAGTTAGGTTATGGTGATCCTACTGCTAAAAAACTAGGCATTAACATTGCTTGGGTTGATTATTCAGGTGGTTTATCAGAAATCAAAGCACAAAAAGAAGCTGGAAAGATCACGTGGGATATAATGGACGTGTTCGCGATGGATACTATTACTGGATGTGATGAAGGATTATTTGTTGAATTTGATTTTGACAAAGACTTCCCACCAGCTCCAGATGGAACTCCAGCAAGTAAAGATTTCTTTACTGCAATGCCAAGTAAATGTGCTGTAGGAAATATTTTATATTCTTGGAACTACGCTTATAACACTGAAAACGTTAAAGGTACTCCAAAGACTATCAAAGATTTCTTTAACACAAAGAAATTCCCTGGAAAAAGAGCTATCTACAAAAGCGCTTTAACTAATTTAGAGATCGCTTTAGCTGCAGATGGTATTAAGCCAGGTAAAGGCGGAGCAAAAATCTACAAAGCTTTAGAAACAGAAAAAGGTGTTGAAAGAGCAATGAACAAGATCAAAGAATTATGTACAGATCCAAAAGGTGGATGTGTATTTTGGTCTGCAGGTGCTCAACCACCAGAACTGTTAGTATCAGGTGAAGTAGTAATGGCTACTGGTTGGAATGGTAGATTCTTCAATGCAGAAATTGGAGAAGGTGCACCAATCAAACAAGTTTGGGACGGCCAAGGTCTTGATTACGAATATTTCGTACAAGTCAAAGGTGGACCAAACGATTCTAATGGTATGGCTAAAAAAGCTTTAGCTATGATGACTAGTTCTGAAATGTTAGCAGGAAGTGCTAAATACATTGCATATGCTCCTTGGAGAAAATCTTCAATTGGTATTATGGAAAAAGGTGAGCCTTGGTATAAAGATGGTAAGACTAATATGGTACCACAAATGCCAACTGCACCAGCTAACACTAAAAACTACTTCCTAGTAGATCCAATTTTCTGGGCTGATAACGGAACAGAGCTTGGTGAAAAATGGGAAGCTATGAAAGCTGGTCTATAATTTAAGTTTTAAAGAACTAAATTATATATTATAATTTAAGGGCGGTTATTTATAACCGCCCTTTTTATTTATGAGCTCAGAAACAAAACAAATCTTAACTACAGACGGAATACCCTTAGAGGTTAGTCTAAAAAAAGCGGAAAAAAAGAATAAGATCAAAGCTTTCTTGCTCGTTGCTCCTTTATTATTTTTTTTAATTATCACTTATGTTTTTCCAATAGGTGACATGTTGTTCAGAAGTGTTGATGATAAAATGGTAACACAAATGTTACCCAAAACATTTAAAGCAATGGAAAACTGGGATGGTCAAGAGTTGCCAGATGAGGAAGTTTTTGCTGCATTTCATGAGGACTTTATAAAACTAGTTGAAGATAAACGAGAAGGTAAACTATCTACTCAATTAAATTACACTAAAAATGGATTTAAAAGTATTATTAAAAAATTGAGAAGAGCATCTAAAAAATTTGAAGAGGGAAACTATAAAGAACAAATAATGGCAGTACACAAAAGATGGGCTGATGTTGAGTACTGGAGAGCAATCCAAAGAAGAGCCCCTGAATTTACAGGTCAAAAATATTTAAAAGGAATGGATATGTATGTAAATGAGGAAGGGAAAATAGTAAGCGTTGAAGAAGATAGGAGAATTCACAGAGTATTATGGTTAAGAACTCTGGAGATTGCATTCTTTGTGACGGTCTTTTGTTTTTTGATGGCTTATCCAATAGCTCATTTGTTAGCTACTCTGCCAATGAAATATAGTAACTTATTAATGATCTGCGTACTGTTGCCGTTCTGGACTTCATTACTTGTAAGAACTGCCAGCTGGATGATTTTGTTACAACAACAAGGTATCGTAAATGATTTCTTTGTTGGAATAGGATTAGTAGCTGACGATAATAGGCCTGAGATGATGTATAATAAGACTGGAAGTTATGTGGCAATGACACAAATCTTGCTGCCATTTATGGTGCTACCACTATACAGTGTCATGAAAACTATTTCACCAAGCTTAATGAGAGCTGGAAAATCACTAGGTGGAACACCATTTGTTGCATTTTGGAAAGTTTATTTCCCACTAACAATTCCTGGAATTGGTGCAGGTTGCTTATTAGTGTTCATTTTAGCGATTGGTTATTACATTACACCAGCCTTAGTTGGTGGTGCATCTGGGACTTTAATCAGTAACCAGATCGCCTTTCATATGAAAAGTACCCTTGACTGGAGTTTTGCATCTGCAATGGGACTAATGCTGCTGAGTGGAGTATTGGTGATTTATTGGCTTTATAACAAAATAGTTGGAATTGATAACATTAAATTAGGATAATTAGGATGGCATTACCAAAATATACTGAACCACATTATAGAATTTGGCATTATATTTATCTAACAATTTGTGCCGCTGTTTTCTTTTTTCTAATTGCCCCTTTATTTGTAATCTTTCCATTATCTTTTAACGCAGAAGAATTTTTAAGTTTCTCTGATGGGATGAAAAGGCTAGATCCAGATGCTTTTTCTTTGAGATGGTATAAAGATATGATTTACGGGACTAAAAATCCTTGGGGATTAGCTGCTAAGAATAGTTTTATTATCGCAATTTTTGCAACAATAGGTTCAGTAATACTAGGAACAGTTGCTGCTCTGGGTTTAAGTAGCAGACATATGCCTTACAAAGGTTTGATAATGGCTGTTTTAATTTCTCCTATGATCGTACCTTTAATTATTTCAGGTGTTGCAATATTTTTCTTTATGGCAAAAGCTGGTTTGGCAGCGACCCATACAGGTATTGTTCTTGCCCATATTATTTTAGGAACACCTTTTGTTGTTATCACGGTTACTGCTACACTCTCAGGATTTGATCACAGCGTAACTAGAGCTGCTGCAAGTTTAGGTAGTGATCCAGTAAATACTTTTATGAAAATTACGTTGCCACTAATATTACCAGGAGTTATTTCAGGTGGATTATTTGCTTTTGTGACTTCATTTGATGAAGTTGTTGTTGTTTTATTTTTAGCAGGATTAGAAAATACAACTATTCCTATTCAAATGTGGACAGGTTTAAGAGAACAATTAAGTCCAACAATATTAGCTGTTGCGACTTGTTTAATTATACTATCAACATTAATATTAGTAACCGCTGAGCTTTTGAGAAGACGATCAGAGAGGCTTAGAGGAATTAATCGATAGTAAAATAATCAAATGAAAATTAAGAATGTAGTAGTTATTGGATCAGGTACAATGGGTAGTGGTATAGCTGCACATCTCTGTAATGCCAATATCCCTGTCACTCTTTTAGATTTAAAAACAGAAATAAGTCAAAATGCTAGAGAACGAATACATAAATCAAGACCACCTTTATTAATTGATAAAACCAAAATCGATAATATTAAAGTTGGAAACATATCTGATGATTTCAATGTAGTTAAAGATGCTGACTGGATTGTCGAGGCAGTGGTAGAGAGAATTGATATTAAACATCAAATTTACGATAAAATTTTTGAAAGTAGGAAAGATGGAGCAATAGTTTCATCAAACACTTCCTCAATCCCAATTAAAGTTTTATCTCAAAATTTAAATAAAGATCAAAAAAAAGATTTTTGCATCACTCATTTTTTTAATCCTGTTAGATACATGGGTCTTTTAGAAATAGTTAAGAATGAAGACAATGATTTAAAAAAGATAAATCAATTAAAAGAATTTTGTGAAGTTGAGTTAGGTAAAGGTGCGATTGTTTGTAATGATACCCCAGGTTTTCTAGGAAATAGGGTAGGTGTTTATGCAATGCAAATTGCAATGACTGAAGCATTTAAGATGAAACTTTCTGTGGAAGAAGCAGATGCAATCTTTGGAAGACCTATGGGTATACCTAAAACAGGAGTTTTTGGATTATATGATTTGATTGGAATAGATTTAATGGCAGATGTTTTAAAAAGTTTTATCAAAGAACTTCCAAAATCTGATGAGTTCCATGAGGTTGCTAAAGAAATTCCTTTAGTTAAAAAATTAATCGAAACTGGATATACGGGGAGAAAAGGCAAAGGCGGCTTCTATAGAATGAAGAAGACTGATAGTGGAAAAATTATGGAAGCTATTAATCTTGAAACTGGCGAGTATTCATCAAGTCAAAAAATAGATATTAAGTCTGATAAAGTAGATTTAAAGGCTCTAATTAATAGAAATGATAAGTATGGAGACTATGCTTGGTCAGTACTATCAAAGATAATAAAATATGCTTCATCTCTAGTTCCTGGAATTACCAAAGAATTTAATGACATAGACGAGGCAATGAGACTTGGATTTAACTGGGCGAAAGGACCTTTCGAGATGTTAGAAGAAATTGGTGTTAAAAATTTCTTCGATAAAGTTGATGAATATAAAGGTAATAACTTTTTGGAAAATTTGTCGAATTCTAAAGATGAAAATTTTTATGGTGAAAGGCAAAAATATACATCAATTGAAACTTTAGGTAAGATCAAGAAAACTGCCTCAAGTGTTGATGGCAATAGTTCAGCTTCGATTTATAGATTTAATGATTTTAATATTGTTGAGTTTACGACTAAAGCTAATGCACTCGATTATGACTCAATGGATGCACTTAAGAAAGCAACTGATAAACCTTTAATAATAATTAATGAGAGTATGCAATTTTCTGCTGGTGTTAACCTGACTTATACAATGGAATTTGCAAATAAAAATGATTTTAAATCGATAGAAAAATTTATTAAATATTTTCAAGAAACTTGCAAACATCTAAAGTATTCTAAATACCCAGTAATATCTGCTCCATCAGGTTTAACTTTGGGCGGAGGTTTTGAAGTTTTAGTACAAAGTAATTTCGTAGCCTCGCATACAAATATTGTAATCGGATTAGTAGAAACTATTGTTGGATTAATTCCAGCTGGAGGCGGATGTAAAGAAATGCTAGCTAGATGGTCAAATACTGAAGAGGCTAAGAAAGATCCAAAATATGCACCTTTAAAAGTATTTGATATAATTGGCTATGGTAGAACAGCTACGTCTCCAGTTGAGGCAGAACCTTTGAAATACTTATTACCTGAAAATAAAAGAATTATGAATAGAAATAGTTTGCTTGAGGTATCGAAAAAAATCTTAAATGAAAACAAGGACTTTAAAGCACCAAATGAGCTTACATTTAATTTACCTGGTAAATCAGTTATTGATGATATGAACAAAATTTTAGAAAAACTTTACAATGATAAAGTTATATTAGATCATGGTTTGACTGTAGCAAAAGAATTAGCTCACGTTTTAAGTGGTGGTGAAACTACCAAAGATAAAACTCTTACAGAAGACGATTTGTTTAAATTGGAACTTGATGCTTTTATGAGATTAATCGAAACTAAACAAACTCAAGACAGAATTAAACATACTCTTGCTACCGGTAAACCTTTGGTTAATTAAATAATCTAAGAGTGTTAATAAAGTCAGGCCTTAAAACATATTCAGATTTATTTAAGTGTTTAATTTTTTTTAAAGCTTCTAAGCCAAATATTACTTTTCCAATGGGTGTGTATTCTCCTTCATACAAAGGTTCATCCTGAAGAATTATAAAAAATTGGCTGTCTTCAGTATCATATTTTAAAGATCGAGCTAATCCTACACTTCCTTTGGTATAATTAAAATCCTTATCAACTTCAGATTTGATTGTACCTAAACCAGATTTTCCAGTTCCAATTTTTCCATAATCAATGTTTCCTTTTTTTCCAAATTCTACATCACCAGCTTGTACAAGTTTATCTTTAATGACCCTATGAAATGCTACATCATCATAGGCATTAGATTTAATCAATGTCTTAAATCTCTCTACTCCATTTGGAGATATATCTGGATATAATTCTATAATTACATTTCCACATTCAACGTTTAGAACTGCTATGTTATTTGGATTTTCAAAATTAATTTTATTTGGATCATAACTCTTAACAAACAAACATTTATCTTTTAGTAAAACAAAAGAAGTAATTGAAAATAAACCTAAAATTACAACGAATATAAATATTATTTTTTCAGATTTTGATGCTTTTATCTTTTCAATCATAAAATAAAACTTTCATCAATTTTTAAGAGTCCCTTTTTGATGAATTCTATCTTTTTTTTAAGAATAGGATCAACCGTTGCAGGTAAATTCCCATGCATTAAATGAGAAAATACCTCAGCCATATCCTCAGATGCGGTGGATTGCGAGTATTCAGTAATAAAACCAGTTGTTTTAGAATATGTTTCTAATCCTATTTTTTTAGTGCATGTCGAACATTCTGCATAATTGAACTCTTTAGGATTAAAACTAGACCAAATTTGTTCATTAAATATATCTTTGAAACTATCATTTATTATGTGGAACACTTCGTGATGTAACACTCTTTCAAAATATCTATCGTTAAATTTTATATCTACAATTAAAGTTTTCATTATATTATCAGGTATCCCAGCAGTATTGATACCTGAGATTGATAAGTCTTCACACATAACAATGTATTTTAAATTTATTTTTTTTAAAAAGTTATGAGAATATCTATTAAGATTTTTTTCAATAATCTTATATTTCTTATCTAGGTCTTGCTTTGATGATTTAAAACAATTGATATTATTATCAATACCTATTGTAAATGCTTGTTTTGCATTCAAGTATCTTAATTTGTTTTCAGTTTTAAGATTATAAATCTCCAGGTTTGGAATTTTTATTAATTCGTAAATTGTATCTGCTTGGGTTGGATAAACTAAAAATAAATACAATAAAATGAGCTTTAATAATTTCATAATTAGTATTATTGAAGATATTCCAATTTGTTAGAATGTGATAGAGTTTTTGTGATGAAAAAAAAAAGAAGCAAAGAACCCATTCAACCAGTAAGTGGTACCAAGGTTCCAAGATTTGCTGGCCCATCAACTTTTGCTAGACTACCAGAATTAAGAGATGTTGAGTACTGTGATGTTGCAATTGTGGGGATACCATTTGATGCAGGCACGAGTTACAGACCTGGAGCAAGATTTGGTCCACAAAGTATTAGACAAGCTTCAAGACATTTAAGAACAAATTATCATCCAAATTATGATGTTGAGCCCTTTAAAGTTCAACAAGTTGCCGATGCGGGAGATATTACCTGCAATCCATTTAATATAGATGAAGCAATTAAGCAAATTGAGGAGGGAGCCTTGGATCTTCTTAAAAAAACTGGTGGTATAATTAGTTTAGGTGGAGATCATACAATTGCGTTTCCTTTATTAAAAGCAGTAAATAAAATTAATAATGGTCCTGTTGCTTTAGTACATTTTGATGCACATCTTGATACTTGGGATACTTATTTCGGTGCACCATATACACACGGGACACCCTTTAGAAGAGCACGAGAAGAAAACCTATTCATGGATGATGCTTCAATGCATGTTGGTATCAGAGGTCCGTTGTATAGTAGAGAAGATCTTAAAAATGATGAAAGTTTTGGATTTAAGATAATTCATTGTGATGAGTTTCAAACTGAAGGTACTGATAAAATTGCCGAAAGAATAAAAAAAAGAGTAGGAAATAATCCATTATATTTATCAATTGATATTGATGTTTTAGATCCTGCTTTTGCACCTGGTACTGGCACACCAGAAATAGCTGGCATGACCACTAGAGAAATGGTTAATGTTATTAGAGGCTTGTCTGGTATGAATTTAATCTCTGCAGATGTTGTTGAGGTATCACCTGCTTATGATCATGCTGAGGTAACATCACTTGCAGCTGCTACTATAGTTTATGAGTTAACAAATCTATTTGCAAAAAAGTAAAGAAAGGTTAGGAGTCTCCAATGGAAAATAAAAAAAATTTTTATATTAATGGCAAATGGGTAACACCAAAAAGCAAAGAAGAAATCAAAGTAATTGATCCTGCTACAGAAGAAAATTGTGCAGTTATAACACTAGGCAACAAAGATGATGTAAATGATGCTGTAAATGCTGCCAAAAAAGCTTACAGTTCGTGGGCGTTTTCATCAAAAGAGGAGAGAATAAAATTATTAGAAAAACTTTACGAAAATTATAAGAAAAGATGGGCTGACATTGCAAATGCGATTACAATAGAGATGGGAGCACCAAAAGATTTTGCAACAAAACTTCAAGCTGGCACAGGTGCTGCACATTTAAAATCATTTATAAGATATTTAAAAAATTTTGAATTTGAAAAACCATTAGGAGAACATGCGCCTAACCAAAGACTTATTTATGAACCAAAAGGCGTATGTGCATTAATCACACCGTGGAATTGGCCAATGAATCAGGTTTGTTTAAAAGTGATGCCCGCAATAGCGTCTGGCTGCACTATGGTTTTAAAACCATCTGAATTAGCTCCATTATCATCAATGATATTAGCTGAGCTTATTGATGAGACTAAAATTCCAGCAGGTGTGTTTAATTTAGTTAATGGTGATGGAGCAACAACTGGCGATGCATTAACAAGTCATCCTGATGTTAATATGATTTCATTTACTGGATCAACTAGAGCAGGAGCATTAATTTCCCAAAATGCTGCGAAAGATTTCAAAAGAGTAAGTTTAGAACTTGGTGGCAAAGGTGCAAATATAATATTTAAAGATGCTGATCCAGATGCAATAGAGAGAGGTGCTTTGAGATGTTTTAGAAACTCAGGCCAGTCATGTAATGCACCCACAAGAATGCTAGTTGAAAAATCAATGTATAATGATGCTGTTGAAAGATTAAAGAAGTATACAGAAAATTTTGAGGTTGGTGATCCAAAAAAAGAGGGAGAGCATATAGGCCCAGTTATTTCTGAAACTCAATACAATAAGATACAAACTTTAATTAAGAAGGGTATTGATGAGGGAGCTAAATTAGTAGCTGGAGGTCCAGGCAAGCCAGATGGATTAGAAAAAGGTTATTTTGTAAAGCCTACTGTATTTGCTGATGTTAATAATAAAATGGAAATAGCAAGAACAGAAATATTTGGTCCAGTTTTATCTGTAATGCCTTTTGAAACGGAGGAAGAAGCTATTGAAATTGCAAACGATACTCCCTACGGATTAACAAACTACATTCAAACCAAAGATAAAGAAAAAGTAAAGAGAGTTGCTAGAAAACTTAGATCGGGAATGGTTGATGTTAATGGTGCTGGTATTGCTGTTGATGCGCCTTTTGGTGGATTTAAACATTCAGGGATTGGTAGAGAAGCTGGTGAACATGGTCTAGAAGAGTTTCTAGAGGTTAAATCTGTAGGTGGGTGGAGTTAATTAAGAGAAGATTTTTTCTTAATTCCTTCAAGAAATTTTAAACATTTTTTAAGTTCATTAAGTTCAATGAATTCATCAACTTTGTGAGCTTGTTCAATAGAACCTGGTCCGCAAACAACTGTGCTTATACCAATTTCTTGAAATAATCCAGCTTCAGTTCCAAAGGATACAACTTCTCTAGAATTATCACCAGTCAAACTTGAGACTAACTCACATGCTTCTGAATTATCTATACGATCGAAACCTGTGACTTCACCTATTATTTCCTTAGTTATCTTTGAATTAGGAAAAACTTTTCTCATCTCTGGTAATAAAACTTCATTTGCATATTCATCTATTCTTTGATTTAGAAAGACACCATCTTCTTTGATGACTGGTCTTGTCTCCCATTCAACCCGACATTTGTCAGCTATTACATTGTGAGCTATACCTCCAAATATTCCTCCAACTTGTAATGTTGAAAAAGGAGGATCAAAAATTGAGTCCTTTGGAGCTCTTTTTTTTAACTCTTCCCTAAGCTCGATTAACTTATTTGCGTATTTTGATGCAAATTCAACTGCACTAACACCTTTGTGGGGCATCGAGCTATGTCCAGCTAATCCTTCAAAATAAGTAGTATATTCATAACAACCTTTATGCGCATCTATGATTTTCATTTTTGTAGGTTCACCCACGATACAAATTCCATCTTGAATATTTCTTTTTTTAAGTTCTTTAATTAATATTGGAGCACCCAAGCATGCTGTTTCCTCATCAAATGTAAAAGAAAAATGAATATCTCTATTTAAATTAACTTTGGAAAAAACTGGAGCAAACGCTAAAGCACATGCAATAAATCCCTTCATATCACAGGAACCTCTTCCATAAAGTTTATCTTCTTTAATTGTTGCTTTGAAAGGGTCGGTACTCCAACTCTTTGAAACGGGGACTGTATCAGTATGACCAGATAAAATTATTGGTTTAACCCCATTCGATTTTTTTGCTTTTATTGTTGCAAAAAGATTTACTCTTTTTTTTTCATCATCATATGTTTTAAATGAAGTTGCACCTAAATCATTTAGATATTTTTCACAATAATTAATTAAATCATTATTATCCTCTCCAGAAATAGTTTTAAATCCAATTAAATCAGATAAAATCTTAATAGAATTTTCGTATAATTTATCTAAATTTACTTCTGTACTCATTGGTAATAATTAATATAAATATCGCATTTATGAAAGAACAAATTACTTACGACATATTTGAGAAAATAGACATTAGACTTGGGACAGTACTTTCAGTCAAAAAAAATGAAAAAGCTAGAAAACCATCTTTAGTTGTTGAAGTCGATTTTGGAAAAGAAATAGGTGTTAAAACATCTTCCGCCCAAATTACTCATTTTTATAATGAGGAAAATTTAGTTGGTAAACAAGTGATCGGTGTTTGTAATTTTCCAGAAAAAAATATTGCAGGTGTAAAATCTCAATTTTTACTTTTAGGCTCGATAGACTCTGAAGGAAAGGTAACATTAGTACATCCCTCACAAAAAGCAGAGAATGGTTTACCTATAGCATAAGTATGCATCCTGAATTTTTATCTATGGCACTATTTTGGATTGTAGCTGCTTATACACCAGGACCAAATAACGTGGTCGCATCTTACTCTGGTTTTAATTTTGGAATAAGAAAAACAATCCCTCACATTTTTGGAGTTACATTTGGATTTACTTCTGTGGTATTCGCTTTGACAATTGGTTTAGTAAATGTTTTTAAACTATTTCCAATTATTCAAACTATTTTGAAATATATGGGAAGCTTATTTTTAATATACCTAGCCTATAAAATTAGTTTCTCAAAATCTTCTAACGAGAGCAAAAACGAAAATCCAATTTCTTTTTTAGATACTTTTATTTTTCAATTTTTGAACCCAAAAGGTGTTTTGATTGGAATTATTATTGTTTCAACATATGTTGAATATGGAGAAAATTATCTTAATTATGCGACTCAAGTTGTTTTATTTGCCTTTATAGTATCTTTATCAAGCATTACCTTTTGGACATTTGTTGGTAAATATCTTAGAAAATTTGCGACAAATGAGAAATTTATTAAATACTTTAATTATGTTATGTCAGTGCTTCTTCTTTTGAGCATAATTACATTTTATATATAAGATATGAAACCAGGAAATAAAAATTCTTACAAATCATTATCTGACCTAGAGGTTAACGGTAAAAATTATAAATATTATTCATTAAAAAAAGCTGAATTAAACGGTTTAGAAGGTGTTTCAAAATTACCAAAGTCATTAAAAGTTTTATTAGAAAATTTACTTAGGTATGAGGACGAAATATCAGTTAATAAAAAACAAATAGAAGCAGTAAAAAACTGGCTTGATACAAAAAAATCAAAAACTGAAATAGCTTACAGACCAGCTAGGGTTTTACTCCAAGATTATACAGGGATACCAGCAGTGGCTGATTTAGCTGCTATGAGAGAAGCTGTAAAAGAAAAAAATAAAGATCCAAATACAATTAATCCACTATCTGCAGTCGATTTAGTTATTGATCACTCTGTTCAAGTTGATCAATCAGCTAAAAAAGATTCATTTGAAAAGAATGTAGATATCGAATTTGAAAGAAATGGCGAAAGATATTCCTTTTTAAAATGGGGTCAAAGCGCTTTTAACAATTTTAGAATTGTTCCTCCAGGAACTGGTATCTGTCACCAGGTTAATTTAGAGTATCTGTCAAAAGTAGTTTGGTCAGAAGAATACAAAGGAGAAAAATATTTATTCCCTGATACGCTTGTTGGAACAGACAGTCATACAACCATGGTCAATGGTTTATCAGTTTTAGGATGGGGTGTTGGTGGAATTGAAGCTGAGGCTGGTATGTTGGGACAACCTATTTCAATGTTAATCCCTGAAGTCATTGGATTTGAAGTAACAAAAAAAATGCCAGAGGGCACAACTGCTACAGACTTAGTTTTAACGGTTGTTAAAATGCTTAGAGATAAAGGAGTAGTTGGCAAATTTGTTGAATTCTACGGTGAGGGATTAAAAAATTTAACTTTAGCAGATAGAGCAACAATTGCTAATATGGCACCTGAGTATGGAGCTACATGCGGATTCTTTCCAATAGATGAAGAAACTTTAAAATATTTAGAATTTTCTGGAAGAGATAAAGAAACAGTCGCGATTGTTGAAAAGTATGCGAAGGAACAAGGATTGTGGGCAAGTGATGAAATTGAATTCACTGATAAAATCTCTTTAGATATGTCTACTGTAGTTCCAACAATTTCAGGCCCTAAAAGACCACAAGATAAAGTTCTTTTAACTGATGCATCAAGCAACTTTAAAAAAGTTTTTAAAGAAGCTACAGATAAAAATGATTATAAAATTTCTAAGGTAAAAGATACGGATTATGAAATTAAAGATGGTTCAATATTAATTGCAGCAATTACATCATGTACAAACACTTCTAATCCAAACGTTCTTATTGGAGCTGGACTACTTGCAAAAAAGGCTGTTGAATTAGGATTGAATGTTAAACCATGGGTTAAAACATCTTTAGCTCCTGGGTCTCAAGTTGTAACTGATTATTTAGAAAAGGCAGGTCTAAATACATATTTAGATCAATTAGGATTCAATTTGGTTGGTTATGGATGTACAACTTGTATCGGGAATTCAGGACCTTTAGCAGAAAATATAGTTGATGCTATTCAACAAGAAAATTTATATGCGGTCTCTGTTTTATCAGGTAATAGAAACTTTGAGGGTAGAATTTCACCTCACATTAAAGCAAATTATCTAGCCTCTCCACCTCTTGTTGTAGCTTATGCTCTTGCTGGTCATATGGAATTTGATTTAATCAAAGACTCATTTGGAAAAGACAAAAACGGTAAAGATGTTTTTTTAAAAGATATTTGGCCTTCAAATAAAGAAATAGAGGATACATTGAAGATTTCACTTAATGCAGAGATGTTTGTTAAAAGATATTCAAATGTTTCTGAAGGACCAAAACAATGGCAAGAAATCAAAACAGAGAAAAGTAGTATTTATAATTGGGATGAAAATTCTACTTACGTAAAAAAACCTCCTTTTTTTGAAAATCTTAGTGACGACCCAGAAGGTTTTAAAGAGATTAAAAATGCTAGACCATTATTGATATTAGGAGATATGGTTACTACAGATCATATTTCTCCTGCTGGTAATATTCAAAAAGATAGCCCAACAGGTGAATATTTTATGAATTATCAAATTCTTCCAAAGGATTATAATTCATACGGTTCAAGACGTGGAAATCATGAAGTAATGATGAGAGGTACATTTGCGAACATAAGAATCAAAAATGAAATGGCTCCCGGAACTGAAGGTGGTTTTACAAAATTATATCCTGAGGAAAAAGTTATGTCAGTTTATGATGCAGTAGTGGAGTATAAAAAAAGAGGAACCGATTTAGTTGTGATTGGTGGTAAAGAATACGGCACAGGCTCCTCTCGTGATTGGGCTGCAAAAGGGACTAAATTATTAGGTGTTAAGGTAGTAATTGCAGAGAGTTTTGAAAGAATACACAGATCAAATTTAATTGGGATGGGAATATTACCATTACAATTTACAGAAAACATGAACAGAAAAAATCTGAATTTATTAGGTTCTGAATTAATTAGCGTGGTAGATATTGAAAAGGGAATTAATCCATCTGATAAGGTAAAAGTTGAGATTAAGTACGCATCAGGAGATGTAAAAATAATTGATACCCTGTGCAGAATTGATACCAAAAATGAATTGGAATACTATAAAAATGGTGGAATACTCCAATATGTTTTAAGAAATATGATTTAGATATGGACGAGGATATATCAATAATAAATACAAACACGAGAAATGAAAAAATAAAAAATTTTTTTATCCACAATAAAAAAAAAATAATTTCAGGCTTAAGTTTTATCGTTATACTTTTAATATGTTATTTTGCCTTTGGCGAATATCAGGATAGAAAAAAAATTAAGATTTCAGACTCTTTTAACACAATAACTATAAATTATTCTGAAAGTAATAAGGAAAAAACAGCTAAAGATTTAATACAAATAGTTAATGAAAAAAATTCAACTTATTCACCATTATCTTTATATTTTATAATAGATAATGAATTAATTAGCGAAAAAAACACAATTAACGAATTATTTGATGTTATTATTGACGAAACCTCATTGGATAAAGAGATAAAAAATTTAAATATTTATAAAAAAGCGCTTTATAATGCAGATGACAGCAATGAGAATGATTTATTGAATATTTTAAATCCAGTAATAAAATCAGAAAGTGTTTGGAAATCTCACGCATTATATTTAATGGCAGAATTTTTTTACTCAAAAAACGAAATGCAAAAATCAAAAGAATTTTTTAATCAAATTGTAAACTTAGAAAACGCAAATCAAGAAATTCAATTAGAGGCTCGAAAAAGACTTAATAGAGATTTAAGTGAATAAAATTTTTCAACTATTATTAATAATCATTTTTTTTTCTGGTTGCTCTTTAAACAAAAACTCAAAGTTTTGGACCTCAGAAACTATCAAAAAAATAGAGGAACAAAAATTTGAAAAAATTTTTGATGATTCAAAAGCTTTAAGTCAGGAATTAAATACCAATATAAGTTTAAATTTTAGCAAAAGCCTTACAAAAAACAATTTACCACAAAAATTTACCAACAATGATGGGAGAGTAAATTTTGATGGGTCTTTAAAAAAATCTTTGAAATATAAATTTTCTAAAATCGAGAATTTTTATCAATTTGAACCAGAACTTTCATTTAATAAAGGTAATATAATTTTTTTTGATGATAAAGGGACAGTTTTACAATTTGATGAAAGATCAAAATTGATATGGAAAAAAAATTATTATACAAAATCGGAGAAAAAATCTAATCCGATCTTACAGTTTGCAAATAATGACAAATTTTTGATAATTGCAGATAATTTATCAAAATATTTTATGCTAAATCTACAAAGTGGAGATCTAGTTTGGTCTAAAAATAATACAGCTCCATTTAATTCTCAAATAAAAATTTATAAGGACCGTTTTTTTGTGATTGATTTTACTAATACACTTAGATGTTACTCTATGAAAAACGGAGAAGAAATCTGGAGCTTTCAGACAGAGTCAGCATTAATAAGATCTCAAAAAAGATTATCAATGGTGATCGTGGAAGATGTTATTTATTTCAATAATTCTTTGGGAGATATAAGTGCTGTGCGAATAAATGATGGCGAACTACTTTGGCAACTTCCTACTCAAAGTGATGTATTATACGAATCTGCTTTTTCATTGGAAACATCGGACATAATAACTGACAATAAAGACTTATTTTTCTCAAACAATAAAAATCAATTTTTTTCCATTGATATCAAATCTGGCAGCTTCAATTGGGAGAACAGTATAAATTCAAATTTAAGACCTACTGTAGTGGAAAATTTTATAATCTCAGTTTCTCTTGAGGGTTATTTAATTGTGATAGATAAAATTACAGGAAATATTATTAAGGTTACCGATGTATTTAATAATTTTAAACCAAAAAAAAGAAAAGAGATTCTACCGACTGGATTTATCGTCGGTCTTAAAAATATATATTTATCTACAAATATAGGAAGATTATTAGTGATTGATATAAAATCTGGCAAAACTATTTCAACATTAAAAATCGATAAGGATAAAATTTCACGCCCTTTTGTTTCTAACCAAAATCTATATTTAGCAAAAGATAATGCTATAATTAAACTGAATTAATGTTTTTAAAATTATTAGATAAGTTAGGTAGAAAAAAAGTTGTTCTAGATAGAGGACCCTCACATCCAAGATTTGATTTAGCGAAACCTTGGATGAATAGATATTATTTAATCTTCAGACACAGACCAAAATGGTTTCCGTTTAATATACTTATTCATGAAATGTTAGCTGATGATCACGGTGAAGGAGTACATAATCATCTTTTCCCATATATTACGATTGTGATAAGAGGTGGTTATTGGGAAACAACTAAAGAAGGAAAATTTTGGAGAAAACCTGGCTATATTGGATTTAGATCTGCTAATGCACATCACAGAGTTGATTTGGAGCCCGGAACTAAACCTATGACAATTTTTATTTCCGGTCCATTTGGTTTAAGGAAAGGTCCAAGATCAGAATATGGTATTGATTTTAAATCAAAAAAAAATTGATGTCCAAAAATCTAGAGGAAAAATTTAGATCGTTTTGTAATTCAAAAAATTTAGAAATTAATCAAAACCAAATTACGACAATTAAATTACTACAAGATTTTTATAATAAAAATTTTCATTCTTCTATTTTCAATATTTTCAAAAAAGAAAATTATAAAAAAGGTTTTTATCTTCATGGGGGTGTTGGTGTTGGAAAAACAATGATATTAGATTTTTTTTATGATCTTATTTCTAAAAAAAAACTAAGACTTCACTTTAATGAGTTTATGTTAAATTTTCATGATTTTGTCCATGAAAATAAGAATAAGGGAGACGAAAATATCATTAATTTATTTGTTAAAGATTTAAAATCAAAAGCTTTGTTAATTTATTTTGATGAGTTTCAAGTTACTAATATAGTAGATGCTATGATACTAGGTAAATTATTTGATAAAATATTTAGTGAGAATATAAAAATAATTGTTACCTCCAATATTAAAATTTCTGATTTATATAAGGATGGTCTCCAACGAGATCAGTTCAAACCTTTCATTGAGATCATGAAAAAAAAGACTATCGAACATGAGCTTATAATTGAAGATGATTATAGAAAATCAAAAGAAAATCAAAACGATAGATATTTCTTCCCACTAAACCAAGAAAGTAATTTTAAAATGAATAAATTCTTTAGAATTATTTCAAAGGATAAAAAAAAAACTAATCTGAGTATTGATATTAAAGGGAGAGAATTTCAAATTAAAGAATTCTATGAAGGAGTTGTAAGATTAACATTTGATGAGTTATGTGACAAAAACTTGGGAGCTGAGGATTACCTTGAAATAGCTAAAGTATCTAAATTTATGGTTATTGATAAAATACCAAAGTTTGATGACATAAACTCTAATCAACAACAGCGTTTCATAACCTTAATTGATATAGTTTATGACAAGAAAATACCAATTGCTGTCACCGCTGAACAAAATCTGGATGAAATGACGTCATCTAAATCATTGAAAGAACCATTTAATCGTACAATTAGCCGTCTTTATGAACTAACATCCTCAAACTTTAATCTATGATACAAAAATTCAATAATTTTAAAATGAATACCAATGGACAAAAATTATACGAATTCACTGATGAAACAATTAATTGGATCAAAAAAAATAAATTTAAAAATGGTATACTTAATTTAAGTATTCAGCACACTAGTGCCTCTTTAATAATTCAAGAAAATGCAGACCCTGATGTCCAAACTGACTTAATTAATTATTTTAATAAAATAGCTCCAATGGACAACAAATTATATATTCATACAACTGAAGGTGAAGACGATATGCCTGCGCATATAAAATCCAGCTTAACTAATAATCAAATTTCTCTTAGTGTTGAAAATGGAGAATTATTACTTGGAACTTGGCAGGGTATTTATTTATTTGAGCACAGATTAAACCCACAAACAAGAACCATCATTCATCATTTTTTAGGAGAAGTTTAATTTTTTTTTAAACTTTGAAAAGCTTTGAGTGCAGAAGCTCTTGCTTCTTCATGTATCACTATCGGTTTTGGATAATCTTTTCCTATAATAGTATTTATTGCTTGTTGATATTTCATCTCCATTTCCCAAGGTTTGTGAATAAATTTTTGAGGAACCTTGTTTAATTCTGGGATCCATTTTTTTACGTATTTTCCCTCTTTATCAAATTTTTCACCTTGTAGAATAGGATTAAAAATCCTGAAGTATGGAGCTGCATCTGCTCCACAACCTGCAACCCATTGCCACTGAGCTACATTATTGGCTTTATTAAAATCAAGTAAACAATTTCTAAAATGTTTTTCACCTTCAGTCCAATTAATTCTTAAATGTTTTACTAGAAAAGAACCAACTACCATTCTTATTCTGTTATGCATCCAACCCGTTTCATATAACTCTCTCATTCCAGCATCAACAATCGGATAACCAGTCATCCCCGATTTCCATGCTTTTAAAAATTTTTCATTTTTTACCCAAGGAAATTTATCAAATTCTTTTCTGTAATTTCCTTTTAAAAACTCAGGAAAATAATTAATCAAACTATGAGAGAACTCACGCCAACCTAGTTCGTTGATATATTTTCTATAACCAATCCCTTTAGATTTAATTTCGTTACATTTTTTCCAAATTGTACTTACATGTATTTGTCCGTGCTTTATATAAGGAGATAACTTTGATGTGCCCTCTATAGAAGGAAAATCTCTAGCCGAACCGTATTCTTTAATCTTATCATTAATCAAACTGCTCAGAACTTTTTTTGAGTCATTTTCTGATACTTTCCAATAATTCTCAAATTTCTTATACCAATTTTTTTTTGGTAAAATACTTTTTGGTTCAATGCAATTTTTGAAGAAAGATATTACTTTTGTTTTTTTCTTTACAATATAATTTTTACTTGGTGGTAAACCTAAATATTTTTGTTCAGCATTTCTCCAGAAAGGGGTGAATACTTTAAAGGGTGTTCCATCATTTTTAGTAACTTCTTGAAACTCATTTAAAATATTTCCTTTAAAATACTTAAATTCAACTTCATTTTTTAAGAAAATATCTCTAATTCTTTTTCCTTTTGCAATTACATCAGGTTCGTAAATTTTATTCCAATATATTGAAACGTCATCTTTTTTTTTAATTTTAGAAAATATATCTAGTTCATCACCTGCTAATACTTGGAGATTTATTTTGTATTTAGATAATTCAGATTTAAATATTTCTAAAGATTTAAACAACCACCACTTTTGTGCCTCTCTTTTGTGATCAAAATCGGCTTTGTTATAAATAAATAAAGCAATAACATTTTCATGATTTTGTGTGGCATATGAGAGAGCAGGATTATGTTCGATTCTAAAGTCTTCTCTTATCCAAGCTATTGCGTTTTTTGTCATATAAATATTATTTTCTACCTTTAGATAGCAGCTGTTTGTAAAGTTTAACATCTGCATTTCCTTCGCATCCGATGACAAGAATGTTTGAGTCTTCGTTCAAATTTAGTGATTTTCGTGCTTTAAGATTGTTAGCTAAACCAATAAGAGCAATAATCCCAGGGGTTGCACATTCACCGCCTATGATTGAAACTCTACTCAGTTTTCTATCTTTTAACATCGCTGTCGTTTTAGCAACATTATTATCAGTAACAGATACACAATAATTAGAAGTTTTTTTTAATATTTGCCATGGGACAAGTGACATTTCATTACATGACATCCCACCCATAATACTTTCTTTTTTTATTCTTATTTTTTTCATTTTATTTGCTTTAACACTCTGAAGAACACAATCAGCTCTATCAGGTTCAACAACAATTATTCTTGGAATTCTTTTAAAATATTTTGCGACCCCAGCAACTACACCTGCTGCTAATCCTCCAACACCTGCTTGAACAAATATGTGAGTTATATAATGGTTTGTTTGTTTAGATATTTCTTTTATCATAATAGAATATCCAGCCATTGTAAGTTGAGGGACATATTTATAGTTTTTGGTAGAGACATCCTGAACAATCTGCCAATTATTCTTTTTTGAAAGTCTTTTACATTCCTCCAAAGAATTTTCATAATTTCCTTTAACCCGTATTACCTCAGCGCCAAATTTCTCAATTTCACGAACTCTTGTTTGGCTTACGTATTGACTTACAAAAATTTTACACTTTAAATTTAATCTTTTTGCTCCCCAAGCAACTGATCTACCATGATTGCCAGCTGTTGCTGATGAAATAACAATATTTTTTTTTCCTTTAGATATTCTCTCTACTGCGTATGCTCCCCCCAATGCTTTAAACGACTTTAAATGAAATCTTTTAGACTCATCCTTATAAAATATATTATTCAGTTTCAAATTTTTCTTTAATTTATCAAGTGATAAAAGAGGAGTTGCTTTATAATTTTTCCAACCAGAAATTGATTTATAAGCATTAGTGATTAATGCAGAGGGAAGATGTTTTAAAACATAACTTCTTTTAAAATTATAACGATTATTTTTTAATAATTTTTTATATTTCCAGCTTTTAAGATTTTTTAAACTCTTCACTTTAACAATCTAGAGTATTTTGTCTTTCCCATTTGGTTATAGGTTTTGATTTATCAAATCTTTCTATATTGTTAAATTCTTTTATTTCTGTGCTTCTAAGTTTTATATAGCTATTGATCACATCAGCACCAAAAGCGTCATTCATCTCTTTATTTTGTTTTAATTGTTTCAATGATTGATCTAACTCATCAGGAAGTTTTGGAAGATTTGGATATTTTTCAAAATCTTCATACATATTACAATTAAGAGGCTTTCCAGGATCTATTTTGTTTTTAATACCATTTATTCCAGCTGCGAGAACACTTGCTTGAAGTAAATAAGGGTTGGCCGATCCATCCATTAATCTCAATTCAAATCTTCCTGGATCGGGAATTCTAATCATATGAGTTCTGTTATTACCAGTGTAAGAAATACTACTCGGTGACCATGATGCACCTGACTTTGTTGGAGGTGCATTAATTCGTCTGTAACTATTTATTGTAGGATTAAAAAAAGCAGATAAAGATGAAGCGTGTTTTATTACTCCGCCTAAAAAATTATATGCCATTTTACTAAGACCTAAGTTATTAGACTTGTCCAAAAATTTATTTTTCTTTCCATCCCACACTGAAATATGGGCATGACAACCATTTCCAGTTAAATTCTCAAATGGTTTGGGCATAAACGTAGCTCTTAAACCATGTTTTTCAGCAATAGTTTTTACCATGTACTTAAAAAAAGTATGTCTGTCTGCTGTCTTTAAACAATCAGAGTAATCCCAATTCATTTCAAATTGACCATTAGCGTCCTCGTGATCATTTTGATAAGGACCCCATCCCATTTCAATCATACAGTCACAAATTTCTTTAATTAAATCGTACCTTCTCATTAGAGCAGATTGATCATAGCAAGGTTTTGATTGAGTATCCCTTGGGTCAGCGATGGAATCTCCATCAGGAGATATTAAAAAATACTCACACTCTACACCAGATTTCATAGTCAATCCTTGTTTTGAGAGTTTTTTAATTTGTTTCTTCAACATTATTCTTGGAGAGGCATCTACAGGTTTTCCATTCATCCAAAGATCTGATGCAAGCCAACCAACTTCTTTGTTCCAAGGTAATTGGATTAAACTATCTGGGTCTGGAATTCCAAACATGTCTGAGTCTGCAGGTGTCATATCTAACCAAGCAGCAAACCCTGCAAATCCTGCACCGGTTTCTTGCATATCTTTTATTGCATGTGCTGGTACTAGTTTTGATCTAAGCACTCCAAATAAATCAACAAAACTTATCAAAAAATATTTAATTTTTTTTTCTTTAGCAATTTTGGATAAATTTTTTGGCATAACTTAAGTTAACACAATTATTTCAAAAAAGATAAAATTGTTTCTTTATAAAAAATTAAATTTACAACAATAATTATAATTACGGCTAATATTGCTCCATACTTTGCTTTTGGAAAAGCAACGCCTCTCATCTTACTTGGTCTAAGTTCCTCGTTATCTTTGTTCTCTTCTGACATATGACAAAAAAAAGGGCGCCACAAAAGTTGTAGCGCCCAAATTTTTTAATTTAATTACCAATCAGTAATATTACTTTTATGGTCATTTGGACCATGTCTTTTCCTTGCTAATCTTTCGAGCTCATCACTCTCAGATTTAGCAGTTAAAACATGCCAGCCAACCCATATGATAATTGCAAGTATTACCAACAAGCCTTCACTAGATCCAGCACCAGGATAAATAGCACCAGCAACTTCTTCTGCTGGTTTATTTAGGTGATCAATCCAATTTGTAACTGTCGCCATATTTTCCTCCTTTACCTGGTTGCTGATGCAACTGCTTTCTCATCTGATTTAGCAGTTTCCATCATTTCATAGTCTAGTCCAGCTATTTCAGCTTCACGCGGAATTCTTAATTTACCCATTCCGTGTAATACTTTTGCAATGATATAGCCTGGTATTAATCCTAGAACAAAGAACATAATTATTGCTCCTAAGAACATACCCAATGGATTTATTGATGCATAAGTAGTTCCATCCCACATAGCTCCAACACTGTAACCAGATGATGGATAACCATTTAAAACAAAACCACAAATTACAAGACCTATAAATCCTGCATAACCGTGTACTGCTACAGCACCAACTGCATCATCAATCTTGAACTTACGTTCAACCCAATAATGTAATTTGTACGATAGCACAACTCCGATCATACCTATGATCATTGATTGAATCGGATGATATAAATCATTTCCGGCTGAAGCACATATAATACCCGCTAGTCCACTTGAGTAAGTCCAGAATGGATCACCTTTTGCAATCCAGTATCCAGCTAATAATCCTCCTGATAGTGACATCAAGAAGTTAAAAGTAATACCGCTAAGTGTAGTAGGCGTTACATAAATGTTTGTAGCCGTCCAATAAGATATACCTTCCATGCCGTACTCCGGGCCAAGATCAAATATTGGAATGTTGCATGCCGCATAGAATCCCCAGAAACCAGTATAAATTAGAAATAATCCAATTGTTACTAGCCAAGGATTTCTTGGTCCAATATTTCTTGGTTCACCACTTGATGAGAATTTTCCAATTCTTGGACCTAAAACCATTAGTACACCTAAAGCAAATCCACCCGCAATCGCGTGAATTACTCCTGATGCATAAGCATCATGGTATCCTAAAATTTTAAGCATCCAACCATCAAAATGCCATCCCCAAGCAGCATCAATTGTCCAGAAAACCGAGCCGATTGCTATTGCTAAAATTCCAAAAGCAAAAGTAGTTATTCTTTCAATTATTGCTCCAGAAACGATAGATGCAGCAGTCCAAGAAAATAATAAAAAAGCAGCCCAGAAAACACCATTAATGTGATCTCCAAGGTTAACTGCCATTATACTACTTGTTGCCACCTGAAATTTTGCACTAAACAAACTATCGTCGGTGATTAAAGCTGTACTTTCGTTCATTATTGAAGGTGCTATCCCAGGTCCTGTTGGGAAAGCCCAGTAAATCCACCAACCAAATAAAAACCAAGTTACTGTTACGAGAGGTATCAGCATTGTGTTTTTCATAAGAGTATGTTGATGGTGTTTGTATCGAGAAGCTCCAACTTCATACATACAGAAACCGACGTGAATTAAAAACATCAGCACCACTGTTATCCAGTAGTAAAATTCTGTAAATATAGTAGTAAGAGCACCTAACTGATCAGTCATATTCTCTCTCCATATTAGTTTTTTAAACCCTATAAAATTTCGAAAGTTGTTACAAACGAAACAATCTAATAAAACCTAATATTGACAATAGGATTTAAAAAATAATCAACTTTAGATTGTGTAATTAAAATTTAAGGTAAGCTTTTTTCAAATCAACAAGAGGGTGTTTTGGTGACATTTGAAATTTTACTAAAAGTTCTCTTGCTATCATATCCCTGTCTTGTTGGTTATCAGGTAATTTAATTGATGATGGAATTGTAACCCAACCATTTGCATTTCTACAAAATACAGCTGGTCTTCCTTCCTCGTAACCCATGTGAACATCCTCCAACCAATTAAGATCATCCCAACCCATTGCCTCAACATATTTTTTTAAAAATGGTGTCATTTTTTTGTAATCTGGAAGTAGATTTACGTCATATCGATAACCGATTGACTGACCAATCATTTTTTCTCTAGCAGTCTCTTTCTTTTTACCCAGTTGAAGAGAAACTGCTTTTGATTTTGTTTTTTTCTTTTTAGCCATTAATACCTTTAAATTTTATGAAAGTTATCAACCCCAACAGTATAGTTAGTACCCGCTAAAGGAACTTTCGCTAAGGCTGAAGCTTCTGAGGTAAGCGCTGCTAAGTCCTCAGGTTCTAAAGAGTGTATATTTGTTTTTCCACACGCTCTAGCCAATAACTGCGCTTCAAGGGTCATTGAATGCAGATAATTATAAACTCTCAATGCCGCATCATCAGGATTTAATCTTGCTCTTAATTTTGGATCCTGTGTAGCAACTCCCACAGGGCATCTTCCAGTATGACAGTGATAACACTCACCAGCTTTCACACCCATTTCTTTTTCAAAATTTGCCTCTGGAATATCTTTATTACAGTTTAGCGCAATCATCGAACCTGTACCAATAGCTATTGCATCTGCACCTAAAGCTAATGCTTTTGCCATGTCAGCACCATCTCTAACGCCACCAGCATAAATTAAAGTAACTTTTCCAGTTTTTCCAACATCGTCCAAAGCTCTTCTTGCTTCTCTAATAGCCGCAATACCAGGGATACCAGTGTTTGCAGCAGCAATGTGTGGACCTGCTCCTGTAGATCCTTCCATTCCATCTAAATAAATAGAGTCAGGATCACATTTTGCAGCCATACGAACATCGTCATAAACTTTTGATGCACCTAACTTTAATTGAATTGGAACTTTATTTTTTGTTAGTTGTCTAAGTTCCTCTACTTTTAATGCTAAATCATCTGGACCTAACCAGTCAGGATGTCTTGCAGGAGATCTTTGATCAATACCTGAAGGCAATGATCTCATTTCAGCAACTTGGTCAGTTACTTTTTGACCCATTAAGTGACCACCCATACCAACTTTTTGTCCTTGTCCGATAAAAACTTCTATTCCATCAGCCAATTGTGCGTGATGTGGGTTAAACCCATATCTTGATTGAATACATTGATAAAACCATTTTTCAGAATATCTTCTCTCATCAGGTATCATTCCACCTTCACCTGAACATGTTGCGCTACCTGCCATTGTAGCTCCTCTTGCTAATGCAGTTTTTGCTTCATAAGATAAAGCACCAAAACTCATACCAGTAATATAAACTGGAATATCTAATTCAATTGGATTTTCACATCTTGGTCCAATAACAGTTTTAGTTTCACATTTTTCTCTGTAACCTTCAATTACGAACCTAGTAAGAGTTCCTGGTAAGAAAACTAAATCATCAAATGTTGGAATTTTTTTCATCAATGCCATTCCACGCATTCTGTATCTTCCTAACTGAGATTTAATATGAATATCATCAATTACTTCTGGTGTGAAAATAGCATTATGACCTAATAAACTTTTATTTCTGCCACCGTTAGAACTTAAATGGACGTCAGCTTTTCCACCTACGTTACCATTAGTTTTTAATTTACCATTTTTTTTCTTTTTTTTCTTAGCCATTAAATCGCTCCTTTTTTCTCAGTAGGTTCTAAGTTATCGTAATTCCAAAGTTTTTTACCCGCTACAATTTTTTTCATTTTACTTACATCAAAATTTTCACCGATCTCAGCAACCTTTAATTTTCTTTTTAACCAATCTTGATCACTTTTAGTCAACTCGGCATCTACAGCATCACTACCATAAGAGCCAATTTCTCCACCTACGAAAATTGTCCCATCATACATCGAGTCGCCCAAATTTATACCGACATCACCTAGAATGATGATTCTCCCTCTTTGCATCATAAATCCAGTAAATGCACCCGCATCACCACCAATAATTATTGTGCCACCTTTCATATCAATACCTGTTCTTGCACCAACACTACCTTTACAGATTAAATCGCCACCTCTGATAGCAGCTCCAAAACAAGATCCAGCATTTTTCTCAATTACAACTTTACCTGCCATCAAATTTTCTGCACAAGACCATCCAACTCTCCCATTGATTCGAACTATTGGACCATCACATGAACCCATTCCAAAATATCCTAAACTTCCCTCAAAAATTAAATTTAATTTATTTAAAATACCAACACCTAAACTATGTTTTCCTTGAGGGTTTTTAATTACAATTGTTCCATAACCTTGTCCCATTAAATTATCTATTTCTTTATTTGCTTCTGCAGCGGTCATATCTTTAACATCAAGGTCAGTTCTTTTATTAAAATCAACATCATGGGTTCCAAAATAATAGAAATTTTCTGCTTCATCAGGGTTGAAAAATTTTTGTTGTGTTCGTCCTGTTAAAACTTCAGTGTGCATACCCATAGCTTGAGCTTTAGTTTTTTTGGAAACACTTTTTATATTTGCCATACTTTAACCTCCCCATCGAATGGGTCATAAGTATCAATTTCTTGTGGTAAAATTGATCGAATTGCTATTTCCTCTGAACCCATTGCTACTAAATCATCAGACTCATATAAAACTAAAGGTTTAGCAGCCATAGTGTCTTTCGCCATACCTAAAGAATCTTTTGTAGCTACAAAATATGTAAAGACACCATCTAATCCAGTTAGAGACTCTTTCATACCTTCTTCTAAAGATGCTCCATCTCTCATTTTTTCCGCTAAATAAACAGCAATAAGTTCTGAGTCACACTCAGACATAAATCTCATTCCTTTATTTTCTAGAGCTCTTCTATTATTCCAATAATTTGTAAGCTGACCATTATGAACAACTGATACATCGCTAAACGGATAACCCCAAAACGGGTGAGCAGATTTGATATCTACACCAGACTCAGTTGCCATTCTCGCATGTCCAATTGCGTGAGTGCCAACAAGTTTATCTAAATTATATCTATCACAAACCATCTTAGCATTTCCAAGATCTTTAATTACTTCTAACGATTTACCCATCGAAAGTATTTCTACTCCAGGAATACTCTCAATCTTTTGTGAAAATTCTAATAAATCTTTTTTATTATATTCTATTTCATATCTTAATGAGTAGGGGAGTATTCTTTCTTCTTTGATAATTTTTGCACCCATTTCATTTAGATAACTATCAACAATTTTTTTTCTCTCATCATAAACAGACACATCTTCAGCAACTGATGTACTACCTTCACCAACGTTTTCTCCAACTTTAAAACGCATGATAA
>CACMCS010000011.1:0-33074 GCA_902612225.1 uncultured Pelagibacteraceae bacterium | reverse complement strand
GACTTCCTATTGAAAAAATTAAAAAATATTTAGATAATTATAAATGAAAAAATATCTTGTAATTGGAAACCCTATCGAACATTCACTTTCACCCAAATTACATAATTATTGGTTTAAAAAAAATAATATTGATGCAAATTACGATAGAAGAAAAATAGATAAAAGCGAAATTCAAGAGACTCTTTCTGAAATTAAGGATGATAAATTAGATGGGATAAATGTTACTGTTCCTTTTAAAAGTGATGTTATTCCTTTTTTGGATGCACTAAGTGAAGAGTCCCAGATTACACAATCTGTTAATACTATATACAAACAAGATAAAAAACTTATTGGTCACAACACTGATATAAAGGGTTTTGAATTAAGTTTAAAGGAAACTCAATTTAATTTAGAAAACAAAACAATATTTTTATTAGGAGCTGGCGGTGTAGTACCCTCTATAATTTATGCTTTAGAAAAATTATGTGTCTCTAAAATTATAGTAAGTAATAGAACTAAACAAAAAACTGAAAAATTAAAAAAATATTTTTCAAATATCAGTATAGTTGACTGGGGAGATCAACCTGAATTTGATATGATTATTAACGCCACTAGTTTGGGCTTAAATAAAGAAGATAATATTAATTTAAACTTTAAAAATATAAATAAAGAAAAGTTATTTTACGATGTTATCTACAATCCAAAAGAAACTAATTTTTTAAGAACTGGGAAAAACTTGGGCTGTCAGGTTTCTAATGGTAAAATGATGTTTATTTATCAGGCTTTAGAGGCGTTTAAATTATGGCACAAGGTTAAACCAGAAATTGATGAGGAATTAAAAAAATTTTTAGATTTATGAAAAGAATAGGTATTTTAGGAGATATTGGTTCAGGCAAAACTTACATAGCTAAATGTTTTGGTTTTCCTGTATTTAACGCTGATTTAGAAGTTGCTAAAATTTATAAACATAACAGAAAAGTTTTTCAAAAATTAAAAAAAGAACTTCCAAATTATTTTGATTCTTTTCCTGTAAAAAAAAAAGAAATTATTGATGCAATTTTATCTAATAGGAAAAATTTAAAAAAAATCATTAGGATTGTTCATCTTGAAGTTAGAAAAAAAATGAATGATTTTTTAAGAAAGAACAAACATAAAAAACTTGTTGTATTAGATATTCCTCTTCTATTGGAGAATAAGATTAATAAAAAAAGAGACATATTAATTTTTGTTGAGTCTAAGAAATCAGAAATTTTAAAAAGATTAAAAAAACGAAAAAATTTTAATATGGAAATACTAAATAATTTTAAAAATATGCAACTATCGCTTGTCTTAAAAAAGAAAAAGGCTCAATTTATAATTAAGAACAATTTTAAAAAAAATTCTGTTAAAGTTAGAGTAAAGGAAATTATAAAAAATTTAGTATGAAAGAAATTGTCTTAGACACAGAAACAACTGGTCTTTCAGTTAAAGAGGGGCATAGAATTGTAGAAATTGGGTGTGTTGAGTTAGATAATTTAATACCGACAAAAAAAAAATTTCATTGTTATTTAAATCCTGAAAGAAAAGTATCTGAGAAAGCTTTCGAAGTGCATGGATATTCAGACAGTTTTTTATCAGACAAAATGAAATTCAGAGAAATAGCTGATGATTTTCTAAGATTTATTAAAGATAAAAGATTAATAATTCATAATGCAGAATTTGATTTATCTCATTTAAATAATGAACTACAGATCATCGGAAAAAACAAAATTGATAATGAAGTAATAGACACAGTTTCATTAGCTAGAAATAAATTTCCTGGATCCCAAATAAGTCTCGATGCTTTATGTAAGAGATATAGAATAGACAACTCCAAAAGGGTCCAACATACTGCGCTTATTGACTGTGATTTGCTATCTAAGGTCTATATAAATTTAATAGATCAAAAAGAACCAACTTTAGATTTAAAAAATAAAGAGGAAGAAGTTTCAAAATTAAATACTGGAAAATTTATCTATTCTACTAAGGTTATCAAACCGTCTCCGGAGGAGCTAAAAAATCATCAAATTTATTTAAAAACGTCTCTTAAAAAAAACTTTTATTAATTAAATCTTTCTAAATAAAGTTTTGTAAAATCAATTTTTTTTTCTAATTTGAGATTAGGGTATCCAGAATTATGCATCATATCTAAAAATGATTTTTCTAAATCTGGATAAACTGAATTAGGTACATCACATAGAACAATTTTTTCTAGATCTTTTTTTTCTTTGATAGACTCATCGATTTTTACTGCTATTGCGTAAATAATTTCAAAATGAGATTTTTTGACTTGTGCATCTTTGTGTTGAAATTTTAATGTTATATTTACCTCGATCATCTTATTTTTAAGGGCAATTGATTTGATATCAATATCTAATTGATATTTACCCATGTTATTTCCCGCAGATATGTAAGTTTCAACATCTGGTGTTTCGCTAGACATATCTTTTATATATTTTGCTAAAATTTTAAATTTTTCTGTCATTGTCATCCTCTATATCTTCAAATTCCCCCTCAATAAAATCACTCTTTTTTGTCTCTTTATTTTCAAATTTTTTATTAAATTTTCCTAATATTAACTTTCGTGTTATTGGGATGATTAATAGGAAACCAAAGAGGTCGGTTGCAAATCCTGGTATGATTAACAAAACAGCTGCAAATGCTATTGCAGCACCAGAAATTAATTCGTGGGCTGGAACTTGATTTTTAATTATTTGCATCATTCCAGATCTCAAAGTGTTAATCCCTTCGTATCTGGCATAGTACACTCCTACAACCGCAGTAAAAAATACCAAGAATATGGTGCTGAAAGCCCCTATTTGAGACCCGATTTTTATAAAAAGGTAAATCTCTACGATTGGGATTAAAATAACAGCTAAAAGTACTGTGTTCATTTGTCTTTAATGTAATTGTTAGTTGAAATTAATCAACATAGTAATTAAGTTCAATATATGAATTATAGTTTTGAGTACATCGATATTATTTTGTTAGCAATGATTGCTGGCTTCATTTTTTTAAGACTTAGAGGAATTTTAGGAAAAAGAACAGGTTTTGAGGGAAAAGCCTCACCCCAGTTTGAGGAAATGTTGAAAAATATAAATCCTGAAACAAAAATAAAAAAAAAAACTAATTTTGACGAAAATGCAAAAAAAGACTTTTTAAAAGGTGCTAAAATAGCATACGAAACTATTATTACAGACTTCGGTGATAGTGACAATAAATTGACCACAAGCAAGTCTTTATTAAGCAATAAAATTTATGATCAGTTTAACACTGCACTAAAAGAAAGAGGTAAAAGAGGTCATCTTGCTGAAATTACTTTTATTGGAGTAAATTCAGCTAATATAAAAGAGCACAAGTATTTAGGAAAAATTTTACAGGTAACTGTAGAATTTGTAGCTGAAGTAATAACTTGTATTAGGGATAAAGATAAAAAGATAGTTTCTGGAGACCCCGAAAAGATTAAGAAGATTTATGATACCTGGGTATTTTCAAGAGATACAAGCACTAATAATCCAAATTGGCAGTTAGTAGACACACTTTCCTAATTGAACAAAAATATTTCAGATAAAGACAAAAAAGATTGGAAGGACTTTCTAGAAAAGAAAGAAACATTACCAAATAAAGATTTAGAAAAAAAAGAGAATAAATTTCATATTACTAAATCATTAGATCTTCATGGTTACACACTTGATGAAGCAAACAAAAAAGTCGAAAGTTTTATAACTGATTGTTTTGATCAAAAAGTCTCTAAAGTTATCATAGTTACCGGTAAAGGACTGCATTCTCAAAACGATAAAGACCCATATATCTCAAAGAAATTTGGTATTTTAAAAAATTCTGTTCCTGATTTTATTAAAAATAATTCTAGCTTAATGAAAAAAATAAAAACTATAACTGATGCCGAAATTGAAGATGGTGGCAGTGGGGCTTTTTATATTTTTTTAAAAAATAAATTATAAAATAAATTTTGATAGATCTGTATCTTTGACAAGATTATCAAGATTTTTGTTTATATATTCTTTATTTATTGAGATTTTTTCACCAGATCTGTCAGTTGCAGTGAAACTAATTTCATCAAGGATTTTCTCAATTATTGTGTGTAATCTTCTAGCACCTATATTCTCAACAGTTGCATTTACCTCAGAAGCAATATTAGCAATTGCATCAATTCCATCTTCAGTAAACTCAAGCTCAACATTCTCAGTCTTTAACAAAGCCACATACTGTTTGATTAAACTAAAATCAGGTTCTTTAAGAATTCTTTTAAAATCCTCACTTGATAAAGCCTCTAGCTCAACTCTTATTGGTAGTCTCCCTTGTAACTCAGGGAGTAAATCAGAAGGTTTGGCTAATTGGAAAGCACCAGATGCGATAAATAATATATGATCAGTTTTTATAGGTCCGTATTTTGTATTAACTGTCGTTCCTTCAATTAAAGGTAATAAATCTCTCTGCACACCTTCTCTAGATACATCTCCACCAACCCTGTCTGTTCTTCCAGAAATTTTGTCAATTTCATCTAAGAAAACTATCCCATTATTTTCTGTAGAGATTTTTGCAGCTTTAATTATTTTATCCTGTTCTATTAACTTATCAGACTCATCATTTATCAAAATTTCGTGAGACTCTTTTACTGTCATTTTTTTCTTTTTTTCCTGCCTGCCCATAGATTTTCCAAGCATCTCTCCAATATTAATCATTCCTACATTAGCACCAGGCATACCAGGAATTTCAAAAGATGTGCTATTACCACCACTTTCGCTGACAGCTATTTCTATCTCGTTATTATCTAAATCTCCGTCTCTAAGTCTTTTTCTAAAGCTTTCTCTTGTAGCCGTACTTGCTTTTTTTCCAACTAAAGCATCTAATACTTTTTCTTCAGCTAATTTCTGAGCCTTTGCATAGACTTCTTTTCTTTTTTTTACTTTTTCCATTGCGATTGCTATTTCAATCAAATCTCTGACAATTTGTTCTACATCTCTTCCAACATAACCTACCTCAGTAAATCTAGTTGCTTCAACTTTTACAAAAGGAGCTTCTGCCAATTTAGAAAGTCTTCTTGAAATTTCAGTTTTTCCAACACCTGTTGGTCCAATCATTAAAATATTTTTAGGTAAAACTTCATTTCTCATTTCACCTTTTAAAGCTTGTCTTCTCCATCTATTTCTTAAAGCAACAGCAACTGCCCGTTTAGCTTTATTTTGACCAACAACAAATCTGTCTAATTCAGATACAATTTCTCTTGGTGATAAAGAGCTTACTAATGAAGCTCCTTCTTTTTGTTGATCTCCTTTAGGATGCAATTGAGTTACGTTTGATTTATCCATTATATTTTTTCAACTTTGACATTTTCATTTGTAAATACGCAGATATCAGCAGCAACTTTTATAGCTTTTTTTGCAACCTCTTCTGCTGATATATTGCTTTCCATTAAGACTTTTCCTGCAGCTAAAGCGTAATTGCCACCAGAACCAATACCAATAACATCTCCCTCAGGCTCTAGAACATCACCGGTCCCAGAAATGATATAACTATTATTCTTGTCACCAACAGCCATTAGCGCTTCTAATCTTCTTAGATATTTATCTGTTCTCCAGTCTTTAGCTAACTCAACAGCAGCTCTAGATAAGTTACCAGCATGTTTTTCTAATTTTCCCTCTAATCTTTCAAATAAAGTTAATGCATCAGCTGTTGATCCAGCAAAACCAGCTACGACATCTCTCTTTTCAATTTTTCTGACTTTTGAGGCAGTACTTTTTACGACAGTATTGCCCATACTTACTTGGCCATCACCAGCTACTACCACTTCGTTGTTTTTTCTAACTAGCACAATCGTTGTCATAGCTTATAAATGGATACTAAATTTGATACTTCAAGCCCAGGTTTAGTATTATTGCCATAATTGAATAATATATGTATACCTGTTTTTAATTATGAAGCGTAAAGGCAAAATAAGCAGAAAAACAAAAGAAACAAGCATTAGTGTTGATTTAAATATTGATGGAAAAGGTAAATACAAAATTGACACAGGAATAGGTTTTTTAAACCACATGCTTGAGCAACTATCTAAGCATTCGTCAATAGACATGAATATAAAAGCTAAAGGAGATACTCATATTGATCTGCATCACACAACTGAAGATACAGGAATTGCTATTGGTGAAGCTTTAAAAAAAGCTTTAAAAAAATCTGTTGGAATTAAAAGATATGCTCATGCGATGATCCCAATGGACGAAACTTTATCACGTGTTGCAATTGATATTTCAAATAGACCCTATTTAATTTGGAAAGTAAATTTAAAGGTCGAAAAACTTGGCGAGATGGATACAGAACTTTTTAAAGAATGGTTTCAAGCATTTTCTCAAGCTGCTGGAATTACTCTACACGTTGAAAATATTTATGGTGATAATAGTCACCACATTATTGAGTCTTGCTATAAAGGATTAGCAAGGTCTCTAAGAACTGCATTAGAAATAGATCCGAGGAATAAAAAAACTATTCCTTCCACAAAAGGTTCTTTATAAGTTTAATGAATGTTACAATTGTTGATTATAAATCGGGCAATATAAGCTCGGTAATAAACTCTTTTAAAGAAGTTGCAAAAGATAAAGTAACTATCGAGGTTACCTCAGATTTAAATAAAATAAAATCAAGTGACAAAGTAGTTTTGCCAGGGCAGGGCTCATTTAAAAGTTGTGTGGATGCCTTGAATAAAATTAAAGGTCTTACAGACACCTTAAATGAATTTGCAATAACTAATAAAAAACCTTTACTCGGAATTTGTGTTGGTTTGCAGATGTTTGCAGATGTTGGTTATGAAGAAACTGAAACTAAAGGCTTAGGGTGGATTTCAGGAAAAGTTTCAAAAATAGATAATAAGAACGGTAAGTATAAACTCCCTCATATTGGCTGGAATCAAATCAATATTGTCAAAAATAGTAAAATTTTTAAAGATATAGAAAATAATTCTCATATGTATTTTGTTCATAGTTATGAATTCATTCCAAATGATAAAAAAGTGATTTCAGCAACAACAGATTATTCATCAAATATTGTTTGCTCTGTTGAAAAAGAAAATATTTTTGGAACCCAATTTCATCCAGAGAAGAGTGATAGGATTGGGCTTAAAATAATTGATAATTTCATAAATTTGTAAAATGAAAATATTTCCTGCAATAGATATTAAAGATAAAAAGTGCGTAAGATTAGTTAAAGGAGATTTTGATAAAAAGACTGAGTATGAATTGTCTCCGATTGAGCAAGCAGGAAAATTTAAAGATCACGGATTTAAAAATTTACACATAGTTGATTTAGATGGTGCTTTAACAGGTGAAACAGTAAATTTAGATATTATTCAGGATATAGTTGGTAAATTAAATTTAAAAGTTGAAGTAGGTGGTGGTATTAGAAATTCTGATAGTATTAAAAAATATATTGATGTTGGTGTTGAGAAAGTAATTCTGGGAAGTGCAGCTATTAAAGACAAAAATTTCTTAAAAGAATCATGTAAAAACTTTCAAAATCATATTGCTCTAGGTTTAGATGCTAAAGACGGGTATTTGTCAGTATCTGGATGGAAAGAAAGTTCTAATAAATTAACTTTAGATTATTTAAAAGAAATTAAAGACTATGGTGTTAGTAGATTAATTTATACAGATATTAATAGAGATGGTATGAAACAAAGTCCAAATTTTAATGAAACAATGAAAGTTGCTGAGATGTCAAAGTGCCCTGTAATTATATCAGGTGGTGTTTCATCAATAGGAGATATTAAAAAAGCTAAGAATTTAAAAAATATTGAGGGTATAATAGTTGGTAAAGCTATTTATGATGGAGATATAAAATTAGAGGAATTAGCAAAAGAAGATGCTTAAAAATAGAATAATACCTTGTTTAGACGTAAAAAACGGTCGCGTTGTTAAAGGAATAAATTTTGTTGATCTAAAAGATGCAGGAGACCCTGTGGAACAAGCAAAAATTTATAGCGATGGTGGAGCAGATGAAATTTGTTTTTTAGATATTACTGCGTCTAATGAAAATAGAGATATTATTTATGATGTTGTGGAGAAAACTTCAAAAAAGTGTTTTGTTCCATTAACTGTAGGAGGTGGTGTCAGAAGTGTTGAGGATATTAACAAATTACTTAATTGCGGCGCTGATAAAGTTTCCATAAACACTGCAGCAGTTGAAAATTCAAAAGTTGTTATCGATAGTTCCAAAAAATTTGGGTCCCAGTGTATTGTAGTTGCAATCGATGCTAAAAAAAATGGAGATAAGTGGGAAGTGTTTACCCACGGAGGAAGAAATAATAGTGGTATTAACGCTTTAGAGTATGCTGAACAAATGGAAAAAAACGGTGCAGGGGAGCTATTAGTAACTTCTATGGATAGAGATGGAACACAAGTAGGTTATGATATTGATCTAATGTCAAAAATTTCATCAAAAGTAAATATTCCAGTTATTGCATCTGGTGGGGTGGGTAATTTAGATCACCTAGTTGATGGAATTAAATTAGGAAAAGTCAATGCAGTTTTGGCAGCTTCTATATTTCATTATGGAAAACACTCGGTAAAAGAAGCTAAGGATTATTTGGACTCAAAAGGAATACCTGTTAGAATTTAACATGCTTAATACTTTAGAAAGCTTATTTAATCTTGCAAGAGAACGGAAAAAAACTCCAGTAGATGGTTCTTACACTAATAAATTACTTAGTGATAAATCTTTGAGCAAAGAAAAGATCCTAGAAGAAATTAATGAACTTATTGAGGCAGTAGAAAAAAATTCGAATAAAATTCATGAAGCAGCTGATGTTTTCTATCATTTAATAATGTATCTAGAGGCAAATGATGTGAAAATTGAGGATGTAATGGAAGAACTAAATAAAAGAAAAAAATGAGTTACGATAGTAATAATATTTTTGCTAAAATCTTAAGGGGAGAAATTCCGTGTAAAAAGATTTACGAGGATGATTACGTTTTATCATTTCATGATATTAACCCACAAAAAAAAATTCATGCGCTGGTGATACCTAAGGGAAAATATATTGACCTTGATGATTTTAGTCAAAAAGCCTCCCCAGATGAAATGGTGGGTTTATTAAAGGGTATAAATTTAGTTGCAAAGAAGCTAGGTATTTCAGTAGACACTGGTAAAGGTTATCGTGCTTTAGCTAATATATCTGAACACGGTGGTCAAGAAGTACCTCATTTACATTTTCACCTATTTGGAGGTGAAAAAGTTGGAAAGATGGTGGAGTGAGCACTAAGGTTGAAAGAAATTACTTAGAAATCAATTCTCTTAAAGACTTAAAAAAATCTAAATTTTCTCCAGATGACTGCTTAATTGATCTTAGTGATCCAGCAGATTTTCAAATAAATAAGTTTTTTTATAAAAGTATTGGTAAAGAACATCGATGGACGGATCGATTAGTTTGGACAGATAAACAATGGATGGAATATATTTCTGACCAAAAGGTAAAAACTTATATACTTAAAAAAGCTGATGATATGGCTGGATATTTTGAACTTATTTTCCATAAGGAAAAAAAGGAGACAGAAATTGCTTATTTGGGTTTACTCAAAGAATATCAAAATAAAAAATTAGGCTCTTTCCTTTTAACATCAGCTATAAAAAATTCTTTTTCTGAAAATACTAATAGAGTTTGGGTTCATACTTGCTCTTTAGACCACAAAAATGCATTAAATAATTATATCTCTAGAGGTATGAAAATTTATAAAACGGAGTCTGTTTCAATTTAATTTTGTTGAGGTAAAACAAATAAATTACTATTTAATTTTTGATTTTTTTTTACAGAATCTAAAAAAGTGATACTAAGATTTTGATAAATATCTGTAGTTTGCCAACCGATCAAATCAAGAGTGTCATAATCAAAGAAAATATTTACCTCAAAATCTTCCTCAAAAAACTTAAAATTTACAAATTTATTATTCAAGACTCTTTCATTTAAATTTTTGATCTTATTAATTAAAAATTTTTTATTTAATATTAGATTTAATGGTGTTCGTTCAAGGGGATATAAGTAATAGCTACTATTAGTTTTTATGACTATGGATCTTCCATTAGAAACTAAAATTTTTTTATTTTTTAAATTATATTTGCAAAATATTTTTTGTGGGTATGAAAGAGCACAATGACCATTCTCTGTTTTACCATTCACATTTTGTTCGAAATTGAATGTTAAATTACTGGTAGTTTCTAAATTTTGAATAATTTTTTCTTTAATATTTGCTGAAGCTTCAACAATCGAACATAACAGAAATAAAAAAATTAATTTATTAATCATCTAAGAACGTCACGTTTTCCCACATGATTGGCCTTACTCACAATTCCCTCTTCTTCCATCATATCAATTATTCTTGCTGCTCGATTATATCCAATTTGTAGTTTTCTTTGTAAAAAAGACGTAGATGCTTTCCCTTCAGATTTTATGATTTCCACAGCTGTTTGATAAAGCTCATCTTTATCGCCTATATTTTTGGATCCATCACCCATTTCTTTTTCATCTGCAAAATTCAGAATTTCGTCCACATAATCAGGTTCTGCTTGGGATCTTAAAGAATTGTTAATATTTTCAATTTCATTGTCAGATACAAATGGTGCATGTATTCTTATAACTCTGTTAGCAGATGACATATACAACATATCACCTTTACCTAATAATTGTTCAGCACCTTGTTCTCCTAATATGGTTCTACTGTCTATTTTTGATGTTACTTGGAAAGATATTCTTGTAGGAAAGTTTGCCTTAATCGTTCCTGTAATTACGTCAACACTCGGTCTTTGAGTAGCCATGATAATGTGAATACCAGCTGCCCTTGCCATTTGAGATAATTTTTGAATATAGTTTTCAATCTCTTTTCCTGCAACTAACATCAAATCTGACATTTCATCAACTACTACGACTATATAAGGCATTGGAAGTTTATGTTTTGAGTTATAACTATCTATATTTCTAACTCCTTCCTTAGTCATTAGTCTGTATCTACTTTCCATCTCTTTAACGACCCAGCCTAAAACTGAGGCTGCTTTTTTTGCTTCAGTTATCACTGGACATAAAAGATGAGGTACACCTTCGTATGTTGATAATTCAAGCATTTTAGGATCAATCAAAATAAATTTACATCTTTCAGGAGTATGACGGTAAAGCAGTGACAATATTATTGTGTTGATGCAAACTGACTTTCCAGATCCAGTTGTTCCCGCTATTAATAGATGAGGCATTGAGGATAAATCTCCAACTATTGGATTTCCAGAAATACTTTTACCTAAAGCGATCGGTAATTTAATTTCTTTTTTCTTAAAGTCGGAGTTATTTAAAATCTCACTCAAATAAACATTTTCTCTTGATGAATTAGGTAATTCAATTCCAACAGTATTACTTCCTGGAATGGTTGAAATTCTTGCTGACTCAGAACTAGTATTTCTCGCGATATCTTCAGATAGATTTATAATCTTCGAAACCTTTACACCAGCCGCAGGTTCAAATTCATTTAATGTAACAACTGGTCCATGACTTATTTTTTTTATTTTTCCATTAACACCAAAATCTAATAATATTTTTTCTAAAAATTCAGGATCGCTTGATTGGTTTTTTTCAGAATTTTCTCTTTCCTTTTTAGACGGAATTTTAAGTAAATCTAGGCTAGGCAATTTAAATTTTTGTATCTCGGTTTTTTTTATTTCGTCAGCTTTTATAAAAGGTAAATCTTCTTGGATTAAATTTTTAATTTCTTCTTGTGGAATATATTCATTAATAACTTCACTTTTATCTGTAAAATTTTTGTTATTTTTAGGACTTAGAAAATTGATTTTTTTAAGAAAATTAAAAAATTTCTTAAGACTAAAATTTATACTAAGTAAAAAAAGTACGATTATTAAGATGATTAGAAAATAATAGGATAAATTTTCGTTTAAACTTAATAAATTTTTAAAAAAATTTTCATTTAGATAGTCTCCTATAAAACCCCCATTACCATTAATAAAAAGGGCAAAAGCAGTATTATAAAAATGATTAAGAAACAGCGATCCAAAAATTGAATATAAAATTGAATAAAAAATATTTTCAATTATTAAAAAAAAATCTTTTCTTACAATAATATTTATACCTGTAAAAATTAGAGTAAATGAGATTAAATAAGAGACTAGGCCAATTGATTGAAAAAAAATATCAGAAATATAACTTCCCCTAAAACCCAAAAGATTTTTGATTTCTGTATTTTCAGGAAATATAAAATTTGGATCCTCCGGAGAATATGAAACTAATGAGACAAACAAAAATATACCAGCAGATAATATTAGAAAACCAAATATTTCTGTTAACCTTTTAGCAATAAAAAGAAGAGTTATATTAACAATTTTTTTTATATTCATATTAAGTGAATCAAATTTATCACTTTGTATCATCTAATTTTTCTTGTTAAAATTAAATTTATTATGAAAGTCTCTATATTGGGTAATAACCTTACAAGCTTAGCTTTAGCAAAAGCCTTAATTAAAAAAGAGATATATGTTGATTTATTTTACGAGAAAAAAAACACTAAAATAGATACCACTCGTACAATTGGAATTTCAAAATCAAATATTGATTTTTTTAATAGGGAAATAACAAATATTAAAAAAATGTTGTGGCCAATTAAAAAAATAAAAATTTTTACAGAAAATTCTAATGACAAAGAAATTTTAAAATTCGAGGATCAAGAGGACAATCTATTTTCAATCTTGCAGAATCAAAAAATATTCAATCAATTAATTATCGAACTTAAAAAGAGCAAATTTTTTAAATTCAAAAAGTATATAAAATACAGAAAATCTGATTATTTAAGTTATGATCTAATAATTAATTGTGACATAAGAAATGAAATAACAAAAAGATATTTTTCAAAAAAATTTGAAAAGGAATATAATAGCATTGCATTGACAACAATTATAGATCACATAAAATTATCATCTAACAACGATGCAATACAAATTTTTACAAATGATGGCCCGATAGCATTTTTGCCAATATCAAATGAAAAAACTTCAATTGTTTATTCTGCAAGAATGAAAAAATATAAAACTGAATCGGAGATCAACAAAATTATTAATAAGTTCAATCCTAAATATGAAATAAAGAAAATTCACAAGATTTCAAAATTTGATTTAAAATCAATAAATTTACGAGAATATTATAAAGATAATATTTTAGCCTTTGGTGATTTGTTGCATAAACTTCATCCTTTAGCTGGTCAGGGTTTCAATATGTCAATTAGAGATATAAAAGAATTTCTAAAAATAATTGATTACAAAATAAAACTTGGTTTACCTATAGATCAAAGTGTATGTGTTGAATTTCAGAATAATGTAAAAAGTAAAAATTTTGTTTTTTCGGAAGGAATTAATTTCATCTATGAATATTTTAATTTTGAAAATAAGATAGGAGAGGATTTAATTGACTCAACAGCAAGGTTAATTGGACAGAACAAAATATTAAACAAATATTTTAAAGATATCGCAGACAGAGGTTTACAAAATTAATTTATTGAAGAGTGGTATTATTAAATTGATCGTAAGTATAAGTATTTAAAATTTCAGAAATTTTTGTTTTTCTAATTTCCAGATTTTTAGCCTCTAATAAAACTTGCTTTTCTTCCAGACTAAATGGTGATGTCATCGCTAGAGCGTTTATTGTTTCGTCTAAACTTTGTTTTTCTAGAGTTTTCCAATTAATGATAAATCCTCTTTTTTCAAATAAAGTTTTTAAATCTTTGAAAATAAGTTCCAAATCAGAAAATTTTAAGTTTTCTTTTTTTTCTTCTAAATCATCTAAAAAATTCTCAAAATTTATCTCAAATTCTCTATACTTTTTATTTGAATCTATTTCTTTTTTGATTTCAAATCTAATTACACCCTTTAGGTCAATTAAATATCTTCCATCATCAGCTTCTTTGAAGCTTGTAATTTTACCTAAACAACCAACTTTATGAAGTGCAGGTAATTTATTACCATCAAAATTCTTTGTGATTTTTGGTTGAACCATGCCTATAAACTTTTCTGCTTTCATACTATCATTGACCATATCTATATATCTTGGCTCAAAAATGTTTAAAGGCACAGTAGTTTTAGGAAAAATTATAAAATTACTGAGCGGAAAAACAGGTATAATTTTTGGAAGTTTCATAATTTATTAAATATATACTAATAATATAAAAATAATTTAAAGATAAAAATATGATAATTTGGCTCGCTTCTTATCCTAAAAATGGGAACACATGGTTAAGATCGTTGATAAGTGCCTATTATTACACAAAAGATGGTAATTTTTTAGGAGATAGTCAATTAAAGAACGTTCAACAGTTTCCTGTAAAAAAATATTTAGAAAGTTTTGATTATGATTTATCAATACCAGGAGATACCTCGAGATTATGGGTCTTAGCTCAAGAAAAAATTAATGAGGACCGAACAATAAAATTTTTCAAGACACATAATGCTTTAGTGAAATTAGGAAATAATGATTTTACAAATCGAGCTAATTCACTTGGTGGAATTTATATAGTAAGAGATCCTAGAAATGTTTTAGACTCCATGTCCAGACATTTTCAAATCGATCACGATAAAGCTTTAGAGGTAATGCAAGATAAAAAAAACTTTACTTATGACTTTAAAAAGAAAAAAGATTACAGTGATTATCAATTCATAAGTTCCTGGGAACTAAATTATCAATCTTGGAAAAATAATAATTTATTACCAATAAAATTTTTAAGATATGAAGATTTATTGTCAGAAACTTTTTTTGTATTTAAAGAGATCATCGAATTTGTTGACAAAATAACAAATAATAAAAGTGGATTTAGTAGAGAAAAGGCAAAGAACGCTGTTAAAAGCACATCTTTTGAGAATTTGAAAAAGATAGAGGAAACAAATGGATTTAGTGAGTCTATTATCTCACGAGAAGAAAAAAAAAAGATACCTTTTTTCCATTTAGGACCAAATAACAATTGGCAAAAAAACTTCAATAAAGAATTTGTAGAGAAATTAAATAATATTTTTGAAAAAAATTTAAAAGAATTAAATTATTAGTATGCTAGAATTTTAAACGCTTTGATAATTTTCTGGTATACTCTCAACATTCTTCACTTACAATTTTACTAATTTTGCCTCTTGCTTAATTTTTAAAAAGCTAATAACTTAAATACTAATAGAACAAGCGGGTATAGCTCAGTGGTAGAGCGTCTCGTTGCCAACGAGAAGGTCGAGGGTTCGACCCCCTTTGCCCGCTCCATTTAAATTATGAATGACTTATTAGAAAAAAAATGTGTACCTTGTGAAGGAGGAGTTAAAGCTTTTGATATTTCAGAAATTCATAAATATCAAAAAAAAGTAGATGGATGGGAAATTATTCAAAATGACAAAAAGGTTTATCTTTTGGAAAAAAAATTTGAATTTAAAAATTTTTTGGATAGTCAAAAATTTGTAAATGAGGTAGGAAGGGTTTCTGAGGACGAGAGCCATCATCCAGATATTATGTTTGGATGGGGATATGCTAAGATTAATATTACAACTCATGCTATTGAGGGTTTATCAGAAAATGATTTTATATTAGCTGCTAAGATTGATAATATAACTAATGTCTAAAATGGCGAGTTTTTGAAAAAACCAAAACAGTATTAGTCTCGTTTGCAAATTTTATAATTTCTTTATCTCTTATTGATCCAGCTGGCTGAACTATTGCACTAGCTCCAGACTGAACTAACTTTTCTATTCCGTCAACAAATGGGAAAAAGGCATCTGATGCAGCTACTATTTCATTTTGAATTTTTGAAAACTTATTCATTTTATTTATTGCAATCTCACAACTGTCTAATCTACTAGGTTGTCCTGAACCAATGCCAATAGTAGATTTATTACATGCAAGAACGATAGCATTAGATTTTGTGAAACGACAAACATTGAATGCAAATATTAAATTATCAAGCTGAGATTTATTAGGTTTTCTTTTTGAGACAACTTTAAAATTCTTTCTTGAAATTTTTTTTTTATCTTCTGATTGGATAAGTGTAAAATTATCAAAAGAATTTAATTTCCATACTTCATTGAAAGAAATTTTTGATGAGTCTATAAGTCTAAGATTTTTTTTCGATTTTAATATTTTAAGAGCTTTTTTATCAAAACCATTGGCTACAACTACCTCAAGAAAAATTTTGTTTAACATTAATGCAAGTTTTTGAGTAATTTTATAGTTACACGAAATAATACCACCAAATGCACTTATTGGATCGGTCTCTAGTGCTGATTTAAAACTATCTAAATTATTTTCTAAAGCTGAGACACCACAAGGGTTTCCATGTTTGACAATAACTGTACCGGTATTTTTTGGTAGTGATTTTGAAATAGTGATTGCTGCAAAAATATCACTGTAATTATTATAACTCAAAGTTTTTCCATGTATTTGCTTTAATTTATTTTTTTTATTTTGAGAATAAAAAGCACCAATTTGGTGAGGATTTTCTCCATACCTAAGATTTTGCACTAAATGCGTGTAAAGAATTTTTCTTTTAGGAAAATTGATATTGTTAAATTTATCAAAATAATTTGAAATTACTGCATCATAATATGCGGTTTCGCTAAAAGCTAACCTAGACATTTTTTCTCTAAATTTTAGCGAAGTACTACCTTTATTTTTTTTCAACTCATTTATAAGCTCCGAATAATGGTCGGCAGAGGTTATCACAGTCACATCATTATAATTTTTAGCAGCAGCTCTGACCATAGTCGGTCCACCAATATCAATATTTTCTATTATTTTTGAATGGTTTTTTGTTTGCTCAATCGTTTTTTCAAATGGATAGAAATTTACTATTACTAAATCAATATTCTCAAAATCATATTTTTTAATTTCACTAGAGTGAGATTTATTACTTCTTTTGTTTAAAATACCAGCATGTATTTTTGGATGTAAAGTTTTGACTCTTCCGTTAAGTATTTCTTTAAATCCAGTAAAATCTGAAACATCTAAACATTTAAATTTAAGTTTTTTAATTGCCTTAAATGTTCCACCAGAGCTAATTATTTTGATATTATTTTTCCTCAATTCTCTTAATAAAGGCTTAAGATTAGATTTATCAGATAATGATATTAAAGCTGATCTAATTTTTCTCATTATATCTTTTTAATTTCCCATTTAATGTTGTCTTCATTATTATTTAATATCCCAGATACAAAAATATTTTGGTTCTCAATATATGAATTTTTTTTACCGAAGTATAATCCATTATCAATATCAATTTCATAATTATCGCAAGTAAATTTCCAACCCTCATCCTTTAATTCAATTAAAATAGATTTATTATCTTGAGTTTTCATTAGTTTAATATTTGGTTCCAAATGAAATCGAATATCAAACTTAAAATTATAGGTATTTTTTTTTCTAATAATCTTATCATTTCCAACAAATTTCATTTGTTCGGGAAAAAATTCAATATTTCTTTCATGAATTGACTTAAATTTTTTAAAATATCCATCATGAGCTGCACTGATTTTCCAATAATTTTTCTCAAACACAGAATTTTTTTGAGTAATTTTTAAACCTGTTTTCAAAATTAATTTATCTTTCTTTTTTGTAAATCTGCACGAGGAATTATCGTCAATTATTAAAGTACTGTGTGCAGCTGAAGATTTTGATATCTCATTAAGGTTTTGATTATTTTTCTTGTAATAACCACAATTGGTTATAAGTTTTTTTCCGTTTGATATTATTTCAAATGAGAGAGCACCCGACTGATAATCTTGAGTATACTTTGAATTCGGTGTGGATCCTGCATCCATTGCTATGCAAATGTTTTTATTCTTTAAAACTATATACCCACCACAATCTTTATTTTCATTTTTAAATTTATAGCCAAGTCTTCTTAAGTAATTATCAAAATCTTGAGTATTAGACTTATTATTACCGTTAAATAAAAGATCTACCTCGATATTTTGTCTTAAGAAAGCATAACTTTGTCCCAAATAATAAATATTTTCTTCTATGTGTTCTGGAACCTCAACCTGAGACTCTTTAAACCATTCTCTAATAATTATAAAATATTTTAAAAAAAATATTAACTGTTTAATATTCCGCGAATTTGTAAAACCTTGGTTATCTATTGAATAATTAGTAATCTTTTTTAGAAAACTTAAACCAATATCCAAATAGTTTTTTTCAATTTTGTAACATAGCCCTGTCAAAATTATTGCTGAACAACCAATTATTTTGTTTTCTAAATTTTTAGAGTTTTTTATCTCATTTAATAAATGATTTGTTTGTTTTTGGATCATGTGATCGAACATTAATCTATATTTTTTATCATTGTCGTCATAAGTAAGTGGGTGATTAGATAAGCAGGAAATAATACGTTTAGCAGTCATATCAAATTCCCAACTTTCTTTTTTAAAGTGAATGTTATTGGTTATCCAATTTGCTATAACTTTTTTCACTGATTTTTTTGAGGATTTAAGGTCAAGACTGAACAACCAAAAAAAATTATTTAATCTTTCAAAATCTTTTGGTTTAATTTGGCTATTCCAAACCTTCTCTAGTTCAAAATCTTCAATTTTATATTTTTTATTTTGATATTTGATTATCGATGAAAGTAAATGAGGACTGGGTTTATAAATGAACTCATTATCAAAAGTTTTAGAAATTTTTTTTTCATAGAATTTTGAATTTTGATAAATACCTCTGAATTTTTTTTTAATTATTTCTGTAAACTCATTTAAAGTTTCAAAAAATCCATCTAACAGCATTCTACACTTCTTTAAGTGTTTCTATATTTTTTTTAATATTTCCATTGTTTTCTTTAAATATTGTAGTTCCAGATACAAGAATATTTGCACCTGCATTTATCACATCTTTTGAATTTGAAAAATTTATCCCACCATCTACCTCAATGTCGTACTTATAATTCTTATCATCTTTAAGTTTTTTTAATAATTCAATTTTTTTTATAACGTCAGGAATAAATTTCTGTCCTCCAAAACCTGGATATACACTCATGACTAAAATCAAATCTACATTCTTTAATTCTTTTTCAATTATGTCGATCTCTGTATTTGGATTAAGAGAAATACCTACCCTTTTTTTAAAACTTTTAATATGTTTAATTGATTCTGCTAAATTATCAGTGGCTTCAGGATGTATAGTAATTATATCAGCTCCTGCATCCGCAAAATCTTTTATATATTTATGGACAGGTGAAATCATCAAATGCACATCAAAGGTTAGTTCTGAATGCTTTCTAAGTGTCTTAATGACTGGAGGTCCAATAGTTAAATTAGGAACGAAATGACCATCCATTACATCAACATGTATCATATCTGCACCTGCATCCTCGAGTCTCTTAATCTCATTTCCTAGCTGACTAAAGTCAGCAGATAATATTGAGGGGGAAATTTGTATTTTTTTCATAGATTATTAAATTAACTAGTACCAAATTTTAAAATCTAATTTAATTAAAAAATTGATAAATTTGTCTTGAAATCTCACTTTCTAATGGAAATGACAACATACCCATTACCGAGTATCCTAGAACCCAAGGCATAAAGTAAAACCTTATCATGAAAAAAAACCAAGCAACGTAAAGAGGTACGATTGGTTGTATTATAAAAGATGGAGTTACAGGTTTAAATAAATTGATTAAAGGATTAGTAAATTTAACAAAGACTCTCATAAAAAAAAATTGAGAATCCTCTCTTTGAAAAATATTCATTGCAACCCTTCCAATCAAAGTCCACATGATTACCCCAAGAATATAGTCAATTATATATACTAAAGGATGAAAGTTAGCCGACATTGAGAAATTTATATTGGAAAAAGATCGAAATTAAAAGGGGCGAAATCAATCGCCCCTTAAAAAGATTATTTAGTGTTGTTTGCCAAGGATCGATTTACCAGCTGGTACACGAACCTCATCAACCATTTTCTGCGTTGCAGCGTTTGGTGCTTGAGTCATTAAGCTGACTACAACCATTGCTACTAAGCTGACAGCTGAACCAAAGATACCAAACGTTAACTGAGTAATTCCTAAGAATCCACTTCCGCCTGTTCTTACCCAAACTAGGTAAGCAGCACCAGAAACTAATCCTAAGAACATACCAGCAATAGCACCTTCTTTGTTAGCTCTCTTCCACCATACACCAAGTACAAGTGGGAAGAATAGTCCTGACATCGCAAAGTCAAAAGCCCAGATTACTGAACCTAAGATACCCTGGATCTCAAGAGCTGCGATTGTTGCTCCTGCAAAACCAATTACTACAAGTAATACCCTTGCAACAACTAGTCTCTTCGCAGTCTCAGCTTTTGGATCGATGATCTTATAGTAAACATCGTGTGAGATTGCGTTTGCAATTGCTAAAATCAAACCATCGGCTGTTGACATGGCAGCGGCCATACCTCCAGCAGCAACCAGACCTGAGATTACATATGGTAATCCAGCAATTTCTGGAGTTGCTAACACAACGGCTTTACCACCCATGAAAAACTCGTTTAATTCAAGAGTTCCATTTCCGTTAAAGTCGCTTACAAACATTAAGTTTGCTTGGTTCCAGTTTTGATACCAATCTATCGATTGAACTTCAGCTATTGATTTACCGATAATACCTGTTGGTAGTGACGGATCAATCAATGACAACTTAGATAGTGTTGCTAACATTGGAGCAGAAGAATAAAGTAGGAAGATAAAGAATAATGACCAACCTACTGATTTTCTAGCTGCTTTTACACTTGGAGTAGTAAAATATCTCATCATAACGTGAGGCAATGAAGCTGTTCCCATCATCATCGCTAACGCTAATGAAATAAATGCCCAAGGTGTTGCGTTCACCGCTGAGTGAGCTTTAGTTATTCCAGCCAAACCTTTTGGTACTTCTTTTAGATTTTCAGCAGAGTTTTTAACAAAACCAAACTGAGCCTCTAATTCAGCTATTCTAGAAACTTCATCAGCTAACATGAAGTGAGGGAAGAAACCCGCACCCATTTTGTTACTGATCCAGAATACTGGTAATAAGTAAGCTATGATTAGTACGATATATTGAGCTACCTGTGTCCAAGTTACCCCTCTCATACCACCAAGCATTGAACAAAGTAAGATACTTATAAGTCCAACGTATACAGCGTATTGGAATGGAATATCAAGTGCAACAGATGCAATTGTACCTGTGGCGTTAATTTGTGCAGTCACGTAAGTAAATGAAGCAACAGTTAAAACTACTACCGCCATAAATCTACTTAAATTACCACCGTATCTTGTACCAATAAAATCTGGAACTGTGTAACAGCCAAATTTTCTTAGGTAAGGTGCTAAAAGTGAAGCAACTAATACATATCCACCAGTCCAACCTACAAGTAGTGCCATATAACCGTAACCCTTAAAGTAAATACCACCTGCCATTGCAACGAATGATGCACCAGACATCCAGTCTGCTGCTGTCGCCATTCCGTTGAACACGGTTGGTACTTGTCTTCCAGCTACGTAATACGCATCAGCTTGAGCTGTACGTGATAGATAACCAATTATAGCATAGATGGCTACCGTGAAGGCAACGAAACAAATACCAATTGTTTTCGCTGTCATACCCATCTGCTCGGCAATTGACATAATGATTATGAAAGCTAAAAAACCACCTGTATAGATTCCATAAACCTTAGGTAAATTGTCTATAAAATTACCTTTAATCATTAGTCATCTCCTCTTTCACTGAAGCCGAACTCTTCATCAATTTTTTCTTGCCTGTTCGCAAACCAGAAAATCAGTAATACGAAAATTCCAAGAGAACCTTGACATGTGAACCAATAAGTTAACGGATAACCAAATGGTCCCGTAACTTCGTTCATTTCAGCCCCGAATAGGAAGATGCCAATTGAGAAAACGAACCAAATTGCTAACGTCATCATTAGCAAACCCTTGGATTTTTCCCAGTGTTGTTCTTGTTTTGACATTTATACCTCTCTCTTTTTAGTTATAACTGGCGAAAACCATAACCATTATGAAATAGATTTAAAGTGTTAAAATTGGTAAATTTACTGGCCTTTTCAATTTATAAGTGTCAAAAATAGGGCTTTTTATGGGAAAATACAAATTAACGTGGAGGGACTTAACTTGGCATGATTTTAAGACTTATCTTTTCGCCATGTTCAAAGCTTTCATCCCAAAGGGGAAAATTAGCAATTTGGATGAACTTGAAACGTTTATTCAAACAAAATCTGCCTGGGTGAGTCAGGTCACTCTTTACGGCTATCTTAAAACGAGGATGGGAACTAGGTACGTTCTTCATTTTGAGAATGATACTTTTATGGACTCAGTAAACTTGGCTAAGTGGAATATTTATGCTGTTGCTCTTCAAGATCTTACATTGTTTACATTTTCAAAATTGAAAGCAAATTTCAATTACCAAGACATAGAGAAAGCAAAAGAAATTTTTTTAAAAATTTTAGATGATGAAACGTCAAATAAGATGCCAATTGATATCATTGAAAATGCAAAAAAAAGTTTTGATGAAAGGATACAAAATATTAATTGGGATAATCATTACAATGATTTACCTTTTAATCCTAGCGCTTTATCATTATATAAGTGGGCACCAATTGCAGAAGATTTAAAAACTTTAGATCGCAAAATAGTTCTAAACTCAGTGATTTTAAAATGGGATGTTGTAAAAAAAGAATTTAATGAAAGAATAAAATTTTAGATATTTTTTCTATTTTCAACTAAGCTATCGACTACACCTGGATCAGCAAGAGTAGTTGTATCACCTAGTTGACCGTGCTCATTTGCTGCAATTTTTCTTAAAATTCTTCTCATAATTTTCCCGGATCTTGTTTTTGGAAGCCCTGGCGTAAAATGGATTAGATCTGGTGTTGCCAAAGGCCCTATTTGTTTTCTCACCCAAAGTTTTAATTCTCTATCTAAATCGCCTGTCTCACTCTCACCTGCATTGAGCGTGACGTAACAATATAAACCATTTCCTTTAATATCATGAGGATATCCAACCACAGCAGCCTCAGCTACTTTGGGATGGGCAACAAAGGCACTTTCAATTTCAGCAGTACCAAGGTTATGACCAGAGACAATAATTACATCATCTACTCTGCCAGTTATCCAATAGTAGCCATCTTTATCTCTTTTACATCCATCTCCAGTGAAATATTTTCCATCAAACTGTGAAAAATATGTATCAATAAATCTTTGATGATCACCATATACGGTTCTCATTTGACCAGGCCAAGATTGAGCTATACAAAGTCTTCCTTCACCTTCACCTTTTATTTCTTTACCGTCTTTATTTACTAGCACTGGTTTAATTCCGTAAAAAGGTTTTGTTGCTGATCCGGGTTTAAGTGGAATAGCTCCAGTTTGTGGTGCTATAAGAATTCCTCCCGTTTCTGTTTGCCACCATGTATCGACTATTGGACATTTTGAATTACCAACAGTTTTGTAATACCACATCCACGCTTCTGGATTTATAGGTTCTCCAACAGTTCCTAATAGTTTTAGAGATTTTCTAGTAGTTTTATTAACTGGGCCATCACCTTCTCTCATCAAGGCCCTTATAGCTGTTGGCGCTGTGTAAAAAGTATTAACTTTATACTTGTCTACTATCTGCCACCACCTTGAACTATCTGGGTAATTTGGAACACCTTCGAACATAATGGTTGTTGCACCATTAGCCAATGGTCCATAAATTATATAGCTATGACCAGTTACCCATCCAATATCTGCTGTACACCAATAAATGTCATTCGGTTTATAATTGAAAATATATTGATGAGTCATAGAAGCATAAACCATATATCCTCCAGTGGTATGTAATACTCCTTTAGGCTTTCCGGTTGATCCAGATGTATAGAGAATAAATAAAGGATCTTCTGCACTCATTTCCTCAGGCTCACAATGATTTGGTACATCCTTAATTAGGTCGTGATACCAGACATCTCGATCTTGATCCCAATATACATAATTACCAGTTCTCTTTACTACAATACATTTTTTGACATCTGGACAATTAGATAAAGCTTCATCTGTCGTTGCTTTTAAAGGAATAGTTTTGCCTCCTCTTACTCCCTCATCAGCAGTAATTATATATTCTGATTTACAATCATTCACTCTTCCTGAAATTGACTCTGCAGAGAAACCACCAAAAATTATTGAGTGGACGGCACCTATTCTTGCACAAGCCAACATCAGTATTGCTAATTCAGGTATCATCGTCAAATAAATAGTGACACGGTCGCCTTTTTGTATCCCTAGTTTTTTTAGACCATTAGCAGCTTTTGAAACTTTTTGGTGTAATTGCTTATAAGAAATTTTTTGAGTATCTTTAGGATCATCTCCTACCCATATAATTGCAGTTTTATCTTTTTTGTCTTTTAAATGACGATCAATGCAGTTTGCAGATGCGTTTAAAGTACCATCTTCAAACCATTTAATTCTTACTTCGTCTTTACTATATTTGACATCTTTAATTTTTTTGTAAGGCTTTATCCAAGTAATCCTCTTTCCTTCTTTTTTCCAAAATGAATTATTATTTTTAATAGAATCAGAATATTTTTTTTGATATTGGGCTTTATTTGCTAAACTCCTTTTTACCCATTCAGGTTTAGTTTTAATTATTTGATCACTAGATGATGATTTATCGATATTTTTCTTTTTAGATTTTTTAATAGGCGTTCTTTTAGCTTTTGAAGCTCTTTTTATTTTTCTTCTTTTTTTTGAAGATTTTTTTTTCTTTGTCTTTTTGGTTTTTTTCTTTTTTGATTTCTTTTTTTTTGGCATTTTTTTATTATTTACTCATTTTATTTAAAATCTTCCAGCTTTTAGAGTCAATAGGCATTACAGATAATCTACTTTGTTTAATTAAGGATAAATGGCTTAAATCCTTGTTTTTTTTAATTTGCTCTAAAGACAAAGGGTTATTAAGTTTTTTCAAAAACTTAACAGTCACAGCAACAAATCTTCCTGATTTGTCTGTTTTATCAATGTAATGTTCTTTTACAACTTCTACTATTCCTACAATTTCTTTTCCAATATTTGAGTGATAAAAAAAACATTGATCACCCTTTTTCATACTTTTTAAATTCTTAGCTGCTTGATAGTTTCTTACACCGTCCCAGGGTGCTCCTTTTTCACCAGCTTTTTTTTGTTGATCAATTGACCAAACGTCAGGTTCTGATTTTAATAACCAATAATTCATTTAATTGCTCTACAACTATCCAATAATTTTTTTGAATATAATTAGTCCTCCTTCAGGATGATCTGAGTCGTATATATCAATTTTGTAATCAGAATTATAAAGATTTTTTAAAAATTTTTCAGATAAAATATTATGATGGAAAAATTCTTTTTTTTTTATAAAATTAAAAACTTCTTTTGTGGTATAAGCATTAGATGGATAATACATCTTTGTTTTTTTTTCATTATTATATTTTCGCATTGCCGCTAACTCTCTATCATCTGTTGTAAAACCTTTAATTATATATACATCTTTACAATAATTTATAAAATTTTTAAAATTCAAAACTAGACCATCTTGATAATGAAACTCATCATCAAAAATAATATCAAATAAGTTATTTGAACTTAAAAATTTACTTACTTGCTTAGGATCTCTTACATCAACAGTTTTAAAAAAAATTCTTTTTGAGAAATAAATAAATTTATTTCTATCTTTAAAACTAATTGAATTAAGATTCATTTTTTTAAAATAGTAATATAGACCTGCTATAGTGTGACCACCTCTGGTTCCAATTTGTAAAAAATTTGTTTTTTTATCTTTATAGATATCTAAATATTTTTCAAAAATAGATGTATAATTCACACCTGATTGATGTGTTAACGCCTCATCCTCCTCCTTTGATCTTGTTATCCAATTTTCATAATTAGGAAATTTTTTTATAAATTCTTTAAAACTTCTGTGATAAAAATAAGTTTTTTTGGTGTCATAAGAACCATTTTCAGATCCAAATTTATTAAATAAATCATTTAGTGATAGATTATGATCTATTGATAATTTATCTAAATTTATTTTGTTTAAATTAAATAATTGCAAATAACTTTTGCTTACCAAAGAAAAAATTTTACCTTTAAATAAGTATTTTAAAAATCTTTTTATTAAATATGAATTGAAATTATAATTAGACATTTTAAAGAACCTAATGAGTACAGTATAATTGTATTTTTTTTAAGATTTTTTTTTAAAAATGGCATTTAAGCTATCCAAAAAGGTTATATTGATATAATGAGCTTGAGATTAAAGTAAACTGTTGCATCATAATTTTACACCTGCTCCTTTTAATAAATTAGCTTTTTCATCTAGTGGCCATCTGGGTTTTACTGGATAATCTAAATTATTGAATTGATTTAATTTAAATTTTTCTAACCCTACCATCCCTATCATTGCAGCATTATCACCACAGAGTTCTACTGGGGGAAAAATACTTTCATAATTTTTTACTTTACATAGATTGATTAGCATTGATCTAATTTCTTTGTTAGCTGCGACCCCACCAGCAACAACAAAAATTTTCTTTTTTAAATTATTTTGTCTTTCAAACTCTAAAAAAGCAATCTTTGTTTTCTTATTCAGGATTTCTATTATCGTTTTTTGAAAAGAGGCTGCTAAATCAAATTTATCTTGTTCTGTTTTTATTTTTTTTGATATTTTTAAAACTGCTGTCTTCAAGCCTGCAAATGATAAGTTACAACCACCTCTATTAATAATTGGTTTTGGTAACTCATATCTTTCAGGGTTTCCCTTTTCAGCAAAAACTTCAATTTTGGGTCCACCAGGAAATTCTATTCCTAATAACTTTGCAGTTTTATCAAATGCTTCACCTAAAGCATCATCTATAGTAGTGCCCAATCTTTTATAATTTCCAAGTCCTTTAACATTTAAAAACTGTGAGTGTCCACCTGAAATCAATAAAAATAAATATGGGTAATTTAACCCTGAATTAATTTTTGGACTTAAAGCGTGGCCTTCTAAATGATTAACTGCAATAAATGGTTTTTTAATTAAATTAGCAAAAGTTTTACCGAAACTTAAACCAACTGATAAGCAAACAACAAGTCCTGGTCCAGCCGTTGCAGCAACTGCATCTATTTCGTCTATTTTTTTTCCACTTTCATCCAAAGCCTTTTGAACAATCCAATCAATTTTTTCTAAATGGGATCGGGCAGCAAGTTCAGGAACAACTCCACCAAATTCTTTATGAACTTCTGTTTGGCTCGAAACAATATTAGAGAGAATTATTGGTATTCCTTGCTCATTTTCTGAAATTAAGGACGCTGCGGTTTCATCACAGCTAGTTTCTATTCCAAGAATTAAGGGTTTTTTATTCATACAAATAGTTTTTAATAATTGTACAATCCCAATACAAGTAAGAAATGATTTTTTTATGAAAAAGAAAATAACAATTGGGTCTCGAGGAAGTAAGTTAGCATTATTATATGCACAAAAAGTAAAAGAGAAAATTATTGAGGTAACCAACTTTATTAATCAGGATATAAATATTGTAAAAATTTCTACTAAAGGGGATGAGATACTAAATACCAGATTATCCGATATTGGTGGCAAAGGTTTATTTTCAAGTAGTATTGAACAAGAGCTTCAAAAAAATAATATTGATCTAGCTGTTCATGCACTAAAAGACATGCCAGCAATTGAGACCAAAGGCCTTTTAACAGATACATTTCTTGAAAGAACTGATGCAAGAGAAATCGTAGTAATTAATGGGAATAAAAAATTTAAAGACTTAAAAAAGAATGCTGTTATTGGAACATCTTCTTATAGGAGACAATTTCAAATTAAAAAAATTAGACCAGATGTTATTTGTAAACTTATAAGAGGGAATGTTGACACTAGGATAAAAAAATTAATGGATGGTGAATATGATGCGATAATTTTATCTTATGCTGGAATAAAGCACCTGAAATTAGAAGATAAAATTTCAGAAATTTTTTCTATTGAGGAAATAATTCCAAGTGCAGGACAAGGTATAATTGCTATACAGTGTAGAGAAAATGATGAAGATATGATTTCAATGTTAAAAAAGATTAATCATATAGAAACTCATAAAAGAGCACATGCTGAAAGAAATATTCTAAAAATTTTAGAGGGAGATTGTGAAACAGCAATTGGAATTTATTCTAAAATAGATGAAAACAAAATTACAGTAGAAGCTGAGCTCTTCTCATTAGATGGTTCACAAAGATTTTATGAAAAAAAATCTGACAAATTAGAAAATTTTAGAGAACTTGGAAATGAGATTGGTCAAATTTTAAAAAAAAAATCAAATAATACTTATAAAAGATAATATGCATATTCTATTAACTAGACCTTTAGAAGATTGTTCTGAAATGATCATTAAATTTCAGTCTCTTGGTCATAAGGTTTCACACTTACCTTTATTATCAATCAAAAAGATTCTACATGAAGAAATAAACCTTTCTAAGTTTAAGGGCATTATTTTTACAAGTTCTAATGCTGTAAGATTTTTAAATTTAAACGGACTAGATAAAAATATAAAATGTTTTTGTGTAGGAAATGCAACCGAACAAGAAGCAAGAGGTCATGGTTTTTCCAATACAATTGCTGCAGAGGGAAACGTTCTGAATTTGAAAGAATTAATATTGCAGAATTTTGATAAAACAGAGGGTAAATTAATTTATGTAAGTGGAGAAAACATTTCAGTGGATCTTGATAATCAACTGCAAAATGAGGGATATGAAGTTAAAAGATTGATTAACTATGAAACTGTACATAATGAAAAATTTGATAATGATTTTATCAATAAGTTAAAACTTGATATACCTGATATGGTTTACGTTTATTCACAAAATAGCGCATCAAGTCTTTTAAAGTTTATAAAATTTAATCAGCTAGAGAGTCTTTGGATGAGTACTAATTTGATGTGTATAGGTGAAAAAACATCAGCTAAATTAAATGAAATTAAGTGGAAAAAGATATTTCTTTTTAATCCTGGAGAAGAGGAATTTTTGTTATATAAAATTTAATTATGGAAATAATAAATAATTTTTCTGAAGTCTTTTTATCTGTCTGGAACAGAGGCATACTAGGAGTAGATATTTTTCAAATATTAATTGGTATTGGAATATTTTTAATTTTTTTAATATTTAGAGGATTAATAAGTAAACTTATTATTAAAAAATTAGAGATAATTTCTAAAAGAACTACTAATAAATTAGACGATACTTTTGTGTCTGCATTGATTGGACCAGCAAGATTTTTACCAATTGTTTTGGGTTTTTTTATAGCGAGTTACTATATGACCTTCTCAATTGAAGGTAGAGAAGTTGTTGACACAATAAATAGAACTTTAATAACAATTTTAATCTTTTGGGTGATACATCAAATTATTGAACCTGTGTCTTATATTTTAAGTGGACTTGATAAACTTTTAACAAGAGAGTTAATTGGTTGGATCATTAAATCCTTAAAAATACTAATTTTTATTTTAGGTCTAGCTGCTGTATTAGAACTTTGGGGAATAAAGATAGGACCAATTATTGCCGGTCTTGGTTTATTTGGTGTTGCAGTAGCTTTAGGTGCCCAAGATTTATTTAAAAATTTGATTTCAGGTATTTTAGTTTTAGTTGAAAAAAGATTTAAAATTGGTGATTGGATATTAGTAGAGGGAATTATAGAGGGTATTGTTGAAAAAATTGGATTTAGATCAACAACAATAAGAAAATTTGATAAATCACTAGCTATTATTCCCAACTTTCAATTTGCCGAAAATGCAGTTGTAAATGTAAGTGAAACTTCGAATTGGTTAATAAGTTGGATTATTACTCTTCAATATGACACAACGGTTGATCAATTAAAAACAATAAGAAATGAAATTGAAGATCACATTCAAGAAAGTGAGGACTTTAATACTAGTATAGGAATTGCAGTTAGAGTTGACAAATTTTCTGATAGTTCAATTGATATGTATGTTCGTTGTTTTACTAAATCAGACAGTTGGAATGAATGGCTATCAGTAAAAGAGAAATTAGCAATTGAAATTAAAAAAATTGTCGAAAAAAACAAAGCATCTTTTGCATTCCCAAGTTCGTCTATTTATATAGAAAAAAAATGATAGCCGTTTTTTATTTAGCTTTACAAATATTAAAGCTTTATTCTTACGTAGTAATAGCGAATGTAATTATAAGCTGGTTGGTTGCTTTTAATGTTTTAAATACACAAAACAGATTTGTTTATTCAATTTTGGAATTAACATATCGTTTAACAGATCCTATACTAAATAAAATAAGACGTTTTTTACCTAATTTAGGATCCTTAGATATCTCACCCATTATATTACTTCTATTGATTTGGTTTATAGAAATGTGTATGAAGCTCTACATCGCACCTTTAATTTTTTAAAACTTATGATTCTAATTGACGGAAAAAAAGCAGCAGCAGAGTTAAGAGAAGAACTTAAACAAGAAGTAGCTGAATTAAAAAATAAGTATAATAAAGTACCAGGTTTAACTGTGATTTTGATTGGAGATCTTACCCCTAGTCAAATATATGTAAGGAACAAAGAGAAATCAGCAAAAGAGGTTGGTTTAAAGTCTGACGTAATTAAATACCCAGACTCTGTGGAAGAAAAAGTTATTTTGGACAAGATTAATGATCTAAATAAAGATAAGAGCGTTTCAGGTATTTTAGTTCAGTTACCTTTGCCAAAACATATCGATAAACAAAAAATTATTGAGGCTATTCATCCATCTAAAGACGTTGATGGATTTCATCCTATGAATGTTGGTAATCTTTCTTCAGGTTACGAAAGTTCTGTACCCTGTACTCCACTAGGCTGTTATTTATTAATTAAAAAAATTGAGCCAAACTTAAGTGGAAAAAAAGCAGTTGTAGTTGGAAGATCTAATTTAAATGGAAAACCGATGACACAACTTCTTTTAAAAGAAAATTGCACGGTAACAATTACCCACTCAAAAACAAAAGATCTCAAGGCCGAATGTTTAGAAGCAGATATTATTATTGCTGCTGTCGGTATCCCTGAACTTGTTAAAGGAGATTGGGTTAAAAAAGACACAATCGTAATTGACGTTGGAATTAATAAAACCGACAAAGGTATTGTTGGTGATGTTGCATTTGATGAAGTTTCAAAAAATGCTAAAGCTTTAACACCGGTTCCAGGTGGAGTTGGGCCAATGACAATCGCTTGTTTATTAAAAAATACTGTAGAGTGTTTCAAAAGATCGCAACTTTAAAGTTACAACCTATTAAATTTTTTGATATTTTGAGGTGTGAAGAAACCTAAATATCCTTATAGAATTGCAATTGTATTCTTAATTTTAACAGTTCCTACCATTGGGGCTACCCAATTGGGCTGGTACTTATATGATCAACAAACAGGTTTTGATTATGGTATGATTGTTGGAACATTTTCAGTTATATATGCCGCTTGGCTAATGTATGAAAAAAATTGGAGAGAAGAGGATGATGAATAGGTAATGGAAAAATTGATTTTTTTTGGACTGGTAATTCCTATTTTATTTTTTGTTTTATATTTAGGGACGAGAGCTATCATGAGTGGTGTTAGTGCGAAACAAGCTAACCAAGCTAATAAAGATGAAAATGAAATAGATGACAATAATGAGGAATCAAACACTGACAAATCTTTAAGTAATGAATTAGAAAAATTGAATTCATTAAGAGAAAGCGGTGTATTAACTCAAGAAGAGTTTGAAAAGGCAAAAAATAAATTATTAAATAATTAAAGATTAAGTTGATCTTGTTAAAAGCAATAAAGTTGCACCAGCTATAAATATCAAAATACCTAAAATTTCAATAAGAGTTATTTTTTCTTTAAAAAGATATTTTGATGAGATGTAACTAAAAAATATTTCAATTTGACCAACAGCTCTAACAAAAGATGCTTGAATTAAAGTGAAAGCAAAAAACCAAGATAGTGTCGCCAAAAAACCAGCTAATCCAGTCAAGCATATTTCAAATTTATTATCAAAAAATTTTTTGAATTCCGATTTTTCAAAAATTATCAAATATGCGCTAATGATTATAGTTTGAATTATTAAAGCAAAAAAAACTGTAGTAAGCGCTTTATCAAAGTTAGATAAAAAATTTTCCAGTGTTAGTGCTGCTGCCCTAAAATAGACAACACTGAGACCCAGTAAAAGTCCCGCTCCCAATCCAATAAGTGTTACCTTTGAAAAAAAATTTTTAAAAAACAATTTATAATCTTTGATCGAAATAATAATAACCCCAAGTGTTGCAATTATTATTCCTAAAACACCAAGCAAATTTAGTTTATCTTTTAATATGATATATTCAAAAATCGCAATTTGAATAACTTCTGTTTTACTTAGTGAAGTACCGACAACAAAATTCGAAAATCTAAAAAGGTATAATAACGTTATTGTAAAAGTAACTTGTAAAATAGATCCTAAAAAAGTAAAAAAAATGAAGTTAGTTTGATCTAGAATATCTGAAATGATATTAAAATCGTGAAAAAAAAAAAATAATACAAAAGCAAATGGTAATGCAAAGGCAAATCTTACGTATGCAGAAGCAACCAATGATAAATCTTTATTTAATTTTTTCTGTAATGAAGTTCTTAGATTTTGAAAAAAAGCTGCTAAAATTGTAAAAACTACCCAATTCATAAATTTATTTAGATATAATCTTTTAATCGAATTAAATGGTTACTTATATCTAAAAAATTAGATTTTCTCCATCAACCAGAGAGCGTCTTCTCCTAAAAAGTAAACTTTTCCGTTATCAGGATGTACTTGTATATCTCTTATTCTTCCAATTTTATTTTTAAATATGATTTCCTCTTTCACATTAGATAAGTCGTCAAATATTAATTTTCTCAAAGATTTGTCTTTAAGTGAAGTAATTAAAGCATGTCCATCCCATTCACTAAACTCTTTTCCTTTATAAATTGTGATTGCACTTGTTGCTATGGATGGCACCCAATATTGTATCGCTTTTGTAAAACCCGGTTTCCATTTTGGACCGATAGGAATGCCTGAATAGTTTGTCCCTCCCCA
>CACMCS010000010.1:0-39159 GCA_902612225.1 uncultured Pelagibacteraceae bacterium | reverse complement strand
TTTTTGGTAACTCAATATATGGTGAAATAAAATTTAATTTATTCAATAATTCAACTCTTTGTTTTTCAATTTCAATACCATTTATAAGAACCTTCCCTTTAGTAGGCTTTAGTAAACCTAGTATCATACCTATTGTTGTAGTTTTACCACATCCGTTAGGTCCAAGAATTCCAATGATTTCATTTTCATTTACTTTAAAAGAAATATCTCGAACAGCTTCTTTTGTGTCATAAGTTTTTGATAAATCAATTATTTCAAGAGGAATAGTCATTAAAATTTTGAAGCCCTTATTAATCTATCGTTAATAGTTTTGCCGATTCCTATATTTGGGATTTTGTCTACAGCAATAGATTTGTAATTATCTTTTTTTATCTTTCTCAAAATGGTGTACAGATTTTTTGCAGCTTCTTTTAAATCGCCCTTTTTTGATAAAAAATAATAGTTCGTTTTGTTAATCTTATTTTTCTTGATTAGTAAAAAAGCCTCATCTTTTTTTATTTTTTTAACATTAAGTCTGATTGGGATTCCAGGTGAATAATGAATTTTTAATTGGCCAGGAGCTGAAATTTTTGAAGGATTTGTATTTATTGAAATTTTCTTCTTTAATATTTTTTGGATAGTTCCAACTTCTAAACCACCTAATCTTAAAATTTTTGGTTTTTTTCTTAGATCAATAATTGTAGACTCAACCCCAACCGAAGATCTTCCACCTTCAAGTATATACTTAATTTTTTTTCCAAAATCGTCTTTTACATCTGAAGAAGTTACTGCACTAACTCTTGAAGATATATTTGCACTAGGTGCTGCGATAGGAAATTTCAAATATTTCAACAGAATTCTTGCTACTGGATGTTTTGGAAATCTCACAGCAAGAGTATTTTTTTTATTAGTTGCTACTTTTGAAATTTTTGATTTTTTTTTTTGATTTAAGATAAATGTTATTGGCCCAGGACAAAATCTTTTATATAATTTTAAAAAATCAGCGTTTAGATCACAATCATTTTTCAATTTTTTTAAATCATAATAATGAATAATCAGAGGGTTATTCATTGGTCTTTTTTTTAATCTAAATATTTTTTTACACGCTGTATCAGAATATGCATTCCCAGCTATTCCATAAACAGTTTCGGTTGGTATGGCAACACACTCTCTTTTATTTAAGAGATTCCTCGCTTTTTTAATATTTGCAAGATTAATTTTCATGTATTATTTGAGAGTATTATATGAAAGATAAAAATTTACCAAATAATTATAATTCATTATTTCTTGAAGAATTAACCACTGAGGCAAATAAGATGATTGAAGAATTGGAAAATCAAAAGGATTTAGGAAACTCTTTAGACAAGTATCAAGATTTAATTAAACTCAATAATATAATTGAGAAAAAATTTCAAAAAAATACCAAAGAAATAAATGAGAAAACAAAAGAAAAAATATCCAAGATTAATAAAAAAAAAGATGCAAAGAAAATTAAATAAAATTGCAAAAGATACAAATTTCTTTTTAAGAAGATTTATTGCCAAACAAAAAAAATCAAATTTAATAGTTGCAATGAAATACGGTCTTTTTTCTGGAGGAAAAAAAATAAGATCCAAAATTTTAATTGATGTTGGGTCTCTATTTAAGTTAGATTATAAAACACTTATCGTTATTGGTGCTGCGGTTGAATGTATTCATGCGTATTCATTAATACATGACGATTTACCATGTATGGATGATGACTCTATAAGAAGAGGCAAACCATCAGCACATATTAAATTTGGAGAGGCTACTGCAGTTTTAGCTGGAAATTCACTTTTAACAATGGCTTTTGAAATTTTAAGTCATAAAGATTTAAGAATTAGTGAAAAAATTAAGATTGATTTAATTAATAAGATTTCTGAAAGTTCAGGCCATCTTGGAATAGCAGGAGGTCAATATTTAGATTTAAATTATGAACGTAAGAAAATTTCTCAAAAAAAGATTGAAGAGATGGAAATTAAAAAAACTGGAAAACTTTTTAGTTTTTGTTGTGCAGCACCATTAATAATTAAGAAAAAAAATAAAAGTGATATTAAGAAATTTGAAAATATTGGTGCTGATATAGGTTTGTTATTTCAAGTCGCTGATGATTTGATTGATTATAAAGGAAGTTTGCTTGTTGCAGGAAAAAAAACTGGTAAGGATAAAAAAAAAGGAAAAGCTACTCTAATTAGTTTACTAGGATACAAAAATACTATTAAATATGCTAATAATTTAATCTTAAGAATAAAAAGTAAATTAAAAAAATATGGATCTAAATCAAGAAATTTGTCAGAAACATTAAATTATATTTTGAATAGAAATAAATGAAAAAAAAATACGAACTGTTAGATGAAATTAATTTTCCATCAGATTTAAAAAAATTACCTGAGTCAAAATTACAAAAAGTTGCTGATGAATTAAGAGAGGAAATGATTGATGCTGTCTCGGTGACTGGTGGTCATCTTGGAGCAAGTCTTGGAGTTGTAGAATTAACTGTGGCTTTACATTATATTTTTAATACACCCAATGATAAGTTAATCTGGGATGTGGGTCATCAGTGCTATCCACATAAAATTTTAACTGGTAGAAAAGATAGAATAAGAACTCTTAGACAAGGAAATGGTCTTTCTGGTTTTACAAAAAGATCAGAGAGTGAATACGATCCCTTTGGTGCTGCACACAGCTCAACATCAATTTCATCAGCTTTAGGTATAGCAGAAGCAAACAAACTGTCTAATAAATCAGACAATGTAATTGCAGTAATTGGTGACGGGGCAATCAGTGCAGGAATGGCTTATGAAGCTATGAATAATGCTGGTGCTTCAAAAACTAAGATGATCGTAATTTTAAATGATAATGATATGTCAATCGCTAGACCAGTTGGAGCTATGAGCACTTATTTAGCAAAAATTTTTTCAGGAAAGATTTATTTTAGTCTTAGAGAGACTATTAAATTAATTATGTCAGCTTTTTCAAAAAGATTTAGTGCTAAGGCTGGTAAAGCAGAGGATTTATTAAGATCAGCTGTGACAGGTGGAACTTTGTTTAGTTCACTCGGATTTTATTACATTGGCCCAATAGATGGGCATGATTTAAATTCATTAATTCCAATTTTAAAAAATGCTAGAGACTCTAAGCATGAAGGACCGATTTTAATTCACATTAAATCAAAAAAAGGAAAAGGTTATACTTTTGCAGAGGCAGCAAAGGACAATTATCACGGAGTATCAAAATTTAATGTTAAAACTGGTGAACAACTTAAGAGTACAAGTAAATTACCATCATATACAAAGGTTTTCGCAAACACCTTAATTCAACATGCTAAAAAGGACAGTAAAATTGTAGCAATTACAGCTGCAATGCCTGATGGCACTGGTCTTGATATTTTTCGTAAAGAATTTCCAGATAGGACTTTTGATGTTGGGATTGCTGAGCAACATGCAGTTACATTTGCTGCAGGTTTAGCTACCGAAAACTTTAAACCCTATGCAGCTATTTATTCCACTTTTCTTCAAAGAGCTTATGATCAAGTAGTTCATGACGTAGCAATTCAAAGTTTACCGGTTAGATTCGCGATTGATAGAGCGGGACTTGTTGGGGCTGATGGACCAACACATGCTGGAAGTTTTGATACAACATATTTAACTACTTTACCAAATTTTATTGTTATGGCAGCAAGTGATGAAGCTGAGCTTGTAAGAATGATAAATACCTCAACGGAGATTAATGATAGACCTTGTGCATTTAGGTATCCAAGAGGAACAGGATTAGGTTCAATTTTGCCTTCAATAAATGAGAAAATTGAGATAGGGAAATCAAAAATTATCAAAGAGGGAAAAAAATTAGCTATCCTTAATTTTGGAGCAAGATTGAATGAAACTTTGAAGGCTGCAGAAAATTTATTAAAAAAAGGTGTGCCGATAACAGTTGTCGATGCAAGGTTTGCAAAACCTTTAGACGAAAATCTTATTTGGCAATTAGCTACAACTCATGAAGCGATAATGACTATAGAGGAGGGTTCAATTGGTGGTTTTGGATCTCATGTGGTAAATTTTTTGACAAAAAAAGGTTTAATGGACTCTAATTTAAAATTTAGATCATTAACGTTACCAGATATTTTTATTGATCAGGATACTCCAGATAAAATGTATAAAGTGGCAAATCTTGACTCAGTTTCAATTGAGGAAAAAGTTTTAGATTTACTAAATTCTAATATAGTTTTGAAAAAACAAAATTAACTACACTGAGCTTTGTGTAGAAGATAATGATCTAATAAAACACAAGATAACATTGCTTCACCCACAGGTACAGCTCTTATACCCACACATGGATCATGTCTACCTTTTACTGATATACTTGTATTCTTCCCAAATTTATTGATTGTTTTTCTACTTTTTAAAATTGAAGAAGTTGGCTTTACAGCAAAAGAGACAATTATCTCTTGACCTGAAGAAATGCCTCCCAGAATCCCTCCAGCGTTATTAGATTTAAATTTTGTTTTTTTTCTATTTTGAGAAATTTCATCTGAATTTTCCTCACCTGATAATTGTGCTGAGTTCATACCTGAGCCAATATTAACTCCTTTAACAGCATTTATACTCATCATAGCTGATGCTATGTCAGAGTCTAATTTTGAGTATATAGGTGCTCCTAATCCAGCAGGAATACCGTTCGCTCTTACTTCGATTATCGCTCCACATGACGATCCAGCTTTTCTAATACTTAATAAGTATTTTTCCCAAATTTTTAACATTGATTTATCTGGGCAAAAAAATGGATTTTTGGAAATTATTTTATCATCCCATCTATTGGTATCACATCCTAATATTCCAAGTTGGGTTACAGCTCCAGTGATTTTAAATTTTTTTCCTAATTTATTTTCTAAAACTTTTTTTGCCACAGCACCTGCTGCAACTCTTGCAGCTGTTTCTCTTGCAGATGATCTACCACCACCTCTGTAGTCTCTTATTCCATACTTTTTAAAATATGTGAAATCAGCATGTCCTGGTCTAAATTTATCTTTGATATCATTATAATCCTTTGAACGCATATCCTCATTGTAAATTATCAATGATATTGGTGTCCCAGTCGTTTTTCCCTCAAAAACTCCTGAAAGAATTTGAACCTTGTCACTCTCCTTCCTTTGAGTAGTAAACTTTGATTGCCCAGGTTTTCGTTTGTTTAATTCTTTTTGAATATCCGCTTCTTTTAATGGTATTAATGGTGGACACCCATCTATAATACACCCTATAGCTGGACCATGGGATTCTCCCCAAGTTGTAAAACGAAAAGACTTTCCAAAAGTATTAAATGACATTATTTATATTGTATAGATTATTTTGTTAAAATTATGAATCAAAAAAACTCACTTGGGCTTAATAAATGCTTCTTAGATCTAGATAATCCATTTGAACTATTTCAAAGATGGTTTGACGAGGCTAAAAAAAAAGAAATTAATGATCCTAATGCTTTAGCACTTGGTACAGCAAATAAAGAGGGTATTCCCTCAGTAAGAATGGTTCTGCTTAAAGGTCATAGTGAAAAAGGATTTGTTTTTTATACAAATTTAAACAGTCAGAAAGGTAATGAAATTAAAGAAAACCCAAATGCTACAATGTGCTTTCATTGGAAAAGTTTACTAAGACAAATAAGGATAGTTGGAACATTGAAACAAGTAGATGATCAAACCGCTGATGAATACTATAACTCAAGAGCATATGATAGCAGAATAGGTGCTTGGGCCTCAAAACAAAGTAGTATTCTCCAAAATAGAGATGAACTATTAGATGCTTTAGAGAATTATAAAAAAAAATATAATGACAAAGATAATGTACCTAGACCAAGCCATTGGTCTGGCTGGAATTTAACACCTTCCACAATTGAATTTTGGTTAGATGGAGATAACAGAATACATGAAAGATTAAAGTATTCTTTAGATAAAAATGGTAGTTGGTCAAAAAGTCTTTTAAGTCCCTAAAAATCCCTTGACAAACTAAATGAAGATAAATTTTCAAGAATATTTCTTTCATTACAGTCTTTAAATATCGATAATGAGTTTGACGCTAAATTTATGTAATGATTTGCTTTTTGATAACATTCTTTAATAATTTCATATTGTTTGATTAAAAATAATGTATAATTAAAATCATTTTCATCTCTTCTATCTTTTATAAAAATACCTTTCAGACTTTCCTTTTCTTTAAGATTTGCTTTTTGAAATAATAAGATTATTGGCAGAGTAATTTTCCCTTCATAAAAATCTTTGCCAATTTTTTTTCCAAATAACTTTGACTCAGAATTGTAATCTAAAGTATCATCAGCTATTTGAAAAGTTAATCCCAAATTCCTTCCGTAAAATTCTAAAGCCTCTTTTTCTTTTGATGACACACCTGACAAAATTGCACCAACTTTGGTAGCTGCTGCAAATAATTCAGCAGTTTTCGCAAAAATTATTCTTAAATAAGTTTCCTCCAACATATCTACTTCTCCTCTGTGTTGTAATTGAAGAACTTCTCCTTGTGCAATCTTAGAGGAAGTTGAAGATAATAATTTTAAAACCTCAATATTTCCGTCATCTACCATCATTTCAAAACATCTACTAAGTAAATAATCTCCAACTAAAACAGAGGAGTGATTATCCCAAACTTTGTTTAAAGTTTTTCTCCCCCTTCTAATAGATCCATTATCTATTACATCATCATGCATTAAAGTTGCTGAGTGAATAAGTTCTACACAAGCAGCCAAATTAATATCTCTAGTTCCTTTTGCATATCCACATAATTTTGCAGAACCTAAAGTTAGTAAGGCTCTTAATCTCTTTCCGCCTGTATCAATGTGATAGTTTGTCATTTTCTGAACTAAGTCTACTTTGCTCTCTAATTTAGACTTTATTTTTTCTTCAACTAACATCAATCTATCTTCAACTGAATTTTTAAGTTGAAAATATGAATTATTAATTTTGTTTTTTAATTGTATGACACTTCCCATTAATTGAGCAAATTAGTATAATAAGTTGCTTTTTATACTTATCAATTGACGCACCTGAATCTTCAATTATAAGGTGTCTTTATATTCATAAAAAAATTCTATAAATATTAAAAATGCTCACTTTTTTTAAAAAGAAAAAAATTATTCCACATATTAAGCTAAGTGGAGTTATTGGGAATGTAGGGAAATTTAAACAAGGTATAGATTTTTCTGGCCAAGAAGACATTATTATAAAAGCATTTTCTCTAAAAAAAGCACCATGTGTTGCTATAACAATAAACTCTCCTGGAGGTTCTCCTGTTCAATCTCATCTAATTTACAGCTTAATTAGACAACAGGCAAAAAAAAATAAAAAAAAAGTAATAGTTTTTGCCGAAGATGTAGCAGCTTCAGGCGGATATCTAATAGCTTGTGCTGGAGATGAAATTTATGCGAACTCAAGTTCAATAATAGGCTCAATAGGAGTAATCTACTCTTCTTTTGGTTTTACAGAATTGATAAAAAAGATAGGTGTTGAGAGAAGAGTGCATACTGCTGGGAAGAATAAAAGTACATTAGACCCATTTCTAGATGAAAAAAAGGAAGACATCGAAAGATTAAAAAATATACAATTAGATCTGCATAAAGATTTCATAGAGGTAGTCGAAAAAAGCAGGTCATCAAAACTTAAAAAATCTGAAGTAGAATTATTTTCAGGTGAATTTTGGTCAGGTAGAAAAGCCAAAGATCTTGGTTTGATAGATGATATAGGAAATGCAAATCAGATATTAAGAGAAAAATTTGGAGAAGATGTTGTTATTAAAAAATTTGAAAAATCAAAAAGCTGGCTTAGTAAAAAATTGTCGTCTTCAAATGATCATGTTGATCAATTAGCAAACATATTAGAGGAAAAGTCAGTTTGGCAAAAATATGGCCTCTAAAAAAATTAAAAAAAAACCAAAATTTCAAACTTTCCAAGATACAATTATAAATCTTCAAAAATTTTGGAGTAAAAATGGATGTGTAATTTTACAACCTTATGATATGGAAGTTGGAGCTGGAACATTTCATCCAGCTACTACTCTAAGATCTCTTGGACCTAAGCCATGGAAAGCAGCCTATGTTCAACCTTCACGAAGACCTACAGATGGAAGATATGGAGATAATCCAAATAGACTTCAGCATTATTATCAATTTCAAGTTATAATAAAACCCTCTCCAATTAATATTAAAAAACTTTATTTAAATAGTTTGTCGGTAATAGGAATAAATCATAAAGAGCACGATATTAGATTTGTTGAAGATGATTGGGAAAGCCCAACTCTAGGTGCCGCAGGTCTTGGATGGGAAGTTTGGTGTGATGGCATGGAAATATCTCAATTTACATATTTTCAACAAATGGCAGGTTTTGAATGTAAACCAGTGTCAGTAGAGATAACTTATGGCCTTGAAAGAATTTGTATGTTTACCCAGCAGAAAAAAAACGTTTATGATTTAGCTTGGAATGATGAAGGTATTGATTACAGGGAAGTTTTTCATCAATCAGAAAAAGAATTTTCAGCTTATAACTTTGAGCATGCTAATACAGAAAACTTATTTAAAATATTTGATATGCATGAGAGTGAAGCAAAATCATTAGTTGAAAAAAATATATCTTTACCTGCATACGATCAATGTTTGAAAGCAAGTCATATATTTAACGTATTAGATGCTCGCGGAGCAATTAGTGTTGCGCAAAGAGCAGAATATATTGGTCGAATAAGAGAAATTACAAAACAAGCTGCTACAATTTGGGTACAGTCGCAAACATAGAATGTCAGAATTTTTTTTAGAGCTATTTAGTGAAGAAATTCCTGCTGGGCTTCAAAAAAATTTAAGAGAAAAAATTTTTGAAGATTTTAAAAATTTATTTGAGGAAAAATCAATTAGATCAAAAAAAAATTTTTCTTTTTCAACTCCAAATAGATTAGTTCTAGTTTTTGAAGGCCTAGATAAACAAATTAAGATTAAATCTAAAGAGATTAGGGGCCCTAAAACTAGCGCTCCTGAACAAGCGTTGGAGGGTTTTTTGAGATCAAACAAAATTAACAAAAAGGATTTATTTAAAAAAAAAACCGAAAAGGATGAATTTTATTTTTACAAAACTGTAGCAACCTCATTAAAAACACATGATTTACTCACTGAATTTATTCCAAAAATTTTGAGTAACTATCAATGGAAAAAATCAATGAAATGGGGCGAATTTGATTTAAATTGGGGAAGACCATTAAAATCAATTTTATCAATATTTGATAAAAAAATTGTAAGTTTTAAATTTCATCATTTAGCTTCCTCTAATTTGACTTTTTTAGATAAAGATTTTGAGGAAAAAAAAAGATCTTTTGAAAATTTTAAGAAATATGAAAAATTTTTTGAAGATAATGGAGTTATTATAAATCAAAATAAAAGATTAAAAATAATCAATAAATCTTTTTTAAAAATATTAGGAAAAAAAGGATTAAAAATTAATGAAAATCCCAAATTAATAGATGAGGTTGTAAATTTAGTAGATAGCCCAAATGTTTTATTGTGCAAATTTGATAAAAAATTTTTATCAGTTCCTAAAGAGATTTTGACCTTAACAATGGAGTCTCACCAGAAATATTTTCCAACATTTAATGACAAAAATGAAATTACAAATGAATTTTTAATTGTAACAAATAAAAAAGACAAAAAAGGTCTCATTAAAATAGGTAATGAAAGAGTGGTTGATGCAAGATTAAGTGATGCAGAATTTTTTTGGAATAAAGATAAAACTCAAAATTTAGTTAAAAAGGTTTCAGAATTAAAATCAATGAATTTTTTTAAAGGGCTTGGATCTTATTTCGACAAAGTTCAACGAATGAGAAAAATTGGTGGAATGATTTCAGATGAATTTTTAATTAGTAAAGAGAAAGTAGAATTGTTAGCATCAATTTGTAAGACTGATCTAACTTCTGATCTTGTTGGTGAATTTCCTGAACTTCAGGGACTTATGGGAGGGTACTTTTCTGAATATCAAGGATTTGATAAAGATATTTCATTAGCTATTTCTGAGCAATATTTACCAATTGGACTCAATTCAATAGTTCCAAAAAAACCATTCAGTGTCACGTTATCAATTACAGATAAGATTGATACCTTAGTTGGTTTTTTTGGTATCAATGAGAAACCTACAAGTTCAAAGGATCCATTAGCATTGAGGAGAGTTGCTCTAGGTATAATAAGAACCATTATAGAAAATAGAAAGAATTTGAAAATTAATGATCTTTTGAATTATTCCTCACGCCTTTACGATGACCAGGGATACAATCTTGAAAACAAAGATTTACAAAAAGAATTACAAGATTTTTTAAAAGATAGGTTTAGATACTATCTTAAAGACAAAGAAATACGTTACGATATAATTGAGGCCACTCTATCATCATTTTCATTAAATAACTTATTTTCGTCTTTTGAAAAAGCAAAATGTCTTAATAAGGTAATTAACACCCAAATTGGTATAGACATCAATTCAAGTTATAAAAGAGCATCAAACATTTTAGATCATGAGATGAAAAATAACGAGATTGTAATAAATGATACAACTGATCCTGGTATTTTTAAGAGTGACTTTGAAAAAAACTTATATAAAAAAATTAACGATATTAAAAAATATTATTCTACCATAAACAGTGATGAAAATTGTGAAAAATCATTATCAATTTTAGCTGAAACTAAAAAAGAAGTTTTCGAATTTTTTGATAATGTAAAAGTTAATGAAGATAATGAAACTTTAAGAAAAAATCGTTTGGAACTTATTAATATGTTATGTAAAACGTTTCAAAATTATATAAATTTTCGATTTTTAAAAGCTCATAATGAATAAGTTAATTCTTAATTTTAAGTCTAAAGATTCAAAAAAAATAAAAGATCCAAAAAATTTTTTAGGTGGTAAGGGAGCAAATTTATCTGAAATGGGAAGAATGGGTTTACCAGTACCTCCTGGTTTTACTATCTCAACAAAAGTGTGCGAAATTTTCTATAAGGATAAAAAAAAATTAAATTCCAAATTAATTAGCCAAATAAAAAAAGAAATTAAAATAATAGAAAAAGATGTATCAAAAAAATTTGGAGATTTAAAAAATCCTCTTCTTTTATCAGTTCGATCTGGAGCAAGAGTTTCAATGCCAGGTATGATGGATACAATTTTGAATTTAGGACTAAATGACAAAACAGTTGTTGCTTTGGCTAACAAAACATCTAACGGAAGATTTGCTAAAGATAGCTACAGAAGATTTATCCAGATGTACGGAAATGTAGTCATGGGTGTTGAAAGTTACAATTTTGAGGAATTGATAGAAAATTATAAGTTAACAAAAGGTGTATTGCTTGATACGGATCTCGATGAAGAGGATTGGGATGGTTTAATAAATGATTTTAAGAATGTAGTTAAAGAAAAGACTAGTAAAGATTTTCCTCAAGATGTTTATCATCAATTATTCGGGGCAATAAGTGCTGTATTTTTATCTTGGGAGAGCAAAAGAGCGAGAGTTTACAGAAAGTTGAATCAAATTCCTTCTGAATGGGGAACAGCTGTTAATGTTCAATCTATGGTTTTTGGAAATATGGGTAACGATTGTGCAACAGGAGTTGTCTTCACTAGAAACCCTTCAGATGGGTCAAATGATATTTATGGAGAATATTTGATTAATGCTCAGGGAGAAGATGTTGTAGCTGGAACAAGAACTCCACAGTACATTACAAAGAAGGCGAGAAAAGAAGCAAAAGTTGATGATGCATCTATGGAAGAGTCGATGCCAGAAGTATATCACGAATTATATAAAATTTTAAAAAAACTAGAGAAACATTATAAGGATATGCAAGATGTGGAATTCACTGTTGAAAGTAATAAACTTTGGATATTACAAACTCGATCTGGAAAAAGAACATCAAAATCAGCAGTAAAAATTGCTGTTGACATGGTTAGAGAAAAGTTAATCAATAAAAATGATGCTGTTTTAAGAGTTGATCCCAACTCTTTAGACACACTTTTGCACCCTACTTTAGATGAGAAAAGTTCAATCAAAGTTATAGCAAACGGTCTACCGGCGTCTCCAGGTGCAGTAAGTGGAAAAGTAGTTTTCAGCTCAGAGGAGGCTGAAAGATTAAATGATATGATGCAAGATACAATTTTAGTTAGAGTTGAAACTTCTCCAGAAGATATTCAAGGAATGCATGCTGCGAAGGGAATTTTAACTTCAAGAGGAGGTATGACTAGTCATGCTGCAGTTGTAGCTAGGGGAATGGGAAGACCTTGTGTTTCTGGTTCAAGTGAAATTGAAATTAATTACGATAAAAAAGTCTTTAAAACATCCTCGACTGAGATCAAAGAAGGTGAAACAATTACTATTGACGGTTCTACGGGAAGAATAATTTTAGGTACAGTTCCAACTATAAAACCTGAGATATCAGGAGATTTTTCAAAATTGATGAGCTGGGCTGATAAAATTAGAAAACTTAAAGTACGAACTAACTCTGAGACTCCTCTAGACACTAAAACAGCCAGAGATTTTGGTGCGGAGGGAATTGGACTTTGTAGGACCGAGCATATGTTTTTTGATGAGGAAAGAATTTTGTCAGTAAGAGAAATGATTTTATCAAAAACGCTAGATGATAGATCTAACGCTTTAAAAAAGATTCTACCGCATCAAAAAAAAGATTTTGTGGAGATATTTAAGATTATGCATGGTCTTCCAGTTACAGTAAGATTATTAGATCCACCATTACATGAATTTTTACCGAAATCTGATAAAGAAATTTCTGAAGTAGCTAATGTTGTTGGATCAGATAAAAAAGATATTGAAAGCAGGATTGAAGAACTTCATGAACAAAATCCAATGTTAGGACATAGAGGTTGTAGACTTGGCATTTCATTTCCTGAAATTTATGAGATGCAATGTAGAGCGATATTCGAGGCTCTTGCAGACTTAAAAAAAAACAAACAAAAATTTGCTTTTCCCGAGATAATGATTCCTTTAGTTTCTACTGAAGCCGAGATTAAAATAATGAAAGATTTAGTAATCAATACTGCAAGAAAAGTTCAAAAAGAAAATAAAACAAAAATTGAATTTCTTGTGGGTACAATGATTGAATTACCTAGAGCAGCAATTAAGGCTGATGATATTGCGAAACATGCTGAATTCTTTAGTTTTGGCACAAATGATTTAACACAAACAACTTTTGGAATAAGTAGAGACGATAGCGGTAAATTTTTAAATGATTATATAGATAATAAGATTTTTACTATTGATCCGTTTGTATCCATTGATGATGGAGTGAAAGATTTAGTCGAAATAGCGGTTTCTAAAGGAAAAAAACAAAATAAAAAAATTAAATTAGGTATATGTGGTGAACATGGCGGTGATCCAAAGAGTATTAAATTTTGCTCAAAAGCTGGTCTTAATTATGTTTCCTGTTCACCTTACAGAGTTCCTATAGCTAGATTAGCAGCGGCACAGGCTGAGCTCACGAAAAATAAAAATTAAAAAAATCAAATAATCTAGATTTCTAGTTTGAAATCTATAGCTGGAGCACTATGAGTAATACTCCCGATTGAAATTCTATCTACCCCGGTCATAGCAACAGATTTTACAGTTTTAAGATTTATATTTCCTGAAGCTTCTGTCTCATAATATTTTTTTACAAGTTTTACACCTGCTCTAAGATTTTTAATACTCATATTATCAAACAAAATAGTATTAAATTTAAGACCAATAATCTTTTTCAGTTGCTTTAAATTATCCACTTCAACAGTAATTTTTTTTCCTTTTTTATTTTTTATTGCTAATGAAACTAATTCTTTTAAATCATAACTAGCGATATGATTATCTTTAATTAAAAATTCATCACTTAAATTAAATCTATGATTTGTACCGCCTCCTAATTTAACTGCGTATTTTTGAATAACCCTATAATTTGGTAAAGTTTTTCTGGTACAGCAAATTTTGCACTTTTTTCCAGCTAGTTTTACAAATTTATTTGTTTTTGTAGCTATTCCAGAAATATGAGATAAAAAATTTAAAGCAACCCTTTCTGCAATCATTATAGAATTAGCTTTACCTTTAATTACTGCTATTACAGAATTTTTTTTGACTGTGGACCCATCTTTTTTTTTTAATCTAAACTTAATTTTTTTGTCAACTTGCTTAAAAGACTGTTTTACAAATAGTAAACCTGCAACGACTGCTTTTTGATTAGAAATTATTTTTGCCTCAATAATTTTGTTATTACTTAGGAGGTTAGATGTTATGTCTCCATAAGGATACAAATCTTCAGTTAGAGCAAGTTTAACTCTATCTTTAATAAAAGTTTCACTTAATTTAATTTTTGACACAAAGTGTTATCTACCGATAGCAACCATTTTTTCTACTGACAATCTAGCTTTATCAATTGTTTCTTGGTCCATGATAATTTCACCAGTTTCATTCTCTAAACAGTCTAAAATTTTTGGCAAAGTGATTTTTTTCATATGCGGACACATATTACATGGTCTTATAAATTCAACGTTTGGATTTTCAACCTGAATGTTATCACTCATTGAACATTCAGTTACCATCATTACTTTTTTAGGTTGATTATTTTTAACATAATTAATCATTCCTGATGTTGATCCTGCAAAATCACTTGCCTTAATAACTTCTGGAGGACATTCTGGGTGTGCAATTATTTTAATCCCAGGATTATTTCTCCTTATATTTTTAATCTCGTTTTCATTGAATTGATCATGAACAATACAAATTCCTTTCCATGAGATAATTTCAACGTCGGTTTGTGAAGCAACGTATTTAGCTAAATAGTCGTCAGGTAAAAAAATAACTTTTTTCACACCTAAGGATTTTACAATTTTAACTGCATTAGCTGATGTACAACACACATCTGTTTCTGCTTTTACATCAGCAGATGTATTTACATATGAGACAACAGGAACTCCTGGATACTTTTCTTTTAACAACCTTACATCTTTACCCGTAATTGAAGAAGATAATGAACAACCTGCTTTCATGTCTGGTAATAAAACTTTTTTATTTGGACTCATTAATTTTGCAGTCTCGGCCATGAAGTGAACTCCAGCCATAACAATTATATCTGCCGAGGTTTTTGATGCTTCAACGGCAAGAGCTAAAGAGTCTGCAGAAAAATCCGCAATACCGTGATAAATTTCTGGAGTTTGATAGTTATGAGCAAGTATTACTGCATTCTTCTCTTTTTTTAATTTATTAATTTTATGAATATAAGGAGCATGAACTGCCCACTCAATCTCAGGCATAACCTTTGAAATCTTCTTATAAATTGGATCAGTTGCCAATTTTACTTCTTGATTAAATTCCATAAATAAAATTTATCAATTTGAAACCTACTTGTCATTGATTTAATGTGGGTCATATTTGCGGCCATGCTGAAATTGGTAGACAGGCACGGTTGAGGGCCGTGTGGACCTAGTCCATGAGAGTTCGAGTCTCTCTGGCCGCACCAAAAAATTAAATCTTTAGCCATTCAGGTATAAATATTTTAAATGATCCATTTTTACTTTTTAAAGTAAGGTCTTTATTAAAATTTTCATTAGAAAATTTTATCAAAGCAAATGGATACTCTTCATTTATCAAAATTTTTCCAATTTCAATTTGATTACAATATACCGTTTCATCTTCATCAAGCTTTCCATCAATTATCTCAACTGGCAATAACCTCTTAGAAAGTTTATTTTTAAGTTTAATTCTAGCAGTATTTTCTTGTCCTACGTAACATCCTTTTTTAAAATCAATACCATTTAGTTCTTCAAAATTACATTCAATACCGAATAATTTATTTTTAAGTTTATTTAAATTCTTTGGAACAATCCCAAGTTTATGACTTTGATGATAATAGTCCTCAATTTTATCGTCTTTTAATTCGAGTTTTTTTAGAGATAAATAAAGTTTTTCTAAATTAATAATTAGTCTAGCACCCAAATTTTTATTTCTTGGATCTAGAACTATTGGATCTTCTCTATATCTCATAGTAAAACCAAGAATATCTTTTGAGTGATCTAATGATAAATATTTTTCATAACCAAAACTTGCTACAACAAATTCATTGCTAAGATTAAGGATTTCTACTTTTGATCTTATTTTGTATAAATTTAACTGTTTCAATATTTCCTCAGATTGAGACTTTTCACAATCAATAAAAAAACCTGACTTATGCTTTACAACAATAAATTCATAAAGAAACTTGCCTTGAGGGGTTAATAATGAAGCAAAACAACTTGAATTGTCAGTTACTTTATTAATGTCATTACTAATTAAATTTTGTAAGAAGTCTCTAGCGTCCTGGCCGTTTACATAAAGTATGGCTCTATCTTTTAATATATAAACACTATTATTCATATTTGATTGATCGTTAAATTTAATATAATAACTTTTTTCACAAATGTTAGATCTAATAATCAAAAATGGGCAGTGTTATATCAATGGGAAACTAGAGGATAAAGATATAGGCGTTAAAGAGGGTAAAATATTAAAAATTGGTCAAATATCAGAGGAGGCAAAAGAAATCTATGATGCCAAAAATAAAATTACCCTACCTGGCTGTATAGACACTCAGACCCATTTTAGAGAACCAGGTTCTACAGATACAGAGGATCTTCACTCTGGAAGTAGAGCAGCAGTAGCTGGAGGAATTACAGCAGTATTTGAAATGCCGAACACCAACCCTCCAACCTCAAACTTAAAAGAATTTCAAAGAAAATTGGATCTTGCAAAAAACAGAATGTACTGCAATTATGCTTTTTATTTCGGTGCAACAGCAGGTAACGTTAGTCAACTAGCTGAGTTAAAAAATTTAGAGGGCTGTTGTGGGATTAAATTGTTTGTAGGTTCCTCAACAGGTAATCTTTTAGTAGCACTAGAGGAAGATATTGATAGAGTTTTTCAAAATAGTTCTAAGGTAGTAGCGGTTCACTCAGAAGATGAAGAAATCTTAAACAAGAATAAAAAATTAATTAAAAATGGCGATGTGCACTCCCATCCTATTTGGAGAAGTGAGGAATGTGCAATTTCCTCGACTAGAAGAATAGTTAGACTTGCAAAAAAATATAACAAGAAAGCGCATGTACTTCATATTACCACTAAACAAGAAGTAGACTTTTTATCTCAACATAAAGGCAATATTACTTTTGAAATTACGCCACAACATTTAACAATTTATGCGCCTGATTGTTATGATAAACTTGGAACTTATGCGCAGATGAATCCACCAATAAGAGATAAATCTCATTATGATCGATTGTGGTATGCTGTAAGAAATAACTTAAATGATACAATTGGTTCAGATCACGCACCACATCTAAAAGTAAATAAAGATAAAGAGTATCCTAATTCTCCATCAGGCATGCCTGGTGTCCAAACACTTATGCCTGTAATGTTAGATCATGTTAATCATGGAAAATTATCACTTAATCAATTAATAAATCTGGTATGCGAAAATCCAATAAAAATATTTGGCATACAGAACAAAGGATACATTAAGGAGGGATTTGATGCTGACTTTACCATTGTTGATATGAACAAGAAAATAACAATTAAAAATGAAAATATAGAAAGTAAATGTGGATGGTCACCTTTCAATGATGTTGAGTTTAAAGGAACACCAGTAGCAACAATAATCTCTGGTAAAATAAAGATGAAGGATGGAAAGATTTTAGGTGAGCCTGAGGGCACACCTTTAAAATTTAGTTAATTTTTACAGTAAAACTATTAACCAGTATAACACCAATAACTATAAGGAATAATCCAGCAATAGCTTGCCAAGCCAAAGTTTGTTTAAAAAAGAAATATCCAAGTAAAGCTATTGTAAATACCCCAAGTCCGCTCCAAGTGGCATAAACAATTGCAATCGGCAGTTTATCCATAACAAATGTCATCAAGTAGAAAGACACTAAATAGAATATTGTTAGACAAACTGTTGGAATAATCTTGGTAAAATTTTGTGAAACTGGCAACAACATTGTTCCAGCTACCTCACAAAATATAGCAATAAGTAAATAAGAATATGTTTTAACCATTGATAAGTATTTTATTGTCAATTAAGTCTTGTTTGATCTCGTCAAGAATTGCAGGATCATCAATAGTTGGAGGCATTTTATACTCAACATTATCCGCAATTTTTCTAATTGTTCCTCTTAAAATTTTTCCAGATCTTGTTTTTGGAAGTCTTTTGATAACTATTGCAACTTTAAATGCAGCCACAGGACCAATTTTATCTCTAACCATTTTAATACATTCCTTTGAAATTGTCTCGTTATCTTTATCAACTCCAGCTTTTAAAACTATTAATCCTATTGGTAATTGTCCCTTTAATTTATCTGCAATACCAAGAACTGCGCACTCAGCTACTGATTGATGCTCTGATAAAACTTCTTCAATAGCACCGGTTGACAATCTATGGCCAGCAACATTTATGATATCGTCAGTCCTAGACATAATCCAAATATAGCCATCCTCATCAATGTGACCTGCATCATAAGTTTGATAGTAACCATCATAGTTTGACATGTAATTTTCTTTGTATCTTTGATCTGCGTTCCAAAGAGTTGGAAATGTGCCAGGAGGTAAAGGCAATTTAACTACAATATCTCCCATTTCGTTCGGTTTAGCTAAAGTTTGATCTGATTTAATGATTTTTACATCATAACCTGGCACTGCTTTACATGCTGAACCATATTTTGTTTTCATCATTTCAATTCCTGTGCAATTTGAGCTAATTGCCCAACTTGTTTCAGTTTGCCACCAATGGTCTATTACTGGAACTTTTAATAAATTTTCTGCCCATTTGATTGTATCTGGATCCGCTCTTTCACCAGCAAGAAATAAACTTTCAAAACTACTCAAATCGTATTTAGAGAAGAATTTTCCGTCAGGATCTTCTTTTTTAATTGCTCTAAATGCAGTGGGAGCTGTAAATAAAGATTTTACCTTATAATCAGAAATGATTTTCCAGAAAGCCCCTGCATCAGGTGTACCCACAGGTTTACCTTCAAACAAAACAGTCGTGCAACCTTTAAACAATGGGGCATAAACAATGTAAGAATGACCTACAATCCAACCAATATCACTAGCTGACCACCAAATATCTCCTTCATCAATGTTGTAGATATTTTTCATGGTCCATTTCAAAGCTACAATGTGACCCCCAATATCTCTTACAATACCTTTAGGTGTTCCTGTTGTGCCTGAAGTATAGAGTATGTAGGCAAAATCATTTGAATTCATTTCCACACAGGCAGTATCTTTTGCATCAGCTAGTACCTCATCCCAACTAATTTCATTAGGTGCATTTAATTTAGCCTCATGACCTTTTCTTTGAAATAAAATCATATTACTTATCTTATGACTTGCTAGTTTGACTGCTTCATCTACTAATGGCTTGTACTCAACCGTTCTACCTGGCTCAAAACCACATGATGCCGTGACTAGAATTTTAGCTTTGCTGTCATCTATTCTGCTAGCAAGTTCATTTGATGCAAATCCACCAAAAACAACTGAGTGAATTGCTCCAATTCGTCCACAAGCAAGCATTGCAATGACTGCTTCAGGGATCATTGGCATATAAATTATAACTCTATCACCCTTACCAACGCCTTGATTTGTTAGTGCTCCTGCAAATTTAGAAACTTTTGATCTTAATTCCTCATATGATAGTTTACTTTTATTACCTGTGATAGGACTATCGTAAATTAGTGCAGTTTTCTTACCTTGACCTTTATCAATATGAACATCTAATGCATTGTAGCAAGTGTTTGTAACCCCATCTTCAAACCATTTGTAGAATGGAGGGTTCGATTTGTTTAAAATTTTTGTTGGTTTTTTAAACCAAAATATATCGTCAGATGCTTTTCTCCAGAAATTCTCAGGGTCTTCGATTGATTTTCTATAAATTTCCTTAAATTTATCTGACATAATTAAAGTTGATTCGTTAGTTAATTTATTGTGGTTTTTAAATCACAAATTGTATTTAATTTTAAAAAACGAGTAAAATCAATGTAAATTAATGACAATTATGTCTTCTATAAAGTGTTTTTATTTGGTATTTAACCACAACTTTTGCTTAGGGAAGCCTAAGCTTAGTTTATATAAACTAAAGTAAAAACTAACTAAAGAGGGAGTTTTTTATGAAAAAACTTAAACTGTTTGCTCTAGCAGCTTTAGCCCTAGTGGGTTATGCAGGTGTTGCTAACGCAGCAGACGCAACGATGTTAGCTCAGGATGACTTTGTTGGAATATCTTTTTGGATAATTTCAATGGGTATGTTAGCGGCTACAGCTTTCTTCTTCATGGAGAGAGGTACTGTTAACCCTGCGTGGAAAACATCAGTAACTGTTGCAGGTCTTGTAACTGGTATTGCTTTCATTCACTACATGTACATGAGAGAAGTATGGGTTGCTACAGGTGACTCACCAACAGTATACAGATATATTGACTGGTTAATTACTGTGCCATTACAGATGGTAGAATTCTACTTAATTCTAGTAGCAGTAAGAAAAGCAAATTCTGGAATGTTCTGGAGATTGTTAATCGGTTCATTAGTAATGTTAATCGGAGGATACTTAGGTGAAGCTGGATACATCAATGCTACACTTGGTTTTGTAATCGGTATGGCTGGATGGATTTACATTCTATATGAAATATTCTCTGGTGAAGCTGGAAGAGCTGCTGCTAAAAGCGGTAACAAAGCTCTAGTAACTGCGTTCGGTGCAATGAGAATGATTGTAACTGTAGGTTGGGCTATTTATCCATTAGGTTATGTATTTGGTTACCTAACAGGTGGTGTAGATGCTAACTCACTAAACGTTGTTTACAACTTAGCTGACTTCATTAACAAAATTGCATTCGGTCTAGTAATCTGGGCTGCTGCAATGAGTTCAGGAGCTGGCTCAAGAGCAAGATAATTACTATTTAAAGTAAATTTATAGGGCGAGTATGTTTTACATACTTGCCCTATTTTTTTTTAAGCTTATATATATTCAATGGCTAAAATCACTTACATAACATCTGATGCAAAAGTTCATGAAATTGAGGTTCAAAATGGTCTCACTGTTATGGAAGGTGCTATTCAAAACAATATACCTGGTATAGATGCCGACTGTGGAGGCGGAATGGCATGTGCAACTTGCCATGTTTATGTCCAAGATGATTGGTTTAATAAAATTCCTAAGAAAGAAGATGGAGAAGAAGATATGTTGGATATGGCATTTGAACCAAAAAAAAATAGTAGATTAAGTTGTCAGCTAATTGTTTCAGATGAATTAGACGGCTTGGTTGTTAACATTCCAACAAAACAAGCATAGATGAATAAAACTGATGCATTAATTATTGGAGCAGGTCCAACAGGATTATTTACTGCACATCAACTAAATTTGATTGGACTAAGCTGTGAAGTAGTTGACAACTTAGATAAGATTGGCGGTCAATGTATCGAGCTTTATCCTGATAAACCAATTTACGATATACCTGCGGTGCCTGAATGTACAGGAGAGGAACTTACTATTAATTTATTAAATCAGTTAAAACCATTTGATATTAAATTCCATTTAAATCAAAGAGTTGAAGAAGTTAAAAGAGATAACGAAAATTGGATTGTAAAAACTAATAGTGGTACTACTTTTTTAACACCAAATGTTATTATTGCGGGAGGTGTTGGTTCATTTGAACCTAGAAAATTTTCTCCTAAAGAGTGTGAAAAATTTGAAAATAAATCATTATTTTATTCTGTAAAAGATAAAAAAATTTTTGAGGGAAAAACAGTAGCAATTTTTGGTGGTGGAGATAGCGCACTAGATTGGGCAGTTGAATTATCAAAAAAATCCAAAGTAAATTTGATACACAGAAGAGATGAGTTCAGAGGTGCAGAAGCTACTGTTAGCAAAATGCATGCGCTAGTAAAAGAAGGTAAAATAAATCTTTTTACAAAATATCAAATGACTTCAGTCAAAGGAAATGGTCAATTAGAAAGTATAGATATAAAAAATGATGAGGATGAAATAAAGAATATAAAAACTGATTACGCTTTGGGTTTTTTTGGTTTAATTATGCAATTAGGACCTATAGCTAATTGGGGACTTAATATAGATAAAAAAACTATAGAAGTAGATACAGAAAAATTTGAAACTAATCAAAAAGGTATTTATGCAGTGGGTGATATTTGTAATTATCCTGGAAAATTGAAACTAATTTTGTCTGGATTCCATGAAGGTGCTTTGGCAGCAAGAGCATGTTTTAAGTTAGCGAGACCTAATGAAAAATATAGATTTGAGTTCACAACAACCTCAACAAACTTATTAAAAAGACTTGGAAAAAAAGAGTGATAGATCTTTTTTCAGCTAATACACCTAATGGCAAAAAAATTAGTATTATGCTTGAGGAAATTGAATTTGACTACAAAGTAATCAAAGTTGATATAAATAATGGTGAACAATTTAAAGATGAGTTCAAAAAAATAAGTCCTTTAAGTAAAATTCCAGTAATTATTGATCATAAAAACAAAAAAACGATCTTTGAGTCTGGAGCAATCTTGATTTATTTAGCTGAGCTAAGTGGAAAATTTTATAATTCTGAAGAAAGATTAGAAATTAATCAGTGGTTGATGGCTCAAATGGGTTATGTTGGTCCAATGTTAGGTCAACACCATCAATTCCATCATTATAATCCTGGAAAAAGTAAATTTGGTGAGGAGAGATATTTTAAAATTTCTAAACGAATATACAAGGAATTGGACGAGAGATTGTCCAAATCAAAATATTTATCAGGCAACAATTACACAATTGCAGATATTGGGACATTCCCTTGGATAGCAAGACACGAATGGCATGACATTGGCCTTAAAAGTTTTAAAAATCTTACAAGATGGTACGAGGAAATTTCAAAAAGAGATGGTGTTAAAAAAGGATTTGCTTTTATGGATGAAAATGAAGTTCCACCTAAACCATATTAGTTCATTGAGCTAAGTAATCTAAATAAAGACGCAAAAATTCCATGACCTGAAACCTCTATAGCGAGGACAATGATAATTATCAAAAGTATTTTTGTATCCATTAACTAAATACAATAAATAACAATATTATCCAAAACAAACCATAATAATAATATATATACTTTTTAGTAAAATAATAAGTTACGGGATTATGAACTTTTTTAGTTTTTTTCTTTTTTTTAGTCATCGGCGTGAACTTTTTCATCCTTCTCATGTTTTTCTTGAGCAGCAATTGTATACTTCGCAACCGGTCTTGCCATAAGCCTTTTTAACCCAATTGGTTCTGCTGTATCTAAACAGTATCCATAAGTATCTTCTCTAATTCTTACTAGCGCTTTATCTATTTCTGAAATGAGTTTAATTTGCCTATTGATAGCTTTCATCTCAACATTTTTATCAGTGTAGGAGCTCGCCTGATCTACAATATCTGCCGAGATGCTATTATCATCTAAACTTCCATTATAAAGAGCTTCATTATTTGCTCTTACCAAATCTTTCCTCCACTCTTGAAGCTTAATTCTAAAAAATACTTTGTGTTTCTCGCACATATATTTTTCAGTATCTTTCGGAATATAAGTTTTAGAAATTTTAATTGGACCTTTAATTGTCTCTTTAGTTTTAGCCACTGTAGTTTTAACTGATACTGTTTTAGCAGCTGTCTTAACTTTATTTTTACTGGCAGTTTTATTCTTTGCTTTTACAACTTTTTTTTTAACTTTGCTGGTTTTAGCCATATTTTCTAATTGAGTTCGAGGGAGTATATTCAGCAAAATATGGGTGTCAAGCAACGTTAATTATTGTAATTATTAAGTAATGATCAGTTTAAATAGAAATATAAATAATATATTTTTTATTTTTGTTTTATCACATTTATTAATTTGGACGGTTGTTCCTACAATAACTAATAAAAATTTACCCCTAGATGTCATCGAAGCATTAGCGTGGGGTAGTAATTTAGACTGGGGTTTTAATAAACATCCACCTGGAAGCGCTTTTTTTCCAGAAATTTTCTTTCAGATATTTGGTGCACAGGATTGGGCATATTATTTCTTAAGCTCATTATTTGTGGTGATTTCTTTTTATTTTGTTTTTAAAGTCGCTGATGAGATTTTATCAAGCAAACTATTAAGTCTTTTTTCTGTTTTAATTTTAGAGGCAATTTATTTCTATAATTTTACGACACCTGAGTTTAATGTAAATGTATGCCAGCTTCCATTTTGGTCTTTAGTGGTTTATTTTTCATGGAAAATTTACTCTTCAAAAGAGATAAAATTATCAGATTGTTTTTTTATTGGTTTATTTAGTGCAATAGGATTTCTGTCAAAGTACTTATTTGTATATCTATTAGCATCAATCTTTCTACTTTTTATGTATGTAATATTAATTAAAAAAGATAGAAAATTTGATTTTAAATATTTTATTATTTTAGAAGTTTTTGTGATTTTATTAATTCCCCATTTTATATGGTTATACGGTAATGACTTTATTACAATTTTTTATGGCTTAAAAAGAACTGGATTAGAACCAAGTTTAATAAATCATTTTGAACAGCCAATATTGTTTTTATTTAAACAAGTGGGAACACTTCTTCCGTTTTTCTTTCTAATTTGGTTATTGGTAAAAAAAATTCGATTTAAGTTTAATGTTAAAGATAAAAAATTACTATTTTTATTAGTCATAAACTTATTGCCAATCTTCCTAATTCTTATTACTTCTGCGATAATGGGTTCTAAAATCAGAACGATGTGGATGACACCCTTTTATTTATATTTTGGTGTTCTATTTATCTATCTTTTGAAATCGCAAATAAATGCTAAAAGATTAAATTCTTTCTTATATGGATTTTTGTTTCTATTTTTTTTATCACCAATTATTTATTCTTACGTTTCAATTTCCCAAATAGATAAAAGAACTGACTATCCTGGAAAAGAGATTGCATCTAAAGTGCAATTAATTTGGAGTAAAGATTTTAATGGAGAAATTCAATTTGTCACTGGAGACGAATGGAAAGCTGGAAATTTATCATATCATTTAAAATCACGACCTGTTTGGGAAGGATCTACCAATAGTGAGATATTGAAAAATGCATCACAATTTATTTGTGTTGAAGATGTTTGTTTGGGAAGATACTAAAATTTGATTATATTATGAAAATAATAATTTTGACCCCGGTGTATAATGATTGGCAATCAGTATATAAACTAGTCGAAAAAATTAATAACCTATCGTTAAACAAAGAATTTGAAATTTTAGTTTACATATTTAACGATTATTCAAATCATGATCGTCCTGATTTTGAAAAAAATTTAGAAAATATAAATTCTGTAAAGATATTTAATATGAAAAAAAATCAAGGACATGCAAGATGTATTGCCACTGGGTTAAAATATATTTTTGAAAAAGATAATTTTGATTATGTCATTCCTATGGATGGTGATGGCGAAGATAGACCTGAGGAAATTGTATCATTTTTAAATCAAATCAAAAAAACACAAGATAAACCTGTTGTTGGAGAAAGAGTTAAAAGATCAGAAAACAGGATATTCAAGATCTGCTATCAATTACATAAATTTCTAACATTCGTATTTACTGGAAAGTCAATTAAGTTTGGAAATTTTAGTTGTTTACCAAGATCAATTGTTGAAAAAATGATTAATGAGAAAGCTACATGGAATAGTTTTTCGGGTTCATTAAAAAAAATTGAAAATGACTTAATTTCTATTCCCTCTATTAGAGGTAATCGATATTTTGGACCATCAAAAATGAGTTTTATCAATTTAATTAAACACTCGCTTTCAATTATTAGCGTTTTTAGAAAAACTTTTTTAATTCGATCTGCATTATTTATAATAATTTATATTTTAATGATTAAAAGTAATGCATCAATAATCACTGCAATACCTCTCATTTTTTTATTAGTAGCTGTTTATTCTGTATCAAATTTAGCATTAAGAGAAAATATGGAAGAATTTAAAAATTGTTTAAGCCAAATAAATGATATTGAAAATATTAAATGAAAAAAAAAGATCTTTATTATGAGAGAATACCCACAAAACTTTTAAGAGAGGATGTTAGATATTTAGGAAACATATTAGGGCAGGTAATAAGGGCACAAGAGGGACAAAAGTTTTTTAATTTAGTTGAAAAAATTAGAAAATTATCAAAAGCTAATAAAGCCAATCCTAATTCAAAAAAACTAAATAATCACGTAATTAACGCAATCAAAAAACTTGATCCTAAAAATACTTTTAAATTAACTCGAGCATTTTCACATTTTATGAATTTTATGAATTTAGCGGAGCTAGTTGATGCCTCTAGAAGTATAAATGAAAATGAAAATAATAAGAAAAAATTAAACAAAAAAAATTTATTTATTGAGGAAATTTTTGAGGACTTATTTAGAAAAAAAAATATTTCAGACAATAAGATTTATGATTTAGCTAAAAATCTTAATATAGGTATTGTTTTAACAGCTCATCCGACAGAAGTAAAAAGAAGAACTTTAATTCAAAAATATCACAAAATTATAGAGATACTTGAGGAGCGAGAATTATTTAAAAATTTTCCTTCAAAATTAAAAGTACTCGATAAAAATCTTTACGATGAGTTGACGATTATTTGGAATACGGATGATCTTAAAAGATTTAAACCATCACCATTTGATGAGGCTAGATGGGGATTGGCCATCATTGAGGATAGTCTGTGGGATACAGTACCAAAAGTTTATAGAAAATTAAATTCTATATTTGTAAAAAATATGGGTAAAAATTTACCAAAAAACTTTAATCCTATTGTATTTGGTTCATGGATGGGTGGTGATCGAGATGGCAATCCTAATGTTACTTCAGAAGTCACAAGAAAAGTAATTTTACTCTCTAGATGGGAAGCAGCTAAATTATATGAAAAAGCTCTCACTAAAATAATAAGATCCTATTCTATGGAAAAGGCTTCAAAAAAAATCTTAAGTAAAGTTGGTAAATCATTTGAGCCTTATAGAGTTTTTTTAAGACCTTTGAGAGACAAAATGAGAATTACCCATAGATCTATTGAACAACACTTGGTGCATAATAAGCCGTTAGATCAAAAAAAATTATTAAGTTCTCGAGAGGAAATTCTTAAACCTTTAAGAGTTGTAAGAGAGTCTTTAGAGCAAAATCAAAATGAGAATATTGCTAGTAGTGAATTGTTAGATTTAATGAGGCGAGCAAAATGTTTTGGGATTAATTTAGCTAGATTAGATATAAGACAAGAGTCTGCAAGACATAAACAATTGGTATCTGAGTTTGTTAAGACGAAGTATAAAAAAAATTATTCAAATTTTACTGAGAAAGAAAAAATAAAATTTTTAAAGAAATTTATAACTTCTAAATCTAATAAAATTAGAAATTTTCAATTTAAAAATAAAGAAAATAAGGAAGTATGGACAACCTTTAATACATTATCTAAAGAGCCGCCAGAGTGTTTAGGTGCATACATAATATCAATGACTACCTCTGCTTCAGATATTTTATCAGTGTCTTTTTTACAAAAAGAGGCAAATATTAAAAACAAATTAAGAGTAGTTCCTTTATTTGAGACTTTAGATGATCTTATTAATGCAAGATCCATAATGGAAACCTTGTTCTCACAAAAATGGTATAGAAAACTGATCAATCATGAACAGGAGGTAATGATTGGATACTCAGACTCAAGTAAGGACGCTGGAAAAATATGTGCTAGTTGGCATCAATATAAAGCACAAGAAGAGATAATAAAATTAGCAAAAAAATTTAAGATTAAAGTAACCTTTTTTCACGGCAGAGGTGGATCTGCTGGTAGAGGAGGAGGTCCGATACAGGCTACTTTAAGATCACAACCTCCAAATTCAGTTAACGGTACTATTAGAATTACCGATCAAGGTGAAGTAATTCAACAAAAATATGGTTATGAACCTTTAGCTAATTATAATTTATGTAGTTACATTGGTGCTGTTACAGAGGCTACATTAAATCCCCCACCAATTCCTAAAAAAAATTGGAGAGATCTAATTGAAAAAATGTCCGACATTTCTAAAAATTCTTATAGAAAAAATATAAATCAAAGTTCAGATTTTATTCAGTATTTTAGAACTGTCACTCCTCATAAAGCACTTGGTAAATTATCCATTGGTTCAAGACCATCAAAAAGAAAAAATGTTGATAATATAAAAAGTTTAAGAGCAATACCGTGGGTGTTTGCGTGGACACAGATCAGATTAATGCTTCCAGCATGGTTAGGAAGCGCAGAAGCATTAAGATACTCTTATATCAAACAGTTTAGAAAAACTTTATATGATATGGAAAAAAATTGGCCCTTTTTTAATTCAATGCTTGATATGCTTGATATGGTAATTTCTAAGGCTGATCCAGAAATTTCAAAAATTTATGAGGAGTTTCTTGCTGACAAAAAACTTCAAAGAGTTGGACAAAAACTAAGATTTCAATTTGATACAATAAAGGAATTAAATAAAAAAATTACCCCTAAGGAAATTTTGAAGATAAGAAAAGAATTTAGATCTAAGGTATTTGCAAGAAATATTTACTCTGAGGTTTTAAATATTATTCAGCCAATAGTTATTTACAAATTAAAAAAGAAAAAAGATAAAAAAAATAGAAAATATTTAGAGGACGCTTTGCTGACTTCTATCGCAGGTATTTCTGCAGCCATGAAAAATACTGGATGATACTTAAAAAAATTACTTTTTTAATTTTATTATCTTTTATTATTACCAACACCTCAAAAAGTGATTTTAAAGATATAAAAAAAAAAGCAATAATCACTAAGCCAGAAATTATTTTTCCAATTCGAGAAAAACTGGATAAATGCATAAATAATATATATGTAAATCAAACTACCAATCCTGTTTTACCAGTAATAAAAGTTGAAGCTCCATCAGGATACGGACTGGATAATAGATTTATGTATTCTTTAAATAAGTTTGAAAATTTTAAACGTCCTTGTGGTGGAGGAGATGTTAAAGCTTGCGAGAATGTAAAAAGAGTAATTTTAGATTGGGCAAAAGCTGATGCTGCAAAAAGAACAGGACCATCTAATCATGAGGGCAGACATTGGAATGATACTTTGACAGTAAATCTTTGGGTGGCTTCCCCAATGATGGCAGGATATTCTTTTGCAAAACAAATTATTAAAGTTCCTGACAACGAAGATAAAATAATTAAAGATTGGTTTGAAAGAATTGTAAAAAAAAATAAGCATTTAATGTATGGCATGACATATAAACAAGGCACTCAAGCAATAGGTGTTCCAAAGAGAGCTCATAATCATGCACTTTCGTCAGCTATAGCACACATGGAATTAGGAATTTTGTTAAACGATAATATTCAGTTTCGTAAAGCTTTTAAAAATTACGAAGCAGCAATCAAACACCAAAGAGTAGATGGAAGCTTACCTATCGAAACAAGACGTGGTGGAAGAGCTATGTTTTATCAAGGCAGAGCCATGAATGCATTGTCAGTAATAGCAATTATCGCTGAAAACCAGGGCTATAATATTTGGGAATATGATTATAAAGGAAAAAATTTTCATAACATTGTTAAATTTTTTATAGATTTTACAGAGACTAATGAAATTGTATTTAAATATGCTAAAGAAATGAAATCACCTGGACCTGCTAAGAACTATAAAGTTCAAGATCTAGATAGTAGATCTAGTAGTAATTGGGGATGGCTTTATGCTTACGTAACTCGATTTCCTGATCATGAGAATGTTCAAAGATTAAAACAATGGTCTACTAATCAAAGTAAACTTAATAACTATCAAAGAAAAATAGTTCTTAATTTTGAAAATATTTTAAAAAGAAACTTTGGTACTTCATCCTGGACAGTTGTAGAACCAAACTGTCATTTTACTAAGTAGCTCTAATTGTCGGTAGACAATAAAAATCTGCTGTATCTATTTTAGAAGAGTATTGTCTTCTCATGTTCCATTTTTTATGAACACCTGCGCTCGCAAGACTTAATGTGGATCTTCCGTATCTATAATTAGTATTATCAATTGATCGCATTAAACTTTTTATCTTTTCATCTTTTTCTGATGAAAATAAATTTTTTCTACCATCATCGTTACGTAGTCCTGTAAGCATAACACCTGCTTTCTGATATCGATATCCATTTTTGAAAATACTTTCTAAAATTGAAACTGCAGTTTTAACAGTTTCAATGCTATTATTTGTTGCAATTGGAAAATCAATTGTCTTTGCATTTGAATAATAACCATAGTCTCTTTGAAAAGGACTGGTTCTGACAAAAACTGTAATCGCTTTTGCAACTAAAGACTCTGATCTAATTTTCTCAGATGCATTTAAACAATAATTTGCAACCGCTTCTTTTAATTCTTGAAACTTTTCAATTCTTTTTCCAAAAGATCTTGAAACGACACAGCTCTTTCTTTTTGTTTGTGTTGTCTCTAAACCAATACAAGGCACCCCTCTAAGTTCCATTGCAGTTCTAGAACTTAAAACATTAGAACATTTTTTGATCCAAGTATTAGATTTATTTTTAAGTTGTTTTGCATTGTAAATTCCATTCTTTTGATAAAACTTCGTAAGTTGTCTACCAACACCCCACACATCATTAATTTCAACTTTTTCTAAAATAGGATCTAAATTCTCAATACCAATTAAGCTCGTTACTCCTGATTGTTTTTTCTTTGCAATATGATTTGCAACTTTACTTAAAGTTTTAGTTTTAGCGATACCAATGCTAGTCGGAATCCCAGTCCATTGTAAAACTGTTTCTCTAATTTCTCTTCCAACTTTTTCAACTTCTGAGTCTGGAAAATTAGATAAATCTATAAATGCTTCATCAATTGAATACACTTCTATTTCAGTATTAAATCTTTTCAGAGTTCTCATTACCCTTCTAGATAAATCTCCATACAAAGAGTAATTTGATGAAAAAACTTCAACTTTATTTTTTACAATAATATCTTTTGCTTTAAAGTAAGGCTCACCCATCTTGATCCCCAGCGCTTTTGCTTCATTAGATCTAGAAATGATACAACCATCATTATTGGATAAAACAACCACAGGTTTTTTTCTTATTTTTGGATTAAACAATCTTTCACATGAAACATAGAAAGAATTACAATCAACTAAGCCTATTTTTTTAGTACGTAGAATGGATGACATAAGTCACAACCCCCCATATGAAAACATCTTCTTCTTCATTAATTAAAATTCTATTAGAAAAATCTTTAGAACCTGACGATAGAAATTTTTTATCTCTTTCTTGAACTAAAGTTTTAACTACAAGTTCATCGTGAACATTTGCAATAACTGTTGAAAAATTTTTTGGTTTTAAACTTTTATCGACAACCAATAAGTCTCCATCATTAATCCCAACATCGACCATGGATTTACCCTGAACTCTGATGATAAAAGTAGCTGGAACATTTTTGATTAAATGCATGTTCAGATCGATATCTTCTTCGATATAATCAGTGGCAGGTGATGGAAAACCAGCACCAGCTTTATGTAGATAATAGGGAATAGTTAGTTTCATGTTCTTGTTTTGTTCTAATTTATAGCCCATTTATACAATACACGCAAGAGGTTGTATTTTGAGTCCGTAATTGAATCAAAAGTGAATCAAAACGTGAACATCAAAACTATATTTTGTATGCTTGTGGATAACTTCAACCAAGGGTAGTTTGATAATAATCAAATAAAAATTTTTTTTGAATAGCAAATGGATTTCATAGGAGCGTTATTTATATTATTTATTCTTATATGGCTTTTGGGTCTTTTATTTAGATTTGCTTTGCCAGGAATAGTGGCCGGTCCTTTAGCATTATTGGAAAAACTAAAAAAATTAGGAATGCCAAAATGGATATTTTGGATTCTAGGATTTATAGTAGTTTGGGGAGGAGTTATATTCTGCGTATTTATAATAGGTTACATCGCGCAGTTTTTTGGATTATGAAAAAACTATTAATAACAATATTTTTCTTTTTATTTTCATGGACTGCAAGTTTGGCAAATAGCAAAGTAACAATAATTGAAAATGAAAATGTTAATTCATTGATTAGCAAAGGTTGGCGCTTACACTCAACTTCCGCCTTTGCTTCTGCTGATTCAGAGGGGTATATGACGAATGGAAATTATTATCATCTCACAAAAGGAAAAGAACTGATTTCTTGTATTCAATTAAATATGCAAATTACATGTTTTAAACCATGAAAAAATTAATTTGTCATTGTGGAGCTGTAGAAGCAGAAATTAACTTAGATGGAGATTTAGCTAGAGTAATAAAATGCAATTGTTCTATTTGCAAAAGAAAAGGAGCAATTATGTCGATGGTAAAAAATGAAGATTTTAAAATTACTAAAGGCCAAGATAAATTAAAACTTTATCAATTTCATTCCAAAGTAGCTAAACATTATTTTTGCTCAGACTGTGGAATTTATACCCATCACAACCCAAGAATAAATCCAGCGATGACAGGATTTAATGTTGGGTGTATTGATGAAATAAATACTTTTGATATCAAAGATGTTCCAGTAAACGATGGTCAAAATCATCCTTTAGACAAAAAATAATTTTCATGCAACAATTTAGTTTATGCTTTGGTAGGGTAAAAAAAGACTGTTTAAAGTTCATTAAATCTCAAGAGACAAAAGCCGATAAATTTAAAAATAAAGAAAGGATGATTAAATCTTTCTTAATTCCTCTATGTTTTTGGATCAGTGAAAAAGCTGATAAAAAAAAACCGTATTTTGTAGGATTAGCAGGAGGGCAAGGAACTGGTAAAACTACAATTAGTTCTTTAATCAGAATTATATTAACAAAATACTTTAAATTAAATGTTTTTAGAATTTCAATAGACGACTTTTATAAAACAAGAAAAGAGAGAATAAATTTATCAAAAAGAGTTCATCCTATGCTTTTAACTAGAGGCGTGCCCGGAACACATGACATTAATATGATGTTAAATTTTTTTAAAAAGTCAAAAAGTAAGAAATTCAATAGATTAAAATTACCAACATTTAATAAAGCTATCGATGACCGGTATAATAAAAAGAAATGGTACGATTTAAAAAAGAGACCAGATGTTATCATTTTTGAAGGATGGTGTGTTGGAGCAAAATCAGAAAAAAATAATACTTTAAAGAAAACAATTAATTCATTGGAAAAAGTAAAAGATCAAAAACAGATTTGGAGAAAATATGTTAACAACCAATTAAAATCAAAATATAAAAACTTATATTCACAATTAAATTGTTTGGTTTACTTAAAAGCAAAAAATTTTAGCTTGTTACAAAAATGGAGATTAAAACAAGAGAGGAAACTTTGGGTTCAAAGCAAAGTAAAATCAAAAATAATGAGTAGAGGCGATGTATTAAATTTTATGCAAACTTATCAAAGAATTACTCAAAACATGTTTAGAAATATGCCAAAATATGCATCTGTTATATTCAATTTAAATAGTAACCATCAAATTAAATCTGCTGTATATAAAAAGAAATGATTAGAATTTATTTAATAATAACAAGTTTAATATTTTTGCTTAATAATGCTAGTGCTGAAACTTTTTCTGCAGCGTTAAAAAAAGCTTATAATGATAACAATGAATTAAATGCTGAAAGAGAAAGCCTAAACATTTCTGAGCAAGAACTGAAAATTTCGATGAGCTCATATCTTCCTTCTGTAACCTTAAGTGGAAGTAAAAGCTCAGAGGACACCAATAAATTAACCAATCAGAACGGAACAGATGCAACAATCTCAGATGTAGACCCAACTGTGCAATCATTAACAATTACTCAAACATTAATAGATTTTGGGAGAGGTGCTGAATTAAGTAAAAGTAAAATTGGTATTGAGTTAGCTAAAGCAAAGCTTTTAAAAAAAGAGCAAGAAATTCTATATAAATCAATTGAAGCTTATACGGGGTTAATTTCAGCAAACGAAAAACTTAAGATTAATAAATCCAATGTTAACCTGTTAGATCGACAGGTCGAAACAGATAGAATTAGGCTTGAGCGAGGAAACATATCCTTATCAGATGTTGCTCAATCAGAGTCCTCTTTAGCTGGAGCACAAGCAAAGTTAATACAAGCTGAAAACGATTTTTTAACCAGCAAGCTAAAATATGAAAATGTGATTGGCACCATTAATGACACAGAGGCACTAGATAAATCATCTATCACAATAGTTAATTTGCCCAATGAATTAAATTCTGCAATAGAGATATCGAAAAAAGGTAATCCAGATTTAATTATAGCTCAACTTGAATATGAACAATCAAAAAAAGATACAACAAGTGCAAGATCTGATTTAGCCCCAACAGCAACCTTATCTTTTGATAGATCAAAAACGGATGATCTAAGTTCTACTTATGACGAAAAAGAACAGGATACATTAAAAGCAACTGTTACATGGCCTTTTTTTTCAGGTGGAAAGAATTATGCAAATTTGAATAAAAACAAAAGTCTGGAGACACAAAAAAATCTTCTTTTAAATAATATGATCAAAAAAAATCAAACAGATGTTGCTAGTGCCTGGTCAAATTATCAATCAAACAAAAGTTTACTTAATTCAGTAAGAGCTCAGGTGAATGCTGCAGAAATCGCTAATGAGGGAATTGTAGCTGAATATAATAGTGGATCGGATAGAACCACTTTAGAAGTTATTCAGTCTAACTCTTTATTATTGAATGCTCAGATTTCGTTGGCAGATTCAGAGAGAAACTACATTCTTTCGCAGTTTAATCTTTTAAAATCTATCGGATTGCTCAATAGCGAATATCTTAAATTGAGATAAAATTAGCTTTTTTAGGCTTAAATAAATAAATCTTGCCAATGAGAACAAAATGTGTACATTTATAATCATGATTCGAGTGACAAAAATATTAAAAAAAGAGGCAAAAAATGACTAAAAATAACTTAAAAGTAGTTAAATCTACTAAAGATCAAGAATTGGATAATAAAGAAAAAAATAAAGCTTTAGACGCAGCAATCAGCCAAATCACAGATAATTTTGGAAAAGGTTCTGTGATGAAGCTTGGTGAAAAAAGAGCAATGGATATCGAGTCGATATCAACAGGTTCTTTAAGTTTAGATTTAGCTTTAGGAATAGGCGGTTTACCTAAAGGAAGAATTATTGAAGTTTACGGGCCAGAGTCTTCTGGAAAAACTACATTAGCATTACAAGTTGTTGCTGAGGCTCAGAAAGCAGGTGGAATTTGTGCATTTGTTGATGCAGAGCATGCTTTAGATCCAGTTTACGCAAAAAAATTAGGTGTAAATACTGAGGAGCTTTTAATTTCACAACCAGATGCTGGTGAACAAGCTTTAGAAATAGCAGATACATTAGTAAAATCAGGCTCTATTTCAGTTATCGTAATTGACTCGGTTGCAGCTTTAACTCCAAAAGCTGAAATTGAAGGTGAAATGGGAGATCATCATGTTGGTCTTCAGTCAAGATTAATGAGTCAAGCTTTGAGAAAATTAACTGGTTCAATTTCAAATACAAACACAATGATGATTTTCATTAACCAAATCAGAATGAAAATTGGTGTTATGTTTGGAAGTCCAGAAACAACATCGGGTGGTAATGCACTTAAGTTTTATTCATCTGTAAGAATGGACATTAGAAGAATTGGTGCCATCAAAGACAAAGATGAAATTATTGGAAATACTACAAGAGTTAAAGTAGTTAAAAACAAAGTTGCACCACCATTTAAAGTTGTCGAGTTTGATTTGATGTATGGAAGAGGCATTAGCAAAATGGGTGAGTTAGTCGACCTAGGTGCTAAAGCTGATATCATAGAAAAATCTGGAGCTTGGTATGCTTATAAAGGTGAGAAAATTGGACAAGGTAGAGAAAATGCAAAAACTTATCTTGCACAAAACCCTAAAGTTGCTGCAGAAATAGAAATGGCAATTAGAGAAAAAGCTGGTGTGATTTCAAAGAAAATTGAAGGAAATCCATTAAGTCCTGAAAAAATTGAAAAGGAGAAGAAAGTAGCTGAAAAAGAAGAGGCTGCAAAAGAAACTGCTCCTTCAAAGAAGAACTAGAATTAAAGGTCATCTTTAAATTATAAAGGCGCTTATTATAAGCGCCTTTCCCCCTTATCGTTATCTAGACATAGAACAAAAAAGCTGTATTTTAAAAATATGGCGGACAAATCATTAAATGAAATAAGAAGTACGTTTCTTAAATACTTTGAAAAAAATGATCATAAGATTGTTGAATCTAGCAATTTAGTCCCAAACAATGACCCAACCTTAATGTTTGCTAATTCAGGGATGGTTCAGTTTAAAAATGTATTTACTGGTTTAGAAAAAAGAGATTATCAAAGAGCTACTACCTCACAAAAATGCGTTAGAGCAGGTGGTAAACATAATGATTTAGAAAATGTTGGTTATACACCAAGACATCATACTTTCTTTGAAATGTTAGGAAACTTTTCTTTTGGAGATTATTTTAAAGAAAGAGGAATTGAACTTGCATGGAATTTAATCACCAAAGATTTTGGTTTAGATAAAAATAGGCTTTATGTAACTGTTTTTAATGAAGATGATGAGGCTTTTAATTTCTGGAAAAAAATAGCAGGTTTTAGTGATGACAGAATAATTAGAATTGCAACATCAGACAATTTCTGGTCAATGGGTGAAACTGGTCCCTGTGGTCCTTGCTCAGAAATATTTTATGATCATGGTGATCATTTAAAAGGAGGATTGCCAGGAACCAAAGATCAAGATGGAGATCGTTTTATTGAAATTTGGAACTTAGTTTTTATGCAGTATGAGCAAGTCTCAAAGGAAAAAAGAATAGATTTGCCAAAACCATCTGTTGATACAGGAATGGGATTAGAGAGAATTGCAGCTCTTTTACAAGGCACACATGATAATTATCAAACTGATCATTTTAAAAAATTAATAAGTTCAATATCTGAAGTAACAAAAGTTAAACAAGAAGATAAAAATATATCAAGTTTTAGAGTAATTGCTGATCACTTAAGAGCAAGCTCATTTCTTTTGGCTGAAGGAGTTTTACCTTCAAATGAAGGTCGTGGATATGTTTTAAGAAGAATTATGAGAAGAGGAATGAGGCATTCTCATTTGTTAGGATCTAAAGAGCCAATCTTTTACAAAATTTTTGACTCGTTAAAAAATGAAATGTCAGGAAATTATCCAGAGCTTGAAAGATCTCAATCTTTAATCAAGGAAACTTTAAGGATGGAGGAGGAGAAATTTTTAGTTTTACTTGATAGAGGTATCAAAATTTTAAATGATGAAATTGCAAAAATAGAGAAAGTTTTACCTGGGGATGTTGCTTTCAAATTATATGACACCTATGGTTTTCCATTGGATCTTACTGAAGATATTTTAAAGAATAAGTCATTAAAAGTTGATCATCAGAAATTTGATGAATTAATGAAAAAAAGCAAAGAACTTGCTAAGAAGAATTGGAAAGGTTCTGGAGATAGTTCTGAGGAAGCCATTTGGTTTTCAATTAAAGATAAAACTGGTCCAACAGAATTTTTAGGTTACGAGTCTAATCAGTCTGAGGGTGTTGTGTTAAACTTAATTAAAGATAATACGGAAACAAAATCTTTATCTTCTGGTGAAGAGGGAATGATCATTACCAATCAAACTCCGTTTTACGGAGAGTCAGGAGGACAACTTGGAGATAAAGGTACAATTGTTTCTGGTAATTCTGTTTTTCAAGTAGAAGATACGCAAAAAAAACTTGGAGACTTATTTGTTCATTACGGATCTTTGAAAACTGGAGAAATGAAAATCAATGATGTAGTTGAAATGAAAATAGATGTAGAGAGAAGAGATAATCTAAAAGCTTATCATTCTGCTACACACTTACTTCACGAGTCATTAAGAAGAACTCTAGGTAAACATGTTATGCAAAAAGGATCATTAGTTGCTCCAGATAGATTAAGATTTGACTTTAGTCATATGAAACCAATTACTGATGAAGAATTAGAAAATATCGATAAATTAGTTAATGAATATGTTTCAAATAGTTCTGAAGTAACCACAAGAATTATGACACCAAAAGCTGCAATTGAAAAAGGAGCACTAGCTTTTTTTGGTGAAAAATATGGAGATGAAGTCCGTGTTGTATCTATGGGAAAGGAAAAAGAAGCATACTTTTCAACAGAATTATGTGGAGGTACACATGTTAAAAATACCGGCGATATTGGAAAATTTAAAACTGTAAGCCAATCGTCTATCGCTGCGGGTGTTAGAAGAGTTGAAGCGCTAAGAGATAAACAACTTGAGGATTTTATTAAGAATAAAGAAAAATTATCAACTTTATCTACTCAAAAAGATGAAGAAACCATTAAAGATTTGTCATCGCAAATTATTAAACTTGGAGGCAAACCAAATGTTGATAATAAAGATTTAAAAGAAATTATAAAAAATCTTTCACGACAACTTGAACAACTAAATGTCAGTTCAGTTCTTCAAGATAAAACTAAAAACATTATTAAAGATGATAAGATAAATAATATAAAAGTTAGATTTCAAAAAGTGCAAGATTTACCTCCTAAAGATTTAAGAAAATTAGTTGATAATGGTAAAAAAGAATTAGGTGATGGCATTGTAATTGTATTTGCAAGCAGTGAAGGTAAAGTTGGCTTGGCTGTTGGAATTACTGAAAAATTAGTTGATAAATATGATGCAGTAAAGTTTGCAAAATTAGGATCAGAGACAGTTGGTGGAAAAGGCGGCGGTGGTAGAAGAGATTTTGCTCAAGCAGGAGGTCAAGATAAGAGCAAAATTGATGAAGCTTTTGAAAAAATTAAGTCTTTAATTTAATTTTTTTTTTAAATTATTATCAATTTCATCTAGAAATTGATTTGTAGTTAAGTACTTACTTGATGGCCCAACTAATATCGCTAAATCTTTGGTCATAGAACCGCTTTCGACACAATCAATACAAACTTGCTCAATGGTAGTAGCAAACTTTATAAGATCATCATTTCCGTCTAATTTACCTCGGTGAGCTAAACCTCTCGTCCAGGCAAAAATTGAGGCGATAGGATTAGTTGAAGTTTCTTTTCCTTGCTGATGCATTCTATAATGTCTTGTAACTGTTCCATGAGCTGCCTCAGCCTCCATAAT
>CACMCS010000009.1:0-40900 GCA_902612225.1 uncultured Pelagibacteraceae bacterium | reverse complement strand
TTCATGATAATTTTGATATTTTTCTTTACTAATTCTTTTGAATGTAACTAAATCGCCCGGATTAATTAAATTGGGTTCTTTTTCTTTAGTGCTATCAAAAATATTTAATGGAGTATTTCCAATGATATTCCATCCCCCAGGGCTTTCAAAACTGTAGATATTGGCAAATTGCTCAGTCAAACCAATTGAACCCTTTGGCACTTTAACCCTCGGGGTATCAAGACGTTTTGCTCTAAGATTTTCATCTAAATCTCCAAGAAAAGGCATTCCTGCGATAAAACCTGTCATATAGCAAAAAAATTCTTTTTCAAAAAAACTCTCATATATTTTTTCCTCTTTCATCTTAAGTTTTTCTTCTAATCTTTTTATGTCTAAAGAAAATTCTTTTTCACAACAGACAGGAATTTCAAATTTTTTGTTCTGTATGCTATCGCCTTTAATAATTTCTATATTATCAATTACTTTTTTAAGTTTATTAAAATTAATTTTTTTAAGATTAAAAGAAATAATTAATTTATTGTAAGATGGGGTAATATTATTCACCCCTGCAATATTTTTTTTTTGAATAGTTTTAAAATATTTGATTACTTGTGTGTTAATGTCTTTATTTACCTCTTTACCAAAATCACAATATAAAGCTGCGTCACCAAGATTTGATATATTTTTTATCATGCCATGTTATACTCAAGAATAATGAGTATTGAAATTAATATAAATTGTGATTTAGGCGAAAAATCTAAACATCATTCTAACAAGCATGATCCTGACTTACTTAAAATAGTTAATTCAGCAAATATAGCATGTGGTTATCATGCGGGTGATGAGGAAACTATGAATCAAGTTGTAGAAATTTCAAAAAAAAATGGTGTCAGTATAGGAGCACATCCATCTTTTAATGATCCTGAAAATTTTGGGAGAGAACGAATGAATTTATCCTCTTCTGAATTAGAAAAATTAATAACTGATCAATATGAAATTCTTCAAATAATTTCGTCTAACCATGGTGAAAATGTAACTCATATAAAACCACACGGAGCTTTAAATAATATGGCATGTGAGGATATTGATTTAGCAACGACTTTAGCAAAAGTAATTAAAAGAATAAATCCAGAGTTAATTTATTTAGTGCCGACTGGATCTAAAATGGAACAAGCTGCTAAAAAATTAGATATGAAAATTGCTTGTGAAATATTTGCTGATAGAAATTATGAAGATGATGGAAATCTTGTATCGAGAAAAAAACCTCATGCTTTAATAACTGACCCAGAGCAAGCAAAAAAACACGTATTAAAGATGGTACAAACTCAGTCACTTAATTGTCACAGTGGGAAACAAATACCTTGTGAAATCGATTCTGTATGTATACATGGCGATAATATTAGTTCTTTGGAAACAGCTAAATCTATAAGAAAAAATTTACTGGATAATGGACTAAAACTAGAAGCATTAAATAAAATGAAAAAATTTATATGATTAAAAATTTACTTATTTCACTATTTATATCTTCTTTATTAGTCTCAAGCTCATATGCTGCAGGATCGAGCGATGGTGGTTCCTCTAAAACTAAAACAAAATATGATATGGCTGTTACACATATTAAAGCAGCAAAAAACTTTGAAAAAAAAGATAAGCCAGATAAAGCAAAAAAAAGTTATTTGAAAGCGCAAAAATTATTGGTTCAATCTAATAAAAATTTTCCAAATAAAGCTGACACATTAAATTATCTTGGTTTTACAACTCGAAAGCTTGGTGATTTTGAGAATGGGGAAAAATTTTATCTACAAGGATTAAAAATTGATCCAAAGCATACTGGTATAAATGAATACCTTGGTGAACTATACGTAGCCACAAATAGACATAATCTTGCAGTTGAAAGACTTGAAGTTTTAAAAGATTGTAATTGTAAAGAATATGACCAGTTAAAAGCAGTTATAGCTGGTGAAAAATCGAAATATTAATTACTATTAATAGACAACAGGAAACTAACAATTATAATTGTTTTTTTAAAATGATATTACCTTGTTAGAAGAATCACTCATACTCTTACAGATCATATTTATTGATATTATCTTGGCTGCAGATAATGCAATTATAATTGGTTTAATCGCTGCAAATTTTGTACCTAAAAATAGAAAATTAATCATTTTTTGGGGTGTAGTCGGTGCACTTGTCTTTAAAGTTTTATTTGCTGTTTTTGCTACTTACCTTTTTCAATTTTATTGGGTTAAAATAATTGGTGGTCTTCTTTTAATCTGGATTGTTAATGATTTAAGGAAAGATTTATTTGAAATTAAAAAGATCAAATCACCTACTAAAAAATCAAAAGAGCCCTCTTTTATTAAAAGTATTTATAAAGTCCTTTTTGCAGACATAACTATTAGTTTTGATAACGTCATTGGGGTTGTGGGTGCTGCAAAAGGAAATTTTGGGTACATGATGTTTGGACTTATCTTGTCAGTTGTTCTTACTGGTGCATTAGCTACCTATCTAGCTAATTATATACAAAGACATCTTTGGATTGCCTATATTGGTTTAGGTTTTATTTTGCTTGTTGCTTTACAGTTGATTATTGGTGGATTAAATGATTATGGTGTTTTATCAATTAATGAAACCTTTAAAAAATACTTCTAATCAAAAAAATTGCCACTTAAACACTTACTCATTTTAATTTTTATAATGATAGCTCATGGAAGTGCGTTTCCTGTAGCTAAGTTAGTTCTTAATAATTCTGTCCCACCCATCTTAATGGCTTCATTAAGAATGGGATTAGTCTTTTTGTTGTTAATACCTTTTTGGAAATTTAAATTACCAAATAAAAAATTTTTCAAACCATTGATTTTATTTTCAATATCTATGGGTGTTTTGGTTTATGTATTTATGAATTTATCATTATTTCATTCCTCAATAATTGCTCCTATAATTTTAGGATCTCAACTTGCGATACCGTTTGGAATACTTGCAAGTGCTTTTCTCTTAAATGAAAATATAAGTAAAAATAAATGGATTTTGATTTTCACCTCCTTTATTGGAATAGTCATAATCTTTTTTGATCCTAAGTTAACAGAAAACTATTTGGGTTTATTTTTTGCTAGTCTTATGGCTTTATTTTTTGGACTTGCGCAAGTTTATTCTAGGCAACTAAAAGAGCTGCCAATAAGTATGATAAATGCTAGCACGGGTATTTTTGGTTTTGTAATACTCATAATTGTTTCAGTTTTCATTGAAGGTAATGTTCAAGAGAATATTGAACAAATAGATTTTCGGTCATGGATACTAATATCTTATCAAGCAGTGATAGTATCTTTATGTGCACACCTGCTGATGTTTTATCTATATAAATTTTATACTGTCGGCAAGATTTTTCCTTTTTATTCCCTATTTCCAATATTTGGAATTATTCTCACTTATATAGTTTTCGGTGAAGTACCTACTATTTTGTTCATATTGGGTGGTATAATTGTAATCACTTCGGTGTTTTTTTTACACAAAATCAAATAATTTGCTTATTGCAACTTTTTATAAATCAGATTTAATTTAGTTTTTAAAAATTGTTAACAATAAAAGAGGATAATAATGAAAAAACTATTTGTAGCTGCATTTATATTTGTTTCTACTTTTACAACAAATGTTTTTGCAGAGGTAAAAATGGGAATTATATTAGGATTTACTGGTCCAATTGAATCCCTTACACCAGCAATGGCAGCATCTGCTGAGCTTGCTTTTAAAGAAGCATCAGATTCTGGATCATTACTTGGTGGTGAAAAAATTTCAGTTGTAAGAGCAGACTCAACTTGTGTTGACTCAGCTGCAGCAACAGCAGCAGCTGAGGGTGTTATTGCACAAGGTGTTGCAGCAATTATGGGAGCTGATTGTTCAGGTGTAACAGGTGCGATTGCATCTAATGTTGCGGTGCCAAACGGTGTTGTAATGATTTCACCTTCAGCAACATCTCCAGGTTTAACAACTCTTGATGATAAAGGATACTTTTTTAGAACAGCTCCTTCAGATGCAAGAGGTGGTCAAATCTTAGCTGATGTTACTAAAGACAGAAAAATTAAAAGTGTAGCAATTACATACACTAATAACGACTATGGAAAAGGTTTAGCAGATGTTTATAAAGCAGCTGTTGAAGCTCATGGTATTAAAGTTACTACTGTAACAGCGCACGAGGATGGTAAAGCAGACTATTCATCTGAAGTAGCAACACTTGCTTCAGCAGGTGGAGATGCAGTAGCTGTAATAGGTTACTTAGACCAAGGTGGTAAAGGTATAATTCAAGCATCTTTAGACTCTGGTGCATTTGATAGATTTATTTTATCAGATGGTATGATAGGTCAATCTTTAGTTGATACATTTGGTAAAGATTTGAATAAATCTTTTGGTTCATTACCTGGTTCAACTGGGAAAGGAGCTGGAGTATTTGCTAAAGTAGCAAGTGCTGCTGGTATTGATAGTTCTGGTCCTTACACAGGAGAATCTTATGATGCTGCTGCTTTAATAGTTTTAGCAATGCAAGCAGGTAACTCAACTGATAGAGCATCAATTGCAAAAAATGTGATGGATGTAGCTAATGGTCCTGGAACAAAGATTTACCCAGGTGAACTTAAAAAAGGTTTAGATTTATTAGCTAAAGGTAAAAAAGTTGACTACGAAGGTGCAACTGGAGTTACTTTTACTAGCGTCGGTGAAGCTGAAGGTTCTTTCTTAGAACAAGAAGTTAAAGGCGGAAAATTCAAAACTAAAAAACAAAGATAATTTTTTATCTTTAAAGAATCAAACCCCTGACATCTTTGATGTCGGGGGTTTTTTCTAAAAAAATAAATATTTATCTGCCATATATAAAGCCCAAGCTATTGCAGCACCTGTAATAATATATTTCATAATTTTATTTTATTTCTATTTTTTCAGGAAGTATACCCTTAGGTCTATACCTCATAATTAATAATAAACCTATTCCCATCATTAAAAATCTAAAATAAGGAACACTTTCAATTAAATGAACTTTTAAAAAATGTGTGTCTTCTAAACCTGCTGTTGTTAGATTAACCAAATACAATCCAATTGGTGCTGCTTCAATCCACAAGAACCAAACTACAAAGCCTCCAAGAATTGCTCCAAAATTGTTGCCACTTCCACCAACAATTACCATTACCCAAATCAAAAAAGTATATCTCAAAGGTCTATAACTCCCTGGTGTAAATAATCCATCTTGAGTTACTAGCATAGCTCCTGCAATTCCAACTATTGCAGATCCTAAAACAAAAATTAACAAATGTTGTTTGACTACATTTTTCCCCATAGCATTAGCGGCTTCTTCATTATCTCTGATAGCTCTCATCATTCTTCCCCAAGGAGAATAAAGAGCCTTTTGAGTTAAGATTAAAAGAATAATTACAACAACTAAAAACAAACCTGAATAACAAAGTTTTACAAATATTGATGATCCCTCTATTACAAATTGATTAAGTGCCGCTTGTCTTTCTGACAGATCAGAAATCAAAGCTAATTTTCCTGAGTTAAATTTTTCTACTAAATTTATAAACCAGTCTGTTTCTTGTAAATTAACCTCATATGGAGCAGGACGTTTTAAACCAATCACATTTTTAACACCTCTAGTTAGCCAATCTTCATGTTTGATAATTGCTATTACTATTTCTGAGATCAATAAAGTAGCTATTGCCAAATAATCAGCTCTTAAACCTAATGCTACTTTTCCAATGACAAAAGCTAATCCTCCTGCAAAGAAAGCGCCCACAATCCAAGAAAAAATTATTGGAAGCCCTAGCCCACCTAGAAATCCAGTTCTTGCTGGATTTACTTCCTCAATTGCCTCAATACCAGGTTCAGAAACAAGTCGTATAATAATTATTCCTGAAATGATAATTGCAGCGATTATATAATTTCTAATTTTAGATTTCTGATATCTTTTAAGAACAAATCTAACAGCTAAAACAATTCCAATAATAAAAAATAGACTTAATAGAATGTTGGTACCCCCTGCACTCCAAGCCTCTTGAACTGGATTTACAGAAATTAAAACTGCAGCTAGACCACCTAATGCGGTAAAGCCCATTATTCCAAAGTTAATTAAACCAGCATAACCCCATTGAATATTAGCACCCATCGTCATGACAGCTGAGATCAAACAAAGATTAAAGATAGATAAAGCAATATTCCAAGATTGAAATATACCTACTAGGATAATTAATCCCATCATAATACTGTAAGCTGCAATTACATTTAAATTTTTTCTCACAATATCTTTCCCTTAAATATTCCTGATGGACGATAAATCAATACAATTACCAATATTGAAAAAGATACTGCAAATTTATAATCAGTTGAGAGTAATTGAATTAAACCATCAGGTTCCATGCTTTCTGGTAACACATATATAAAGAATTTCTTATATGCGTATGTCAGAAGTATTTCCGAAAAAGCAATTACATAACCTCCAAGGAAAGCCCCAAAAGGATTACCAATTCCCCCGACTATAGCGGCAGCAAATATTGGGAGCATGTTATTGAAATAAGTAAATGGTTTAAAACTTTTATCTAAACCATATAAAACTCCACCTATTGTTGCTAAAATTGCAGCAATCATCCAAGTTATCATCACAATCTTTTTTGGATCTATTCCAGAAAGTAATGCTAAATCTTCATTGTCAGAATAAGCTCTCATACTTTTTCCAGTTTTAGTTTTGTTTAAAAACCAGAATAAAGTTGAAACTAGAATTATTGTAACAACAATTGTAATTACTTGAGTTGACTTGATAGCAAGTCCCTCGTTTAAACCTGTCATTTCCTTAAACTCATTGGCTCTGATCAAGAATTTTTCACCATCAAAAAATCTTCTATCCGATGGACCAATTATAATTCTTACTACTGCCTGAGTAACAAACATTACTCCTATACTTACCATTGCTAGTTGAACTGGAGGACTTTTATTTAGTCTGTAATATTTAAATACAAACTTATCAATTAATAACATGTATAAACCCATAAACAGAATTGCAAAAGGTATTGCTAAAAGTGCAGTGGGTAAAAAACCAAGTGATAAGCCAATCGACTGAAAGTACCATGTAAAAAGTATGGCAACCATAGTACCAAACGACATCATGTCTCCAGTTGCAAAATTTGCAAAACGCAATATTCCATAAATTAAAGTTACAAATATAGCTCCAATAGCTAATTGTGATCCGTAAGCGAGAGCAGGAACAAAAATATAATTTAATAAAAGGATCAATGCGTTAAAAAAATCCATTTAACCACCTAAAAAAGAGCTTCTTACTCTTGGATCGTTTAGTAATTCTTTTCCTGTCCCTGAATAACGATTTTCACCAGTGACTAATACATATCCTCTATCAGAAATATTGAGAGCTTGTTTAGCATTCTGCTCAACCATCAAGATTGCGACATTTGTTTTTTTTACTTTAATAATATGATCAAAAAGTTCATCCATCACTATTGGAGAAACTCCAGCAGTTGGTTCATCTAACATAAGTACAGATGGTTTGATCATCAGTGCCCTTCCTAACGCAACTTGTTGTCTTTGACCTCCTGATAATTCTCCCACAAATTGTTTTCTTTTTTCAGTCAAAATCGGAAAAAGATTATAAATTTCATCAATTACTTTTGTATAATCTTGATTAACTAAAAAAGCTCCCATCTCTAAATTTTCCTCAACTGTCATTCCTGCAAATACATTTTTTGTTTGAGGCACAAATGAAATTCCTTCTTTCACTCTATCTTGTGGAGAAAGTTTTGAGATATCCTTACCATCAATAATTACAGAGCCTGATTTCAAATTTAATAAGCCCAACATGGCTTTCATCGCAGTAGATTTTCCAGCCCCATTAGGTCCAAGAATCGATACTATTTCTCCTCTTTCCACATTTACAGTACATGAATTAATTATATCTGGACCTTTGCCATATCCACCTGTCATATTATTTCCCTCAAAAAATGCCATGCTTAATTATCTTTTAGTTTTGACCCTTTGCCTAAGTAACTTTCAATTACTCTTTCATCTTTTTTTGCATCTTCCACCGAACCCTCAAATAAAACAGATCCCTCTGCCATAACAATTACTGGATCACATAACCTTCCAATAAAATCCATATCATGCTCAATCATACAGAAGGTATATCCCTTCTCTTTATTTAATTTCTCAATGGCTGTACCTAAATCTTTTAATAAAGTTCGATTAACACCTGCGCCAACCTCATCTAATAAGACTAATTTAGCATCCACCATCATCGTTCGTCCCAACTCCAATAGTTTTTTTTGCCCTCCAGATAAGTTTCCAGCTAACTCATTCTTCAAATGACTTAAGTTAAGAAAATCAACTACTTCCATTGCTTTTTCTTTTATTTGATTTTCCTCTTTTGCCACTAATCCAGGCTTTAATAAAGCACTCATTAACTTTTCTCCAGATTGATTACCTGGGACCATCATTAGGTTCTCTAAAACGGATAAATTTGTAAATTCATGTGCTATTTGAAAAGTTCTAAGTAATCCTTTTGAAAACAATTCATAAGACGGAACATCAGTAATAATTTCATTATTAAATAAAACACTACCACCGGATGATTTTAAGTTTCCAGCAATAAGATTAAATAGAGTTGTTTTTCCAGATCCATTAGGTCCTATTATACCAGTTATAGTTCCTTGTTTTACTTTTAATGAACAATTAGATACAGCCGCTAATCCACCAAAATATTTTGATAAGTTTTTTATTTCTAAAATATTATCTTGCATTACTGAATTAGATTATAATCTCTTATAAATTTTATTAAGTGATTTTTCTAATAATCTATAATAACCTGATTTTCTTAATTCATTAACACCTTGCCAATTTAGTCCACCTGGCGTTTGTTCGTTTACTAAATTTTTCAGTGGTTTAGATGAATTAAGTAACGCTAATTCAGCTAATGCCGAATATAATAAAGTTACATATTTTTGTGAATCTAATTTATTAGATTTTTTTCTAATTAACCATTTTGATAAAATATTTAATAACTCATAAAACGAAGCCATAGTTCCCGAAATGGCCCAAAAATTTTTTGATAATTTTTCATTTTTAATTTCTATAGTTGTGCCAATTTTATCAAAAAAATTTTTCACTTTTTTGTTAGGCGGAAAAATAGCAACAGGACCTTTACCCAATCTAATTGGAGGCATAGGGATAGCTCTAACAATGATAGATTTTGTGTTAATCAATTTTTTTAATTTTGAATAAGTTGTAGTGGACATAAAACTTACTATTATTTGCCCCTTTCTAAATCTTAGTTTGGGTAATATTGAGTTTCCTACTTTTGGTAAAACACCCAAAAAAATCCAATTAGAATTGTCTATTACTGCTTGATTGTTTTTCGCGATAAAAACTTTTTTTATTTTTTTTTTTAGATACTTGGCTTTTTTTTGGTTTCTAGGAGAAATAATTATTTTTTTATATTTGAGCTTTGAGTCATTCATTCCAACTATGACATCTGAAACAATATTCCCTGTTCCTATAAAACCAAAATTCATAAGATGATAATAATTTAATTTTAGTTAAAATTCCTCTTATTATTTCAGACAAAAAAAAACCCCCTCTTAAAGAGGGGGTTTTAAATTAACAATTTAAACTATGTTTTTTTATAATTAGAATGATCTTCCAATCGATATTGCAGCACCCATACCTGTAATACCATCTGCACTAACAGATTTTGTTGAATCATTTGTATTTTTTAAAGTTGTACCATCTATTTCCATATAGGTAGCTTCACCTCTGATAAACATACCATCAGCAAGGTCTTTGTTATAACCTAATGCAATTTGATAACCATGTAATGTATCATCTGGATAAGCACCACCTGTTTGAAGGTTTTCTTTAGTTCTTAACTCAACTTGAATAAAACCAACTTTTCCATAAAGGTTGTCATTCAAGTTAGCTAAAGCATAAACTGTAACTAAATCCTCAAATGCAACTTTAACTTTGTTTGTTGATGCATTATCGTTTCCATCATCCTCTGGAAGGTCGCCAATGTTTTGTTTGTTTTCAACTTCTTCAGACTCTGCAGATGTTGGTGAATAACTTACTCCAATGGCTACTTGATCGTTAACTACATATTCTGCAAAAATATTTCCAAGATAAAATGCTCCTTCTGCATTTTCTTTTTCATCTTTAGCATCTTTTGTAACTTTTGTTGAAGATGCATCAGCAGCGTGATCACCAGAGAATACCTCTTTAGCACCATCAACTTCAAAAGCACCACCTAAAACAGATAAACCCAGTCTATATTGCTCTGCATTCACAAGAGAAATAGATCCTAAGAGCATAACTGTTGCTATTAAAAATTTTTTCATTGTTATTATCCTATTGTTTAAATGTTAATTTTGAGGATTCTTACCATTAATTCAGTTATTTTTTAAGAAAATATTGAAATCTAAGTAAATTTAACATGTTAAAAATCAATAATGTTGCAATAATACAACAAAAAAAATGAATGTTTTCAATCTTTTTTCAACTTAATTGCTTAAAAAATTAAAAAAACTTCAAAATTCAAAATAATGAAAAATTTAACGATTTAAATTACATTAAATCATCAAGGGACTTTACTAAATTAGAGGTAATTAAAGGTAATACACTCGCAAAGATTGAATTAATTAATATTAATAAAAATTTGTATAAACTTAATAGTATTAGAATTACACAAACTGAAATTAATTTTTAATTTATACTGAAGCTTAAACAACTTTTATAAATACACTAATTTTTAAATTTCTAAATGACAAAAATTTACAATTAATTTTTCAGATTAAATACATGGTCCAAAGAATGATAAAAAACGAGATTTTTAGGGGAGATTAATTTATTGGGTATCAAAAAAGATAGTCCTTAAAAACCGGGAGCTAAAGATGGCTAAGAAGGACTATCTTATCAATAATAGCATATTCCAAAAAAAATGCATTATCATTTTTTTTCAAATATAAAGGATTTATGAAAAAAAAAGGTCACAGGCCTGTCACCAGGGTCAAAAATCCAGAGCCAAATATCGAAGATCCAGATTGGGTCATTTGGGCTGCCTGGGCGGACCGTATCACTTTTGAAGAAATTGAAAAAAAGACCGGGTACAAAGAGTCTGATGTTATAAAAATAATGAGAAGATCAATTAAGCCGTCCTCATTTAGACTTTGGAGAAAAAGAGTAAATCAAAAAAGTATCAAACATAGAAAAAAATTTGAATATTCTAGAAAACTAATTACTAGTAAATTAAAAAAAGGTGACTATCTCTAAAGTATGAAAAATGTTGTAATTTATACAGGTCCAATGTGTAATTATTGTGAAGCAGCGAAAAGATTATTAACTAGAAATAATGCAACTTACACTGAAATAGATGTTGCAAGAGTTGAGGGAGCGATGGATGCGATGATTAAAAAAGCAAACGGCAAAAGAACTATACCACAAATATTTTTTGATGATCAACACATTGGTGGTTATGATGAAGTTAGAGCTTTAGAAAAAGAAAATAAACTTCAAGATTTATTAAAAAGTTCCTGAAAATTCAACGTTTGCCCCATAATCTGGAATTTTGCTAAATAAACTATAATTTGATTTTAATTTTAAATTAAAATTACCAAATTCTTTTAAATAACTTATTTCAGTCTTATTGTTATTTGTTGGATCATAAATTACATCAAAATTTACATTTGGTTTCTTCACTGTTCCAAACTTAATAAGTAAACTGTCTTTATGTCCAGACTCGTCCAGGCTTTGAAATCTTTCGTAGTTTATAGCGACAGTTGAACCTTTTGAATTCATATATTCAAAACCTATATTTCCTTTTACATTATGTAATGAGTGTGTCTTAATTGTTTTTTTTACGGAAACATTATCGATATGACTTCTAACATAATGATCGATGTCTGGTGTTAAGTCGTAAATATATTCAATAAAACCGTTTCGACTTAAAGTTTTATCTTTTAAATATAAAATATTATCAAATTTTAAACCTGCTGAAGCATTACCTGTTCTAAATGTAAGTCTTTCATGATTTTCGATATTATTAGAAATAACATCAAAATTAGTATAATCTGAAAATTGAGTGATACCTATTTCAAACTTACCGAAAGGAATTAAATCATATTTAGTGTAAGCATTTTCATTTTCATAGCTAATTGATGTGTAAATTTGTTTTCCATTTCTGTTACCACTTTCTCGATAATTTCTATCTAACTGTTCTAACATTAAATAGCTAACACCAAATAATAAATTTAGATTGGATTGACTTTTTAAAGGTATGCTGCTGTATATATTTAGAGAAAATGTATGAACATCTGTTTCAGTGTTTGATCCATCTTCTAAATCAACTTCATCTTTACCATATCGAAATGCATAACCAAAGATCTTGTTATCAACTAATTTGTCTAAACCATACATAAAACCTTTAGTCTTAACTTCTTTAGGTTTAGAAGTCACTGTATCGCCCACTCTTCCAATTGAAAAATCTCCGTGAGACCAATGAGACCAATTTTTTTTATTTTTACTAGAATTTTCTTTTTTCAATGATGCTTGTGTTAATTGAATATTATTTAATGAATTTTCAAAGTTAGTTTTTAATGCTGCTAAAATTGGATTATGAATATTCAATTTAACTTCATGATTAGTTAAATTAGCTCTTTCATCATTTCTTCTTAACCAATCAAATCTTTTAAAAATTGTTGAAGAGTTTTGATGAATTACATTTTTAGCAATTTCTACTTGAGCTCCTATTGCTGTAACAGCATCTGTTTCACAAAGAACAATTCCATAAGGACAAGTTAAATCATATTCATAAATTATATCGTCTCCGTCAGCATTAGCGTCTTCTGTTCCAATATAAGCCTTCATACCATTATTCCCAAAAGTCCATCCAATTGCTGAAACATTATTTCCATTTCCAACTATTTGGGATTTACCAACGTAAGTTGCAGAACTAAGCTCAAATGGTGTCGATAATTTATAAACATAAATAAAAGTAGGAATTCCAGTGGAGTTATTAAGACCCTCACTTATATATAATCTTGTACCATCATCATCAAAGGCTATTTCAAATGTAAATCTGTTGGCTGTTAGGTCGGGGATGTCTTCTGTATTAAGATTGAATGCAAAAGTCCCAGAGCTTGGATCAAATGGTGTGGATAAATTGACCTGAGTTATATCGGTGGTATTTTTATGTCCATCATTAAGATACATTCTTGTTCCATCATTATTAAACGTAACTCCGTAAAGTGCTGAAATTTCAAGAGCACCACTGTTATAAGCAGTTTTATAATTGAGACCGTCATCAGGAATTAATGTTGAGGCAGAAATTGAGGCGACGTCATATGGACTTGCTAAATTATGAAATTGCGCAAGACCATGTGTATTAAATAAAAATAATTTTTTTCCATCATTATTAAATACAATAGTTTTTTTACCATTTCCAAAACCTAAATCATCACCAAGACCAGTTGTGTCTACTATAGTTCTGTTTGTGACATCCATGGTGCTGATATCAAATGCAGTTGTTAAATCATAAATAAAAATTGCACCCCCATCAGTAGCTCCAGCTTCTAAATTATCCATTACAAAAAATTTTTTTCCATCGGGGGTTATCGCTATTCCGGATGTGGATGGTTCGTTATCTTCACCATCCAAATTTGGATCTTTCAATTGTTTAAAAACAGGCTTAACTATTTCTGCATGAATAGTTTGCATTACAAAGCATAAACAAAAGGTAATTAAAAATAACCTCTTCATCATATTGGATTATTTTTTTTTGATTAATTCAGTATTATTTATATTGATCGCCATACAAGTAATATCATCTCTTAACTTTTCAGCACCCCAATTTAATTCTTTTTCTATAGACTCGACAATAGTTTTTGGTGTCACTTCTGACATGCCATCTATAATTTTTTGAACTCCTTCAGCCCCTAATTCTTCACCATTTTTTAAATAACCTTCCGTTACACCGTCAGTATAAACCACAAATGTCTTATCCTTAAGGTTCATGGTATTAGATTTGACCATCGACTCTGTAAAATATTTAACAATCCCAATGGGTGGCATTTCTGATTTGATGTATTCATAATTTTTATTTTGATCAAAAGTTAAAATACTTTCATGCCCTGCGTTAATAAAAACAAGTTCCCCAGTTTTAATGTTTAATTTTCCAAAAACAGCAGTCACAAACATTCCTTTAAACTTTGCCTCAACAAGTTCATTATTCACGCCAAATACTACTTTTTCTAATGGAAACTTTAAATTCGTTAAGGTTCTAAATATTGAAGATGCTTTTGCCATATACATACCCGCTTTAACTCCTTTTCCTGAAACATCGGCTAAAGTAAAAAAGTATTCCTCTGGTGTTGCTCTTACCACATCAAAATAATCTCCAGATACATCTCGAGCTGGTACGTTTTTAGCAAAAATGAAGTTTTCAAATTTTGATATATCTGGAAATAGACTTTTTTGAACTCCTGCAGCTAGCTCTCTTTCTTTTAAAAGTTTTGCTTCTTTTTGTAAGTTATCTAAAGCTATTTTGTTTTCCTCAATAAATCTAAAATATAAACCGGTCAAAAAAGTAACTGTAACAATAAAAATTGGATAACTCATGTCTACCAATTCAGATCTAAATTTATAAATATAAAAACCAATAACTATTATCGCTAAAATATTTCCAAAAAAGATGGATAAACTTAATTTAGGTTTTACTCTTTGAGATAATATAAATGTAATGAGAGCGACGATAATGGAAAATAATAACTCAAATATATACGTATTAGGATTTCTTATTAAATAGGATTGATCTAAAATATTCTCAATAACATTAGCATGAACTTCTACTCCTGGAATAGTTATCCCAAGAGGAGTTTTGACTAAATCAAAAAGTCCTTGTGCAGAAGCACCAATCAAAACATATTTATCTGTAAAAAAATCTGATTGGAATTTGCCGTCATAAACATCACCAGCAGATATATACTGATTTTTATCTGACTTTTTGTACTTAATCCAAATTATACCATTTGGGTCTGAATTAATTTTATAGGGTCGCGCACTAATTCTTTGAATTCCAACTTCGTTTAATTCAACATAAATATTTTTCTGTTTTGAACCCACTCGAACCATTTCTAGTCCCATGGTTGGGTATATCTTCTTATCAAACTGTACCACAAGTGGTAATGAACGAATAATACCATCTAATTGATCTAAAAAAGAAATTGAACCTAAACCTTTCACATCTTTTTCTAATACTTCAAGTGAACCAATTGAATATGGGTATGAGTAAGTAAATTTCTTTGGATCACCGCCTTTAGATAAAAATCTCGCCTTAGCTTTTCGATCATAATTTGAGTGTGAAGGAACATTGCTTCCTAAAACTGCAATTATTGATTTTGATTGTTTGAGTTTCTCAGAAAAAATTTCATCTGGACTTTGTAAATTCTGAAGCTCTGCCATATCGGATGGAACTAAACCATAAGATTTTATAATTTCATCAGGAGACTGTTTATCTTTTTCAGTAAAAAAAATATCGAAACCTATCGCTTTTGGATTGGACTCATTTATTCTATCTAAAATATCTGCAAAAACTTTTCTATTCCAAGGAAACTGACCAAACTTTCCCAAACTGTTTTCATCAATATCAATTATGACAACATCCGAGTCTTTTTTTTCAGCAAATACTTTTTGATACAAATCAAAACTTAAGTATGAAATTGATTTAACAAATGCAGGATTAATTATTTTAATTAAAATTAGGAAAACTAATAAGGTTAAAAAGACAAAATAATTGGTATGTTTTTGAAAAAAAGCTTTCACAAAAGGAATTTAACTCTAATTATAGTAAAGTAAATGGTATTGAGTATTTATTGAAGATTACTTCTTTTTTCTTCTTTTCTTTTTCTTAGCTTTTTTCTTAGCTGTTCTTTTTTTCTTTTGAATTTTTTTCTTTTTCTTAGGTTTTTTCTTAACTACTTTTTTCTTTTTCTTAGGTTTTTTCTTAACAACTTTTTTCTTTTTAGCTTTTTTCTTCACTACTTTTTTCTTTTTAGTAGCTTTCTTCTTCACTGCTTTTTTCTTCTTAGATGCTTTTTTCTTTACAGCCTTTTTCTTTTTAGAGCCTTTTTTCTTAACTGCTTTTTTCTTTTTAGACCCTTTTTTCTTTACAGCTTTTTTCTTTTTACCTTTTTTCTTTTCTGCTTTAGCTTTTTTCTTTTTTTCTGCTCTTTCAGTTTTGATAGCTACTTTTTTCTTTTTATCTTTCTTAATATTTTCTTTTATTATTGATTTAATTTCTTCTTTTTCAAATCCTAGAGCTTTCAATTCTTTTTTAAGTTCTTTTTTAATTTTTTTTCTCTCAGCTTTTGGGTTGTCAGAGGTATATTTTGCAACTCGTAACGCTTTCATTTTCTTATTGAATTTCTTTAACTGATTTTTAGTAATCTTTTTTGCCTGACCAGGAGCTTTACCTTTTGTCATTGATGTAATGCTGTAAGGGTTATCCAATAAAGTGGATCCAAAATTGTTTCCAACAAGAACTGCACCAGGTCTCATACCTAAAGTATTATTTTTTCCTGGGCCAATCAATAAAGTATCAGTCTTTCCTCTTGAAACAATTGTTTGGAACTCAGTTCCTCTAGAACCTAAAGTACCTTCAGGAACTTCTACAGTTAAGCTGTCAGGATTTTTTTTGCTAATTAGACCTGATATTACTTTTAGACTTCCTTGTTTTACACTTGCAACTATTTTTCCATCATTAGTAGCTGGATCAAAAATAAATGTATCCATTACAACTTCTGAGTCTTCACCAATAGTAAATGTTGATTGATCTAGTAATAAAATTTGAGTACCAGAGCCTGCACCCGCTAAAATAGTCTCATTTAAATAAATTTTGTCACCAGTTTTTAATTCTCTGGTTTCAGTTTTAACTGTACCTGATATTGCTCCAACAATTCCAACTAACTGTTTTTCTATGGTCAGCTCTTCGTTTGCTTTAGCGCTTAAGCTTCCGAAAAATAATAAAGCCAAAATTATTGTTAATATCTTCTTCATACGCATGAAAAATAACAGACTTCTGGAAAAAATAAAATATTTTATATTCAAAATGGGTCTATTAAAATGGCTTAAAATCACAATTTTTAATGATTTTAAGAGAAAATAGCAAATTCTACTTCATTATACTTATAGGTTTGGTAAAGCTAATAGCAAAAGAGTCTGCAATATAATCGTAATTTATTATATTCGCCTCAGATATTAATTTTTCATAAGATAAGTTTAAAAAAAGATTTCTATTTGGATCTAATGCTGGAAAAAAATCTCCTAATGCTTTTGTAATCATAATGTCAGTAGTCATAGAATGATCTGATCTAAGTGTATTTGAAGTCACAGAAGAATCCTCTTTTTTATAATCATTAAAGCTGTGAGAATTGCCAACAGATATAAAAGCCCAAGGAAATGCAAAATTTAATACAAGGCCAATATCATAAGTTTCAGCATCATTTCCTGCATCAATGACAGAGTCATTATCCGTATAACCTAAACTTAAAGAAGAAGAAATTATTTGAGTAATGATTAAATCATAACCTAAAGTATAATTATGTGATATTGAATTAGTTTCATGTGCAGTGTTGTCCTCCGAATTGTGATTTGCTTTAGAATCTGAGTACGAATATCCATAACTAAAAGAATTTCTCTCACCTACTGAAAAAAACCCTCCAATACCATACATAAAAGAAAAACTATCAGCATCATGTTGAGCATCAGATTTATTTGCTATTAAATAAGGACTTAAACTTTGATTTCCTAACGTAGTATCTAAACCAATAGTAAATCCATAACTCTGAAAATCATCATCGGCCTCTTTATATTGATTAGATGTTGTATGAGCTAAATTTAATAATAAAGAGGACTCTTCACCAATAGGCCTTGTTGCAGTTATTCCTAAAGATCCACTTTCAGTTCTATCAAATTTTGCTGAATTAAATCCTGCTTTTGCATCAGACTCCATTTTAAATCTAGACTTTGAAACACTATTAATATTATCAGTAAAGTTTAAACCAAAACCAATATCGGCTGAGATGTTCCATAAACTAGGTTCTCTATCTGACATTTCTTCTTCAATTTCTTTTAAAGTTTCTAAATCTTCTGGGCTAAGATCTGTTCTTAGTTTCATCTCCTCAATAATAGTGTTGGCTTTCTCTGGTGAATCTACTTGGACTAAAACCGATAATAAATATAACTTGATCTCAATATTTTCTGGATAGATCATCGTCAATCGTTCAAGAGTTGAGATGGTTTGTTTGTAGTTTCCCATCTTACCTTGTTGCTGTGCATATTTTAAATTCAAATCTAAATCATTTGGTTTTTGTAAAATTTGCATATAGGTAATATTTTTTTCAGAAGAAAATACGGAAGTCGTGATCAACAAAAAGGTTGATATTAAAACTAGCTTAAATCTGTTTAACTTTAAAAACATAAACACTGGAGGATATTTGGTATATTATTTTTTTTCAACTATTAAGATAATAAGGAAAAACTAGCAAGAACTGTCATCAACAACGTTTGAGTCACTAATTGTGAGTGTACAAGAACCACCTCTATATACAGCAGTTGCTATAAAACCTGAAGCTCCCTCATCTGGTTCCTCGATGCAGAAAACAAAATCAATCTTGCTGTCAATATAGTTTACATTAGTAAAAAGGTTATCTCCAACTTCTTGATTAACAGCATTGCCTGCTTCTTTTGAATAACTGCTCGAACAATCTTCACCACTTGTCCAGTAAAAACCAGAGTTAGAAAAAAACTCTGATTGAGCCAATGATATTTGCATTAAGGTATTTTTGGCAGCTGTAATTCTTGCACCTTTAGTATAGCCATTATAAGCAACAGTGCCGACTGCACCTAAAATTCCTATAATGGCTACAACAACTAATAGTTCTATAAGTGTAAAACCTTTAAAAGTTTTAACTTTCACCTAGTCTTTATCTATCGTATTTTCCAAGGGCGCATCACCACCATAATTAGTTGCTACTTCTATTGTTCCTCCAGTAGCATCTGCTCCCGTATCATCAGTGGCAGTTAACACTGTAAAGCCTTTACCAGCGGTATCAGTTACAGCATCTTCTCCTGAAGATGAGTGTGGGTTTTTATCTTGGAATGGCGTACTAGTACCTAAAAGGTGTTCAACTATCTCTGACGGTAATGAGCTACATTCTACCGCTTTATCACCATCACCAGATTGATCTACCCCAAATAAACTATCTACAGAACCTAAGCCACATTTTGCAAGTTCAGATGAAATATATTTCACTACATTTGCATGAATAGCCTTTGATGAATTTTTTCTAGCAGCTTCAGTGTAACCGTTATAAGCTACAACCCCAACAGCAGCTAAAGTTCCAATAATTGCTACAACAACTAGCAATTCAATTAGCGTAAAACCTTTGTTATTTTTCATTTTTTATTCCTCTTTTTAATTATTAACTGATAATTAATAATAATTTATTTGATATGTAAATACTTTATAAGCATTAAATAATCTAACAAAAACAAATGATTTCACCCAGATTGAGCAAAAATTATACATTTTGTGTTTAATTTATGTTATCAGTAAAAAAATTTAAAGTTTATGACATATAAAGTAACAGAGGAAGGAAACGTCAGCACTGTATTTTTAAATGGTGAGATTGATATGGACGTTACCGAAAAGGCTAAAGAGGTAATTTTACCTTTAGTAGAGTCTGGTAAAGAGGTTCACCTTAATTTGAAAGATGTTTCTTACATGGACTCTTCAGGAATTTCTGTTCTAATTGAAAGCCATCAAAAGGCTCTAGAAAATAATACTAAAGTAATAGTCAAAGAAGTAAGTAAATCTGTTTTAAAAGTAATTATGATGGCAAAACTTGAGCAGATACTTAATCTTGAATAATGAACATAGAAGAGTCAAAAGATTTTTTAGTCAGCACCGCAAGTTTAAAAGAAGTGAGAGTTTTTTCTCGAGAAGTATTTGAAAAATTAAAACTCGAACAAGATTTAAAAGACGAATTAGTTTTAGCAATTGCAGAGGCGGCACAAAATATAGTTAAGCATGGCTATAAAGGTGTAGATAACACAACTGACAGAATGCAAATTAAAATTTCAATGAAAGACTCAGAATTAGAAATAGGTTTTTTTGATAAAGGTAAAGCTGTTGTTCCTGGAAATGTACAACATAGAAAACTAGATGATATTAAACCTGGGGGCTTAGGAACTTTTTTTATTAAGCAAATTATGGACGCAGCTGTATTTAAAAAAGATGAAAAGGGTTGGGTTAACCATTTAGTATTAACAAAAAAGATTAATTAATTTATTAATGCACCAACATTGAATATTGGTGAGTACATTGCAATCATTAAGCCACCGATCATTAAACCCATGAATACAATCATTATAGGTTCAATTAAACTAGACATGTTATCTACTGCCCCATCGAATTCTTCTTCATAATACATAGCAACAGAATTAAACATTTCATCAAGTTGACCAGTTTGTTCACCAACTGAAATTAATTGACTAAAAGTAGGTGGGAACAAAGGTTCTTTTAAAAAAAGTTTAGTTAAAGTTTCTCCAGAAAAAACTCCCTTCTTAACATTGTCAATTGCCTCTGTCACAACTACGTTATTACTGACTGATTTTGCAATGTCTAAACTTTCTAATAAGTTGACACCTGCTGCACTTAAATTCCCTAATATTAAAGAAATTCTTGCAATCAAAGATTTTAAAATTAAATCACCAAACACTGGCAGTCGTAAAACTTGTCTATGCCATTTGTATCGTATTGCTGCATTTTTAGTTGTTAAGTATTTAAAAGCCACTACGAAAGAGATAATAGAGATAAGCATTACTAGCCCGCCTGTTCCCCTTAAAAAATCACTCATACCTAGAATAACTGCTGTAGGTGTGGGTAAAGCAATACCCATTCCGTCATACATTTTTGCAAATACAGGTACCACTTTGATCAACATAAATGCACTAACTACGATAGCAACTGTAAACATTATGCTTGGATACATTAAGGCACTTTTAATCTTCTTCTTTATTTTTTCTCTTTTCTCTAATGCATCGACGATTTTTAAAAGAAAAACATCTAGTTTACCGCTGGCCTCACCAGCTTTAACTAAATTTACATATACGTTATCGAATAGATCAGGATATTTTTCGAATGATTTTGATAACGAAACACCTCCCTCTAAGCTTTTTCTAATATCTTCTACCACATCCCTCATCGCTGGGTTTTCTACTTGATCTCTTAGCATTTCAAGTACATTCAAAATTGGAAGTCCGGCCTTTACCATGGTGGCAAATTGCTTTGAAAAAACAACCAAGTCCTCGTTTTTTACCTTCTTTTTAAATAAGCTAAAGCCTTTGCCTTTAGGCTTATCTTTTGTGCCGTCTTTTTTTTTCTTACCTCTTGTTAAATTAGTTATAATTATTTTTTGTTCTTTTAGTTTGTGAGAAGCCTCGTCTTGATTTAAAGCCTCAATTTCGCCCTCTATGTACTTACCAGCTGAAATTCCTTTATATGTGTATGATTCCATTTGCTAATTATGAAGTTGAAAGCACTCGTTCAAACTCTCTAAAGTTTAAATCTCCAGCTGCAATCATTTTTCTACCCATGTCAGCCATGGTTTGAAAACCCTCTTTTGTAGCGATTTCTTTTAACTCTGGAGTAGTTGCTTTCTTTAAAATTGCTTCTTTGATTGGTTTTGTTACATTTAAAATCTCATAGATACCCATTCTTCCCTTAAATCCTGTATCTTTACATTTAGGACATCCTTTACCTTTTTGTGCTTTTACTCTTGATGCCAACTCAGGTGAGAAACCAAGATCTGTTAAAACTTTTGGCGTCACATCTTCATCAGGTACCCTACAGTCTTTGCATGATTTTCTTGCTAACCTTTGCGCTAATACCAAAGTACAAGCTGCACTTATTAAATAATCTGGTGTACCCATATTTTGTAATCTTGTAATAGTACTAGGTGCATCGTTTGTATGAAGAGTACTAAAAACAAGGTGACCCGTTAAAGCAGCCTTTAAACCAATATCAACTGTCTCTTTATCTCTCATCTCACCAACCAGAATAATCTCAGGATCTTGACGTAAAAATGATCTTAGGGCAGCTGCGAAATTTAATCCAATATCATCTTTAATTTGAACTTGTCCAACACCATCAAGCTCGTATTCAACTGGATCCTCTGCAGTTAAAATATTTAAATGTGGTTTGCTTACTTCTTTTAAAATACTGTATAAGGTTGTAGTTTTTCCTGATCCTGTTGGACCGGTTACAAGAACTAAACCTTGTGTGCTATGAATTGCTTTTCTAAGATTTTTTAAGTCGGAGTCATCAAAATTTAATTGTTCTAAAGTTATATCTCCTGCATCTTTATTTAAGATACGCATTACAATTCTCTCATTATTTGCAGTAGGCAAAATAGATAAACGTAAATCTACAACTTTACCTTCAATTTTAAAATTGATTGCTCCATCTTGTGGCAATCTTCTTTCTGCAATATCTAATTTACCCATTATTTTAAATCGAGTAACAACTGCGCCATAATTATCGTGTAAAAATTTTTGATACTGATCTTGTTCTTGTAACATACCATCTAATCTATATCTTACTCTTGATGAGAATCTATAAGGCTCAATGTGAATATCACTAACACCTAATTTAATTGCCTCTGCAACAACCGCTGTACTAAATTTTATAACTTCTGACTCATTTTCTATTGCTTCAATATCTTCTTCTGGTTTTTTATCTAAAACTTCCCCCGCTTCACCTAGTTCGGAGTCAAAAGTTTTAGTTTTTTCTCTATTGTCTTTTCGTATAGTTTCTGTTGTTACATCACCACTCTCACTTAAAAGCTTATCTATAAACTTTGATATTTCTGAAACTTTTGCTGCATGTAATTCAATATTTTTTTTAGTGATAGCTTTTAAATTTCTCATCAAACCAAGTTTTGAACTGTCTGATATTGCAATGTGCAGAGTATTGCCCTCAACTTTAAATGGCGCCACAAAATTTACATTGATATAATTTGAAGGAAGCACAGATTTAATTTCATCTGTAATTGCATGTTTTGACAAATCGACAATGTCTAAACTTTGCTCTTTAACTAACACATCTACTATTTGCTTTTCATCAGTAAGTTTTAATTCAAAGACGGCATCAATTTGAGACTTATTACCTTCGGTGCTAATTTTTTTTATATTAACTAAGTCTTTGCCTGAGATAATATCGTTATCTATAAGTACATTTATAAGATTTATTTCGCTTTCTCGACTTATCTTCAACATATTATAAAACTCTCGGTGCTATAAATACTAATAACTCGTCTAAATTATCAGTTTTTGATTTTCCTTTAAACAAATTTCCTAAAACCGGGGTATCACCCACGCCTGGTAATTGTTGTTTACTATTAGTTGTTGAATTTTTTTTGATACCACCGATTACGACAATATCACCGTCAGCTACCAGTAATTTGGTGCTTATTTCCATTTTGTTAATAGCGGGATCACCTGCATTTGATCTGTTTGGAGTGTCATTATTAACCTGTATAGTTAAGAGTACATTTCCATCTCCAATTATACTTGGCGTAACTGTCATTTTTAAAGCTGCCTCTTTAAATTGTGTATCAGTTCCCCCATCGCCGCTAGATGCATAAGGTATTTCCTCACCTTGAGTAATTGTTGCAACTTGATTATCTAAAGTGAATACTTTTGGATTTGAAATTGTTTTGCCTAAACCTTGCGTCTCTAGAGCAGTAATCTCTGCTTTAAGTACTGCTGAACCCGTCTTTTTTAAAATACCAATACCACTAGTAGCTCCTGCAGCAGAAAAATCTGTGAGACTATCAGTAGCTGCGCCAAGAACTGCTGTACCTGCATTAGCTGGTCCATCACCAGTACTTGCATTTTGTACACCTCCGATAATTCTTCCTTGTCTATTATAGTATCCGCCAAGTCTTGTGCCTAATGCTCTTTCAAAATCAGAATTGGCCTCAACAATAAATGCCTCTATTAAAACTTGTTTAGTTCTTACATCTATTTCTTTAATAATTTTATCAACAATATCTAAATCAGTTTCTTTTCCTCTTACAATAACAGATCTTGTTGTTTTTTCTTCGGTAATTTTGATTGGTGAAAAATTATCATCAATTGATGCGAAAAGTTCTGTTAAAGTTTTTTTTGCTTCCGCTGGAGTTATATAATACAATCTAAATATTTCTGAAATCATTGGTTCAACCGAGTCTTCTAATTCTACTTTTTTCTTAACTGCTGAAGCTCGAGCTGATTTAGTACTTTCCTGTGCTGTCAAATTAGCTGGGGAATGAACTCTTATTAAATTACTTGAAACATCAAAGTCAGCAGCAAAATTTTTTAAATCTAATATTGCATTAAACGCTTTATCCCATGGAACATCGACTAATTGTGCATTTATTGACCCTGCAACTTCCTCACCAACTAAAATGTTAATATCTCCTGCCTGAGCCATAAGATTCATGGCCTCTTTATAATCTAAGTTTTGAAACTTAAATGATACGTTTTGTTTTAGAGATTTATAGCTTTCAGGTATTAAGAGATAGTTTCTTTTTTTTTGTGAAGATATTTGTTTTCTTTTTCCAAGTTTTATAACATCACCTTCAATAGGTTGAGGTCCCATTTCTATTGTTTTATCAACAGTTTCTTTTCCTGTTATTCTTATATCTTCTTTTATTAGTGGTGTGTTATGTTTAAATCCACCCTTTTTAAATTTACCATCTGTAGTACATCCAGTTAAAAAAATTAATAATAAAATTGTGGGTGTAATAAATTTAAAATTCATTTTTTTCTCTAATTTGGTTTTTAAAGTTAAGGGATATAAAATTGTCTACACCTTTTTGAAATATTGCCTCTTTAATATTTACCTCAACTAATTTTAATCCATTTGATAATTCTTCTTGCACTTCAAGAGTTATAAATTCTCCTGACTCATCCACAAAAGTTGCAAACGATTTTATAGAGCCATTAAAAACTCCTACTAATTTATATTTACTCAAATTCATTAATTCCTCTTTTTGAGTAACATCCGATACTATTGAGCTGGCGGTTCCATCATCACCCGCAAATGGGTCATTTAAAGGCAATGGTTCTTCATGACTATCAGCCAAGCCAATTTTGGGAAAAGACATTAATAATAAAGTCAAAAGAGCAATTCTAAAAAAACTCATCTGGTAACCCCACTATTGTTAATACTCCTGTTACAACTATCGCGTTAGTTGTATCCCCTTTTAGCACTTTTATGGATTCTTTGTCAAAGTTTAACATCTTTTGAGAAAGAGAGACTTGTCTTTTAAACTTAATATATCCAAGGAAATTGCCTTTTATTTCATAACTAACCGGTATTCTATAATAAGCGATACTTTTTTTCTGTGTCTGTTTTTTTTTTGATTTCTTTTTTTTCTTTTTCTTTTTTGATTTTGATAAAGAGCTTTTAGAAACAGCTGAAGGGGTGCCCTTATTTATTTTGGAAATAATTAATCCGTTTATTGAAGCATATTCACTTAAAGTTTGATAAAGACCCTCAACCTCTGCTTTTGAATGAAAAAGTGTTGAGTAATTTTCGTATTCTGGTTTTACTTTTTTAATCTTCTTCTTAATTGATACGATATCATTATTAAATTTTGTAATCTCTGTTTTTTTTACATTCATATCCTCTAGTTGAATTTTCTTTTTTTCAACTATTGGACTTAAAATGGCATAATAAATAATTAAGAAAACAACAACTGAACCAACACCGATACCAATTTTAATTAATACTTTTTTTTCAATAGTCTTAATTTTCGATACAAGATCATCAATTTTGATATTTTTTAAATCAATATTTTTTAAATCCATAAAATTTATCCTTTTACCTGCACTAAAATTTGAAATCTTTTTTTCGTGTTAGACCCAGCTTTGGATTTTGGTAAATTCATAGAACCCAAGGATGCTTGTTGGACTAACTTTTGAGTATTTAAATTGTTAACTAATTTTAATATATCTTGATCAGTTGCAGCAGAGCCTAGAAGAACAATAGATTTTTTTCCATCATATTGTATAGAATTAAATTTAACTCTTTTTGGTACACTCATTGCTATCTGTGCCAAGTATCTATAACTTAAACTTTTGTTAGACTTAAGAGTTTTACTTAGTTGTAATGTTTTAGTCATTACACCTAACTCTTTACTAAATTTCTTTTTTTGTTTTTCTTTTAATTTATGTTCTTTTACAATTTTATCATAATCTTGTAATTTTGAATTGTAGGAATAAATTTGCCAAAATGATAATCCGAACAATAAAGTATAAATTGCAACAACAGCTCCTGCTACTCCTTTGAAAGCAAATTTAGAAAATGCTTTCATTTTTTTCTGTTTTATCATACCTGCTCTGTCGGGAAGAAGGTTGATATTTTTTACTGCTGTTACAAATTTATAATAACCAAACACATCCAATTTTCTAAAAGCAAGACCTATTACTGTAGATAAGTAAGATCTATTTTGTAAGTTTGTTGATTCAACATTTTGTTGTGGAATTTTTAACCCATCTATTGGATCAAATAAATTGAAGCCAACATTGGCCATACTTTTTCTAAAAGTAGATAAATAATCTTCTACATTAACTAAATCAGAAACTACTTTTATATTTCTTATTCTTTTTTCATATTTTGTCTCAAAATCTTGCACTGCTTGCTTAACTTGAGTAATAAATCTTCTTACTAAAGCCTCTTTCTCCTCTTGGTCTTGTGAATTTTGTAAAATTTCTCTATCTTGGTTTCTTATAAAAATGTCAGTAATTATTGGGTTATTTTCATATAATATCATTAAATAATTTTCATCTAATCCAAATTCTAGAACTGCCGTTAAATTTGCATCCTCAGCATTTTTTGAAATTTGATTTATTTGGTCAACAGCTGATTTAAGTGCAAAACATTTAACGTCAATTATAACTGGATTTAAGCTACTTCTCTTTATTATAGATGTGTAATTATTAATATCTGCCAATTTTGAAGCTACAAATAAAATATCCATTGTATTTTCTTTATCGTTTTTATTAATCACTTGATGGAATATTGAATAATCATCTAAGTTATCAGTTAGTTGAACCAAGTTTTCCCATAACGAATTTGTGTCTATTGCTTTTTGTAATTCTTCATCTGTCATTAATGGAGCAGTTACGACTCTTATAATTGCACTCGTAACTGGTATTGCAATTGCAGCGTTTGGTGTTGCAATTTTTGATTTTTGTATTGCAAGAGATAATTCCTCACCCATTTTATCTGCATTATCTAATACTGATGCATCTTCAGGTAAGTCAACTTTATGAGTATAAAATTTTTCGAGTATCCACTGATTTGCTTTGTTTGAAGTTATCTGGGCAAGTCTTATTTCTTTATTAGTAAGTTCTACTCCAACAATTTCTTCGCCTTGAACAGAGGATTTTCCAATTTTAGATTTAAAGAAACCACCAAGTTTATTTTTAATATCTGATATTGATTTACCACCAGATAGTTTAATAGAGTCTTTTTTTCCAAACTCAGGTTTTTTTAATTTTATACTTTTTAATTTATCTAATAAACTTGTAGTGACATTTGATTTTTGATCTTCGTTTTGATTATTTTGATTAGTTGTAGAAATATTTTCTAAATTACTTTTTAAATTTTCATTATTTTGATTTTGTAAAGTTGTTGTATCAATATTGGGAGAAATAGTTTCTTTAACTTGTTCCGACTGTATGTTTTCAATTTTTGTTTTATCACTACTTTCAGTTTGATCATTGTTATTTTGTTCTTTTTCTTTTTGTGCGTGTAAATCATCAAACCATTTTTCTAAAATTGGTATTGCATCATCTAAATTTGGTGTACCCGAGGAGAAAATTTTTTGTTTACCATCTAAATAAATTCTTCCGACCCAATTTTTAGATTTAAGCTCCCCTTTGTACTTATCTTGTCTTACATAAATATGTAATCTCCCATCTTTTTTATGGATTACTTGATGATCTTTTTTTTCTTCTTCATTACTATTCTCTTTATTTATCTTTTCAGCATCATTGTTTTCATTATTATTAATATTTTCATTTAAATTTGTTGGTTCAGCCGAGGATAAATTATTATTTGCATCATTATCAGAAAATTGATCTTGATTTTGAGGTGTGCTTTCAGTTTTATTTTCATCTTCAGCTTGTTTAACGTCTGAAACACCAATATTTTCGTTTTCAGTCTTTAAAATTTCATTTTCTGGAGCTTGCTCCTCAACTTTTGGTTGTTCACTCTCGATATTTTTATTTTCTGGAGATTTTTCTTCAACTTTTGGTTGTTCACTCTCAGATTGATTTTGTTTGTCTATAATGACACCAAATTTTTCTTTCTCTTTATCATCCATAATTTTTCAAAATTTCTATTTCTCTAACACAATTTTCCTAAAACTCTAACACAAAATATAATATTGTCCAACACAAACTTACCTAAGATTAAAAAAATTTGTCTAAAATGTCAAAAAAGCTAATAAATTAGCCATTTTCGCTAAAATGACATTTAAAATATTATTTGAAATATTTTAAGACTATTCAATTCGACTCTAACACAATTAAATTTTAAAGAATTGTGTTAGAGTTATTAAAATTAAACAAAATTTAAAAAAGCTAGTATTTACAACATTTTTCTAATTTTTTCTAATTTTTATTTTTTTTGTGTTAGAGTAAAATTTTTTTGTGTTAGAGAAAAAAAAAGATAAAATTTTTTATACCTTTTATTATGGGAACACACCTTTAAAATGAAATTTTAAGATTAAATCCAAAAAAACTTAAAAATACAATTCAAAATTGATATTTTTTTTCTAATTTGAGGTGAATTTTTAAATTTTTTCTGAATTTCAATTAATTTTTATCAAAATAATAATTTTTTAGCAATCTTTCTGCCTTTTCCGTGTTTAAATTATTTTTTTTAAAATTATTTTTAATCTTTCTATGATTTGGTTTGTCTTTATGTTTAATAATATAATTTTGAAAACCATCTGCACCTAACATTTCTCCATTTGGATCTTTAATTTCAGTAATTCCATCAGTGAAAACATACATTGAGCTGTTTGCAAAGTTAATTTTTGTCTCTTTATATTTTATTTTTGACATTATACCTAAAGGTGGTCCTGCTTCTGTATGATTAGAAAATTTTCCATCCCTAGAAAAGATAAGTGGAGGTTCGTGACCAGCATTTGATAAAAGTAATTCATTTTTTTTGCTATCATAAATTCCAATTAACATTGTTACAAACATCCCACGTGAAGTTGTTTCACATATTTCTTTATTTAAAAGATCTAGCAAGTCAGATGCAGAATAAATTGTTTTACTAAGACATCTATACAAACTTGATGCTTTAGACATCAACAAAGAAGATTTAATTCCTTTACCAGAAACATCTGCAACGCCAAAACCAAACTTTCCATCTCCTAAGTCGGAAAAATTATAGAAGTCTCCTGATACAACCTTTGCCGGAATATTTATTCCAGCAATAGGAAAATTTTCTTTTTTGTTTTTTGATAATAAAGTTTTTTGTATTTCACCTACAATCTCTATTTCTTTTTGAATTCTATTTTTATCAACGAGTTCTTTTGCCATCTTTGCATTTCTAATTGCTAACGCTGCAGGTGCTGATAAAGTTTCTAATAATTTTCTATCGCTCTCCTCAAATAATTTTGAATTACTTTTTTTATTTAAACAATGAATTACTCCAATACATTCGTTTGCAGCAATGAGTGGTGAGCATAAAACAGAATATGTTGTAAAATTTGTTTTATTATCTAAATCAAAATAAAATTCTGCAATTTCTCTTACATCTTTTCGAACGTTTCCAACTCTTATACATTTTTTTTGTAAAACTGCTTTACCCATTACACCTTGTGTCAAAGGTATTTCATATTCATCCAGATAAGATTGATATTTCGAAGCGATACATTGAAAAACTTGTTTTTTTTCATCAATCAAAAAAATATTTGCAGCTTGGGCATCTATTCTTTTTATAATTACTTCGAGAGCAGTTTGTAAAGTTTCTTTTAAATCAAGAGATGTTGCAAACTCTTGATTCATTTTTGTAATAATTGCTAAATCTTCATTTAAGGCTATGTTTTCTTTGTTTGGCTCAATTTTTTTTTGTCTAAAAAACATTTTTGTATTTGGAATTACACTTTTTTTTTGATAATTTAAAGCTTTATGGAAATCATAATTAATACTCCTGGTCTTTACATACATTTGCAAGACGCTGTTGTGCTTATTCAATACTGTATTGACGGAATTATTAATATTGCCTCCCAATTTAAAATTTAATTAGTGTTTTTCGTACTATTTTTTGTTTTAGGCTGCATCTGGGGAAGTTTTTCTAACGTTTGTATCCATCGTTTACCCATGGATAAAAGTGTTATATTTACTCGATCTTTTTGCCCTAGTTGTCAAAAAACAATCAAATGGTTCGATAATATTCCTTTAATCTCCTTTTTATTATTAAAAAGAAAGTGCAGAAACTGTGGCTACAAGATTAGCTTTCAATATTTTATTGTAGAACTAATAACTGCAATTTCATTTACTATTATATATTATTTTTATGGAATTAGCATCACCTCATTATTGTTAATAATACTAATTGTTTTTTTTGTTATTATCTTCTTTATTGATCTAAAACATTTCATTATTCCAAACTCTTTAACATTTCCATTAATGTTTATTGGTTTTATAAAATCATTTGATCCTAATTTAGATAATTTTTTATTTCCAAACTATATCAATTCATTAATTGGAGGTGTTATTGGATATTTAATTATATGGTTAATTATTTTTGTATATAAAAAAGTAAGAAATAAAGAAGGTATGGGTTTAGGAGATGCTAAACTATTATCGGCTATTGGATTTTGGTTTGGTTGGGTTTCAATACCTTTTGTATTGTTTCTATCATCCATAATAGCTTTAGGATTATCTTTACCATCATTGATCAATAAATCTAAGAACTTGTCTTCTCAAATACCATTTGGTCCATATATTATTCTTGGGATTACACTCTATATTTTTATAAAACACATGGTCTGAGAAAAATAGAATTTTAATTTTCTTAATACTTATTAACTAACTTTAATTAAAAGTTTTCTTGCCAACTGCCCCTATATACTTGAATATCTTTATCACTTCCTAACAAGGTTACTAAGGTATCTGCTTGATCATCGGACTCTGTTGTTACGTTAGCAAATAATTTATTTCCAGAGATAACAAACTGTGAAAGAATTCCTCTTTGTAAATAATAACATCCTGCTCTTTCATCAAATTCACTTTCAGATCTCACATTTTTTTCTGCAAACTGAATTTTTTCTGCTTGATTAATACCACACTCATCATCAGCGGCACAAATAAATGCTTTACCAACACTACAACTTACTTCTCCTTTTGGCGGTGGCTCATAAACAGGATAGTAAACAGTTCCACCAAAAATAGTTGGTATCGCTGTAGCCTTTCTATATCTATTATTCGCATCTCCTTTTGGATTTTTATTAAATTCTGGGTTGTCGAGTTTAAATATCCATCCAAGTCTTCCTGCCCCAGGACAATCCTCCATTCTGTTCCTACCTCTTGTATAACCACAATCAGCTAGATCTGGGAATTTGTCATCAACAATAGGTGCGTTTGCAATCGCTTTAAGAGCTCCTTCTGTAAAATTAGAATTTCCATTTTCATCTGCAGAGGATGCTTTTGGAACTTTAATTTCACCATGAATAAAATTCGGAAAGTCTACATCTCTAATACCAAATAATAAGTTATCCATTCCATCAATCCTAGCACCAACGTCTCTAAAATCGCCAGTTCCACCAAACAACCATAAATTTCTTGTACTTTGACCATATGCAGCTTCCATACCAAAGTAACTCACTCTTTGATTTATATCGTTTGCATTTATATTAAATAAGGTTCTTTGATCAAATATATCAATTTCTGGATTGTCTTTTTGCTGATTTGTTAAATTAATCTTAGTAACTTTTCCTTCTAAATCATTAACGTAAACCATAGCACCTCTCCAAGGCACGCCTCTAAATGTATCAGGAGTCACAACAACAGGATCACCAGTAACAGAATTGATTATACCATTATCAGGTACATCAGCAATTTTTATTGGACCTAGGTTATCATCAGACCCAAATATAGCTCCTCCATTGTTGGTTGGATCTTGAAGGTCAATTAAAAACAAATTAGAACCTATGCCGTTAGTAGCACCAAAGCCACCGGGTAAAACGGCTACATAGTTATCATCATTTAAAGAACCACTTTTTGTTGTTGGTATTCTTACTATTCTTGGGGTTGCCCAAGTCTCACCTAACATAGAGTAATCATACTGTAAATTCTCTGCTTCCAGTCCTGCAGGTAGCATAATTGTGAAAGGAACATCTTCTTTATCTGAAGTTAAGCCTGTACTTGCATTATAAACCATTTCAGAAGAGAAGGTAAATTCAACTTCACTACCTTGTCTATTGACTTTTGCAACTGGGACCTCTGTAATTGATCCATCTTTTTCAAAAATCACAGTAAATTTAGACGCATCTACTGTTGTCAAATTTTCTAAAGCATCAGTAACAAATGTGAATGTTAATCCTGCGTAACATGCACTACCATCATCATAGCTAGCATTAAAAAATTTCGCATCTGCTCCAACATCTGAATTTGACATACATGTAGATTTTGCATCTCTATTAGTAAAATCATTTCCATCTGCATCTAAAACTATATCTGCATCTCGTGCTTGTTGTTCGATTCTTCTTGCAGCAATAGCTTCTAAAGATTGATCTATCCCTAAAGTTTCACTTCCATAAGGATAAGCAGTAATCAATCCATTTTCATTTGCATGTAAAACTCTTCCATTTGCTCTATCATTATAAATAGAATACATATGAATAGGATTAAGTGGATCTGTAATATCTAAAACTGAGAATCCAGGTCCACCTCTTCCATATGGTATAAATAAAATCGTATGCCAGTTTTTTGAGTCTTGTTCTACAACAGTTCCTGCGTCATCTATTCTAAATCCTTTTATATAAACATCGTGAACAACTGGTGATCCGTCAACTGCAAAGATAGCATTGGTACCTCCTCTTCCTTGCCCGAGAACATCATTTAATCCCTCATTTACTATAGTCGGTAATTTTGCAGCGATGAATGGGGGAACAAATGCCCAAAGTTCTTGACCAATATTTCCACCATATCTTATGTTTCCTGTACCAGTTCTTACTGCGTGAAGTGCTCCATCATTTGCTCCAAAATACATTACATCATCTCGAACAACAGACCTTGCCCAAGTATCATAATTATTAATATATCTCCAGTACGCCTCTTGGTGTGTAGATGTGAAATTTGTATTTGCTTTAGGTCTTCCAACTTCTATAATTTGTGAATGGTAAATATCTCCAAGAACTGATGCTCTCACATTATTAGTATTATCACAGCCTCCGTAAGCAAAATAATCTTCTCCTCTTACAAAATTAATTAGTCCTTTAATATCATCAGCGTTAGTATCTAAACCTGCAACACCTGCAAGCTCAGGTCCACAATATGAGGAAGAATTATGAAAATTTGGAACAACATCACCAAAAAGACCAAATATTCCATTGATAGTGTCAGCGTTATCTTCAGTAAAATTATTATAGTCTGATGTATAATCTAAACCCTCATATACAGTCCAAATATTTCTATTATTACTTAATGCCTGTCCCTGAATTATTGTTGCAACATCGTAAACACGTTGATCAGCCAAATCATCTATAATTGTTCCATCTTCTCTTACATGCTTTCTTATAAGTGTACCTTCCCATTCACCGTGTAATGCATATTTAAATTGTGCTTGGAATAAACTTCCACCTTCTTCCCCAGATAGTTCTGCTGTAATAGATGGAGCTGTAAACGACAATCTGCTCGCTACTATTCTTTCAATTTCACTTTTTAATTTAGTCAATAAATCACCAGGAGTTTCAGCATCTATTCTATCTCTGCAATCAGAACTATTTTCATCATCGCAAGTACCTGCAATAGCAATTTCTTGGAATTTTTTCTTTCCTTTTTCACTAATATCTTTGCCATAAGCAATAACTAAAGTTTTGACACCTCTCTCATTTCTTAAATTTTCTATTCGTCCTTTAGCATAATCATGGTTTCTCCACTCACCATCACCAATTACAATTACATAATTTTGTTGGCATTCTAATCTTTCAGCTGCGTTCTGTGGAGCTAATGGTTTGCCCTCTCTATCTACAACCTTATCATCAGTGTAATAACCATATGCAAGTTGCGCAAAAGCTCTAGCATCAGTTCCAAATCTAATACCTTTTGGTTTTAAGGTGTTAAGTCTATTAATTATAAGTTGAGAATTATTTTTATCTATACCCACTCTTATACAAGAGTTATTAGTGCATTGAGCTGTTCTACCTTGTGGATGATCGCCTTTCCATCCACCAAATTGATAGTAATTACAATTTGGATTACATTTTTGCCATGGCTTCATTCCTGGTTTCTTTTTTTCACAGTTACATGCATAATCACCGTTTATTTTCCATAAATCTGCTGCCTTACCGGTCTTTCTTACTTCTATTTCTCCAGCATTCCATTCACCAAATCCAAATCGTGCACCTTGTAATAAAGAACTATCATTTACTACTGCTCTTATGGCTTTGATTGCCCCGTCAATCCTACTTAATCTACTAGATCCCATTTCATCAACCCATTTAATTCTGTCTCCGCTAACATCATATTCTTGTATAGAAACTTTATCACCACCAGTCCAAACTCTATCTGTTCCTACAAACAAGGCATTTGTTCTAAACATGTTAATTAATGTACTTTCATCATTGTCAGCCGCCGCAGCAGGCGTTTGATTGTTGTCGTCAGCACCACCAATTATAATACTCTCTGTTAAAGTATTTTTATCACTTGAAATTGTTAGCTTTTGCAGTGAGCTTGAGTTTGCACTTGAAACATACATTACATTTGTATCCTGAGGATCAATTTCTATTTGAGAGGCTGTATTATAATCTGATTTTCCTGGAGCTCTTTCAAATTTATAAACATCTCCATCTACAGTATAATTATCACCATCTTTTTTTAATTTTATTCTATATATAAATCCATTAGCTGATGAATATAAATACTCTCCATTAAGATCTATGGTCATTGAAGTAGTGTGCTGAAGGGCCTGTCTATATTTGTCATTTAAGTTATATTGTTTAACAGTTCCAGTAGTCAAATTTTTTGAATACAATTTTAAATCATGTTTATAAGAATTATTTTTACATCTTTTATGATTTTTATACTTAAAGCACCATATCTCCATAGATGAAATTAGAAGGTGATCCTCTCCACCAATTGATCTGATTGTTAAAGATTTAGGATGAAACTTATCTTTTTTTTTAAAATGAGTTCTACCCAATTCACCACCCCATATGATTTCTAAACAATTTCCATCTGCATCCATCCCGATTACTTTAGCGTCTGGACCTGAAACATATATAGCCTCACCCGTGTGATCTTTTACATTTGTTGCTTTAGCCATAGCTGTAACTGTTGAAAAGCCATAAGCTTGGCTCTGACCATACTCTAAAGCACAAGTAGTAATGGTTTTACCTGCACGGACTGATCCGTTGGTACCAAAATCCCTATCAAATTCCTCATCATCATAATTCATTTTAACGATGCCACCATTATTCATTTGCCCAACAAGAACATCGCCGCTATTTAATAAAACAACATCGCCTACAACTTCTAAGGTGTCTCCTCCCATTGGATTTGCATTCATACTAGCTGAAGTATCTAAAAGAATAAGTATATTCGCTGGAACATCTCCTGCTCCAGATCCTGGTGGTAAGGGTTTAGCAATTCCAACTCCAGTAATATTTAAGAGTGAAATTAAAAAGCCTATAAAAATTATTTTAAATTTATTTATCATTAAAAATATGAATAAAAGAATTTTTCATTTGTTATTAGTAACTCCTCTGCCAATTTTAATTTTTCCTTTACATAAAGTTTATCATAAATATAGAGTTTTCCCGCTGCTTTCCAATTAGCTCCTCCATTTGTATCTAAAGGGCTAATTTTTTCTACTTCTTGGATTTTAAAATTTTTTTTAACATAATGATAAATCAAATTGTCCTCATTAAAATTCTCCTCATCATAGGTGAAGTTTTTAAATTTAATGCCTATTACCTCATCATCTTTTATATAAACTTGCATAATCCCGCCATTCATCCCACTATCAGGACACACATAATTTGTTTCTTGTTCATAATAATCAAGATAAGTTTCTTCAATTATGCTACCTTTTTCTAAACCCATATCATTAAATATTTTTTCAACATTATCACCTATATCGAATTCTAGTTCACATTCGCTAGACATTGAATATGACGTAGATAACAGGAATATAAATATTAAGAGTTTAAAATTAATTTTTTTGATCATACTTTAATATGGCATAACAGTCATTGAAGTCAAAGGGACTATGATGTTCACCCTGGTCATATTTCTGTTAAACATTAAACCGCATCCATATACTTTGTAGGCTGAGCCTTGTCTTGCCATATCAGCAGCTGATGCGGTTCTGACACTCCCACCCATAACTGTGCCTCCACGAAAAGTTGAATACCCCACATGTTGGATAAAAAACGTATATCTAAACCTTCTTAAATATTCCCTTTCTTGCTCTAATACTCTTGCCTGCTCTGCTGCAGAAAATCCTAAACGAGGCGTATTAAGCTCAATTAAATGATTAGCTGTAACAATTGGGCCAACAATATTCCAAAAATCTCCAAGTCTTGGATGATCATCTGGTAACTCATATGCAATTTTAATTGGAGGCTCTGTTTTAAAATTTTTGAAACTTTGCATACATAACGACATGTTGTTCCTATCTATTTCAACATTATTATACATGATTCCTTTACCCCAATCATTTCTTGCTAAACTTATCGGTGCATCATCCTCAACTGCAATTTCTCCAAATTCTAAATTATCTTTGTAATCATCAAATTTTGTTTTCCTTGCACTCTTTAACTGTGTAAGTTCAATTGTCTCTTCTTCAGTCTTAGCACAACTAGCAAGATCTTCGTCATCACGCTCACATCTATTTCTCCAGCTGCTATCAAAGAAATCATCACCTACTTCATCATAAACTAAATCATCCTTGGATGAGATCCAGTGTCCCAAATAATTATCAACAATATATTTTTCACCTTCTATTAAAGCAGTTTCTGCAACATAAAAAGTTTGTTGATACTCGTCACTTGTATTATTGTTTTTATGATCTCCAGAGGCTACTACAATTAATGCTCCACCCATCAAAGACATTACTAGCAAAAGGACAAGAGATAAAACTAAAGCGAAACCTTTTTCAGAATTTTGTCTCATTAAATATCTCCTCCTCCAATATTTCTTGTATGTACAGTCAGAAAAATTGTGTCTCTATGAAATCTGGTATCAATTTGTTTAGTTCTCTCATCTGTAAAAGATTTTACCATTCTATTAATTTTATTTTTGAAATATCCTTTTTGTGAAGACGATCTAAAAGTTAATCTTAAATCTATTGTTCTTATACTCATTATTTTTTCCATATTTGAAGGTAGAGCTTCAACCATCACTCCATTTTCATCTAACGCTATAAATTCCATATCTTCTAAGTATTCTCGGACTAGTTCTGCACGATAACAATCTAGACACTCACCACTTTCAGAGTCATGAACCCATTCTCCACCAGTGTCATCACCCAATGGTTGGATCCAACTACTTTTAGATCTATATAATCCGTAATATTTTGTTGGATCCTCCTCGTTTACCCCATATTCTTTGCTAGATACTCTTTGCATCGGCACAGCATAATAAGTAATTTTATATCTTTTGTAAGGTTGAGCAGTATCTCCTTCAACAAAGTCTCCATAAACAATGTGAATTCTATCGCAACAAAAATCATCTGGATTATGTTTTCCACCTAACCCTTGAACATACGATCCTCCTGCATCAAGGTCAGGCTCAATTTCTGCGTAATTTAATGTATTCTTATAAATTATTATTGGCGCATGACTATCATCTCTAGTTTCCTCTGTATCACCAGCCACAAATTCAAGATAATCTCTTTTTGGATAGTCTGTATTTGCATTTGAAAAAGTACCATAATGATACTTAAAGCCTGCCAATCTAATATCTCTCATCATTAGTGTAACAATGTCTCTACCTGATCTACTTATTCCAGCTACATCACTTACTTGACTGTATGAATTGCTTACTACCGTATAGGTCGTAAACATTGCTGCCATCATAATCGCAGAAATAACTACTCCAATTAGAATTTCGATTAATGTAAATCCAGTAATATTATTTTTATATCTAGCCACCGAACCCCTCTAGTTCATCATCATCTCGATCACCTTCTGATGAAATATAATCTGAATAAGTATTTTTAATTTTATAATCTGATTGAAAATATAAAAATTTTCTTTTTTTACCATCGTTCAAGTTTATTTGAATTCTTCCAACATACATTGCTTCATCATAAATATTAGGATTAAATATTTGACAATCCCAAATACACATTTCAAACATATCAACAGTTTTAAAATCTTTTTTGCTTTTGCACCGTATTGATCTATCTTCTCCTAACATACGTGTCCATTTGATCACTTTATTATTTACAACATTTTCGTCTGTTTGAGCTCCTGGTCCATGAATTGGTTTTAAATTATCTTTGTTGTAACCGCTGGCGGCTCTTTGATCACAATTATCAAATTTTAGTGATCCAGGTGTAACTGTTCCAGCTGTATAGGCGTGGTTACTCCAACCTGGATTATCCCCCATTTCTGGTTCTTCTCCCCCTGTTGATGTTGAGCATTGAGGCCTATTTCCTCTTGAAAGCGCCATATAATATTCTGAAAATTTGAGACACCTAACGTCCTCATCATCTTTATTAATAAAAGCTTTTCCATCCTTGAAAAAAATCTCTTCCTTATCTACGTTATTCAAACCGCCTATTGAATCTTTATAACCGATAAAACCCTCAGCTATCATCGATGATAAGAAGTTTGCTTTGGTTCTTTCACCAGAAGTATTTATGGAAGTTACAGAAAAATTTACCATTTGAAATATGGCTATAAAACCTATTCCTATCAGAGCAGTTGATATCAATGCTTCTATTATAGTCAGTCCTTTTTGCTTAATATTTTTCATTTATTGAACTATCCATTGACTTGAATTTGAATTCCATTTCTCTAATTTAACGTTACCAAATCTTGACCAGCTAACAACATAAATAATGTCGTCATCGTCATCGTCATCCGCTTCCTCTGGTTGAGCACCCCCTTCTTCTGTCTCAGTTAAATCGATGTCCTCTCCTTCTGGGTCCTCACAAGTTTCAGTATTACGGGAACAAATAAAAATAGTTTCAACTACTTCCGCGTTATCACCAAAATCTAAACCACCACTAAATAAAGAGCCATCTTTCGAAAAACATACAACACCATTTGTTATATCGACTTTAATTTCATCTGTTTGATAAAATCTGACCTCTGCATTTTGTCTATCAGTACCAAAATGATCCCAGTAATCTTCAGCAAGATCGCCAGATAGACATACATCTGTACCATCTCGAAAAACTCTTGTTGCAATGTTGGCCATTAACATTCCGTTAGTACTGAAAGATACATTGGCTCCTGTAACGTCTACTTGAAACTGTCCAAATCCATATAATCCCCTTTGAACTTGGGAGGTAATACTAGTTACTATATCTCTTACTCTTTCTGCTTCAGCTCTTACTACTCTGTCTTTATTCCAAGAATTAAATTGTGGAATACCTACTGCTGAAATTATTCCTACAAGGGAAAGAACAATTATTACTTCTAAAATTGTAAAGCCGTTAATTTTCTTTGGTGTTGATTGCATCAATTTTTCCTGCTTGAGCTAGATTCTCCAATGATTTTGTCATTGTGATCATTCCATCTTTTACTGCAGTCTGCATGATGCTTGGTATTTGATGAATTTTTGCTTCTCTGATTAAGTTTTGTATTGGAGCATTACATTTCATTACTTCAAAAGCACCAACTCGACCGAGTCCATCTTTAGTTTTTAATAATCTTTGAGTTACAACCATTTTTAAAGATGTTGATAATTGTGCACGTATTTGAGCTTGTTGCTCTGGAGGAAATACGTCAATAATTCTGTTAATTGTATTGGGTGCTCCACTAGTGTGAAGCGTTCCAAATACTAAATGCCCAGTTTCTGCAGCAGTTAAAGCCAAACTTACAGTTTCTAAATCTCTCATCTCACCTACCAATATAACATCAGGGTCTTCTCTAAGAGCAGCCTTTAATGCGCTTGCAAAGGATTGTGTTTGTTTTCCTACTTCTCTATGAGAGACTATACTTTTTTGGTCGGTATGTATGAATTCTACTGGATCTTCTACTGTTATAATATTAGCAGTTCTTGTTTTATTGATTTCATTAACAATTGCAGCCAGTGTAGTTGATTTTCCAGATCCAGTTGGTCCAGTGACCAATACTAATCCTTTGTGCATATCAATTATATCATAAAGAACATCTGGTAAATCAAATTGACCCATCTCTGGTATTTTGCTTTCTACACGCCTTAAAACCGCTGCTGGACCATTTAAAGTTTTATAGAAATTAGCTCTAAATCTTAATCCACTTATAGTAACAGCAGAGTCTAATTCGTGGGTGTCTTGAAATTTTTTAGTTTCATGCTCATTACAATTTGTAGTCATCATATCGATTAGATCCTGTGGTTTAACTACAACATCCTTAACCATTATGATTTCTCCAGTTTGTCTATA
>CACMCS010000008.1:0-41014 GCA_902612225.1 uncultured Pelagibacteraceae bacterium | reverse complement strand
TTCCATCAATATTTATTCTAATGATACTACCAGGATGCTTTGTAGGATCTTGTGCAATCATACCTTGACCTCTTTCACCAGCAGACGCGAAAAGATAACCATCTTTGATCGCCAACCTTGATCCAAAGTGATATCCAGAGTCAATAGGTGGGTTTGCTTGGAAAATATTTTTAAAGATTAAATCTTTTTCATTAAATTTCGATTTTGCTATTGAGGTACTAGTTTTCCAATTTCCTCTATTTTCGGTATAAGAAATATATACAAAACCATCTTTAAAAAGAATATCTAATAAACCACCCTGTCCATGCTCTAAATAATTAAGATTGTGATTTAATGAAGTAATTTTTTTAGTATTAAGGTCTATTAATTTAATTTCTCCACTTTTTTCGGTAATTAATAATTCTGTATCATTAATAAAAGTAGATCCCCATGGACCTTTTAAATTTACAATCTTCTTAAATCTTAAATTATCAGCGAATGAATAATTAATAAAAAGTGTAAATAAAAAAATTGTAACAAGCGTTCTTTTCACTTTAAGAAAGTTTTGATCTACCACCATCAACAGCAATTATTTGACCTGTAACCCAAGAACTGTCGTCAGTAATAAGAAATTTTGCAAGAGAGGCAGAGTCCTTACCTTCACCTAATCTTTTTAAAGGATGGGCTTTAGCTATACCATCTGCTAATGCCTTATTTTTTAACATTGGCTCAGCAATTTTCGAGTTAGTCAAACTAGGTGCAATACAGTTCACTCTTATATTAGGAGCAAATTCCGCTGCTAAAGAAACAGTTAAACCTTCTACAGCAGCCTTAGTAGAGGCAATTATAGCGTGATTTGTAAAACCTCTTTGAGCTGCAACTGTAGAAAATAAAACTACTGAACCTTTATTTTTTTTTAAACTATCCTGGTATCCTTTTATAACATCCACTGCTGAGTATAAATTTAATTTCATACACTTATTAAAATCTTGTTCATTGACCATTCTCAAAGGTTTTAAATCAATTGAACCTACACAGTAGGCAATTCCTTTTACATCAGAAATATCATTTTTAACCTTTTCTACAAATCCATCCTGCAAAACATCGGCTATTGTAAAACTACAACCTAATTTCTCAGAAATATTTTTTGTTTCATTTTCATTTCTGCCAACTAAATGAACTGAATTACCTGAATTTACTAATTGTTCAGCTAAACTAGATCCGATTGAACCTGTCGCACCAAGAATAAGATATTTTTCTGACATAAAAAATTTTATTAGTTATATTTAATTATGAAGTTATTTTTTATACTGGGTAATCAATTATTTCCATCAAAATACTTGGATCGCTTCAAAAAAGACCACCTAATTTTTATGGCAGAGGATTATCAATTATGTACTTATGAAAAACATCATAAAAATAAGATACTTCTCTTTTTGTCATCGATGCGTTCACATGCGGAAAACCTCAGAAAAGATAAGTTTAAATTAGAATATTTTAAAATTGAGGATAAAGAATTTAAAGAAGACTATTTTAAAAAATTAAAAAGAATAATTAATTCAAAAAAAATAAAAGAGATTTCAAGTTTTGAAGTCGAGGATAAATTTTTTGAGAAAAAAATAAATCAATTCGTAAAAAAAGAAAAGATCAAATGGAATATTATTCAAACTCCAATGTTTTTGAATTCAAGAGATGAATTTAAACAATATCTATCTAAATCAAAAAAACCTTTCATGGCAACTTTTTATAAAGAAGTGAGAAAGAAATCTGGAATATTAATGGGTTCTGATGGAAATCCTATTGGAGGCAAATGGAGTTTTGATGAAGATAACAGAAATAAGTTACCAAAAAATATTTCTATTCCAAAGTTTCCTAAAATTAATGAAACAAATCATACAAAAAAATTAAAACCTATTATTGAAAAACTATTTAAAAATCATCCAGGAACAACCAAAAACTTTTGGTTTGCTACAGAGTATAATGATGTAGTCAAATTATTGAATTTTTTCATCAAAGAAAAATCTAATTTATTTGGTGATTATGAGGACGCAGTGGATCAAAAAGATAATATCTTATTTCACAGCGCTTTAAGTCCTTATATCAACCTTGGTTTTATCACACCTGAATTTATTATCAAAAAAGTTTTAGATTTCCATAAAAGTAAAAAAATCAGATTAAATTCTTTAGAAGGTTATGTTCGTCAGGTTATAGGATGGAGAGAATTTATGAGAGGAATTTATCAAAGTTACTCAAACGAAATGGAAACTGGAAATTTTTTCAAACAAAATCGTAAAATGAAAAAGTCATGGTATGATGGAACTACAGGTTTACCTCCATTAGATTACGCAATTAAAAACGCATTAAATTTTGGATGGTCTCATCACATTGAAAGATTAATGATTTTATCAAACATAATGAACCTTTGTGAGATCAAACCAGTGTTTGTTTATAAATGGTTCATGGAAATGTTTGTCGACTCCTCAGATTGGGTAATGGTACCCAATGTTTATGGTATGGGGTTATTTAGTGACGGGGGAATTTTTGCAACCAAACCATACATTTGTGGATCAAGTTATTTTATGAAAATGATGGATTTTAAAAAAGGAGAATGGTGTAACACGATGGACGGACTTTATTGGAGATTTATAGATCGTAATAGAAAGTTTTTTTTAAAAAATCCAAGACTTTCAATGATGGTAAGAATATTTGATAAAATGAAAGTGGATAGAAAAAAATTGATTTTGTCGGCTGCAGATAAATTCATTAAAGAAAACACAGTTTAGTGAAAAAAGAAAATTTACCAATTAAGGTTTGTCCAATATGTCAAAGACCATTTAAATGGAGAAGGAAATGGAGACTCAATTGGGAAAAGGTTAAGTATTGCTCAAAAAAATGTTCATCAAAAAAATGAAAAATCTTACTCGATATTTGATTTTAATTTTTTTTGTAATTCTTACAAATAATACTCGTGCAGAATTTTTTGAGGATCTATCAAAAATTATTGAAAATAATGAAAAAAGGCTCAGCTATGGTATCTCAGTAACAGATTTTAATATGGATGGAAATTATGAGTTTTTAGTAACAGGATTTGGTTATCCTAACTTGGCTTTATCTTTTCAGGATGGAAAATTAAAGAATCTAAATCAGCAAAAAATTTTTTCAGATACTTTAAAAAGAACTATAGGAGTTGCTGCGTGTGATATCGATAAAGATGGCTTTGAAGAAATTTACTTTCTAAATACAGATACATATAGTGGGGATAAAAAATATTCAGATAGATTATTAGATATAGAAGATAATAATTATTTTGATTTATTCGAATTAGAAAAAAATAAAGAAAACCTAAATTTAACAGCAGGAAGATCTGTAGTTTGTGTAGATAGAAAGGGAGATGGTGAATATGGAGTCTATGTAGCAAATTACGGAGGCCCAACCAGATTTTATGAGATTGAAGATGAATTGATTAAAGATAAGGCTCAGAGTTTAAATCTTGATAATATCACTGGTGGAAGAGCAGTGGTATCAGGACATATCTTGTCAGATAGAGCAGATATTTTTGCAGCAAATGAGAGGGGAGCAAATTATCTTTATAAAAATAATAATGGAAATTTTGAAGATGTAGCATTTGATTATAGAGTAGATGATGCAATCCAAAATGGGAGAGGTACAGCTTTATCAGACATATATTACCGAGGCAGATTAGATATTCTGAGTGGTAATTGGCTTGGATATCATAGAGCCTGGGTTTTGGAAAAAAACGAATTTAAAGACGTAGGAAATAAAGATTTTGATAAACCTTCTAGAATTAGAACAATTATTTCTGCAGATTTTGATAACGATGGTTTTGATGAAGTTTTTATGAACAATATAGCAGAACCAAATAAATTATTTCGTATTAACGATGATGGAAAATTTGAACAGATAAATTTTCAAGTTGGTCTCGAAGTTAATGGGTATGGAACTGGGGCAGCTGTCGCAGATATTGATAATGACGGAGTTTTAGAATTGTTAGTTGCTCGTGGTGAAAGTAAAGAACAACCATTAACTTTGTATAAAGCAAAAGTTGACAAAGGAAATAAATACCTAAGAATTAAACCATTAAATAAATATGGTGCCCCGGCGAGAGGAGCTACGGTAACATTAATAACAAATAAAAGAAAGCATTCCAAAACTATTGATGCAGGATCTGGTTACTTATGCCAAATGGAGCCTGTGGCACATTATGGAATTAGAAAAAACGAAAAAAATTTTAAAGTAGAGATTAAATGGACCAATGGAACAAAAAAATTATTCAATGTAACTGAGTTAAATCAAACAATTACTGTAAAACAAAAATGAAAAAATTTTTAAATCTTTTTTTGATTATATTTTTAATATTATTTCAGCTTAAATCATTCGCTGAAGAAAAAAACTATCACAAGGAGCTTATTACTGATTGGTCAAGAATATTCCCTGATAAAAATAGAAATGCGGCAGGACCAAAGTTTTTTAAATATATTATAGATAAAAAAATCACTTATAAAGATTTTATTGAATTTAATAAATTATACTGCGCGGTTTCTGGATCTTTGATTGATCCAAATAGCGACTCAGAATTTTTATTTATTGAAGAAACTAAAACTCAAAAAAAAATTTGTGGAAATTATTATAGATGTTGTGTTCCATGTTCATGTGATCTTATGAAGTACTCTGAAACTCAAAAAATGAAATATGAATTTAAAGATGGCTTGAAGGAATTTTATGTTTTAACTATCAAAAACCCTTGCGATAAACAGGATTTTCCAAACAGAGTAAATAAAGATTATTTTTGTGATGGTAAAAAAATTAATAAATCAGAGGTTTATAGTCTTGATGATCGAATAGTTATAGGTTTGTTGCATAATGGAAAAAGTTGTGAAAAAGATGAAATAGATTTTGTTAAAAGCCACCAATTTACTGGTAGGTATTGTAATTTAAGAAACAATACACCTTTAGAAAATTTAGATGCTGGCATGGGTGATATTTTCATAAAATTGGCAAGATAATTTTGTATACTAATTTTAAAAACTCATATGAGCAAAAAAAGAAAAAAATTAAAGAAGAAAAATCCAATGGCTAAATTATTAAGCTCACCAATGCTCAGAAATAAAATAGTAAAAAATAAAAAAAAAATTTATAATAGAAAAAAATTCAAGCTGGAAAACGAATAAAAAGTATGAATAATAAAATTTTTGAATGGGCAGGAGTTATAACTGCAATACTATATTCATTATTTGTAGCTATGAATATTGGCATAGAATTTTTTGGTTTTTGTTTGTTACTTATTTCCGCAATTTTAATTGGAATTTGGGCCTATAGGGGTGGTCACAGAGGAATATTATTTTTGCAATTCTTTTATGCTACAGCAGGAATCATTGGGATGTTTAGGTGGTTTTAATTAAAAGTTGTAATTATTTTAGGAATATAATTTTTAAAATTAAAAAAACCTTTATTACAATACTGCCATGAATATTGATCGAGTTTTCTATATAAAAAATCTATTTTTAAATTATTTAAATTTAAATAATCCAGGTTTTCACCGACTGTTGGATATAACGCTATAATTTTTTCGTTTATATTTTGAATCTCACTTATGTCTACCACTTCACAAGTGATAGAATTATTTTCTAATCTTTGTTTTTGATCATCTACTAAAAGAGCTTTAAATTTAATAACTTTTTCACTTAGTTTGATAGATCTATTTTCATTTTTATTTGAAATTATGTAAATTTTTTTAAATTTATGATTTTGAAAATCTGTGGTTTCAAATGATAAACTATTTTCAAAAATAAAAAGATTTTCATCATCTATATTTTTATTGCTAAAATCTTGTTTAACTATTGAGTAAGTTTTTTCAGAAACTTTTGGAGGAGCGTTTTCGTTTAATTTAATATTATTAAATCTATTATTAGTGAATTTTTTAATATTCCACTCGCTCGCTAAATAGTGTTTTCCTTGTGTTTGAATTCCAGCTACCCATCTCCAACCAAGAGTATTAGATGCAGAGTCACCATCGTAAAGATGTTGCATAAAAAATTCTGCTCCTAATTGCCAGGGTAATTCTAATGTAAAAATCCAAATACTAGCAAACCACATTCTAGTATGATTATGTAAATAATTATTTTCTTTAAGCTCTGTTACCCAAAAATTAAAACATTCAATATTGGTTTTTCCATCTAGTGCATTTTTGTAATTTTGGTTATATTTATATTCTTCTCGAATTTTATTTAGCTCAACTAAGTAATCTGTCCAAACGTTTGGTCGTAATTCTAACCAACCCTTCCAATATGTTCGCCACAAAACTTCTTGAATGAATTTTTCATTTTTTGAAAAAGAAAACTTGCTAAGTGATTTTTCAATAACTTCTTTCTCGTTGATAACTCCATGAGTAATATATGGAGATAAACCAGATATATTTGATCTCTTTTCTGGACCAAAATCAAAATTTCTTAGTTTGGAATATTCAGAAAGATTTTTTTCTACAAAATTATTTAATCTATTTAAGGCCGCAGCCTTTGAGGCTTCAAATTTCATTTTGATTTATTTTGATTTTTTTTTCTTTAAACCAAGCTTGTCGCTATGTCTCAATCTTAAAATAACAATTGCACCAGCAATTAGAACAATTGCAATAGCTTCATAAACTAATGCTGTTGGATCCATTTCCTTACCTTGAAGAATAATAAATCGTGCTAAAGCAGTAATTGCAATTAACAAAGGAAGGGTAATACTAATTGATTGTTGGTTCCAAAAAACTCTTACCATTGCTAGCACTTCTAGGTAAAGAAACATTAATAATAAATCAGCTAAAGTTACCGATCTATTCTCAAACATTTTGTACATCTCTATACCGACTGCAATAACTGTGCTTATTAAAATGATAACCATTAAAATAAGCTGTAAATTTTTTGCTATTTTTTCCATTATTTATCTTTACTAAAAGGCAACCATTTTTCAAACACTGATTTTGAAGAACCTTCATAAGGAATTGAATAAGAATATGGATTCGGACTTGTTAATACTTCAATACCTTTTGAAAAAACAAATATAAATACAATCACAAAAACAAGAACCATTATTTTAAAAGGGTCAAAATTTTTTGTTTTAAAAACACTAGCTGAATTTTCTTCTGCTCTATGAAAATGTTTAAAGGTCATATACACGGCAAAGATTAAACCAATGTGAGCTAAAAAAAGACCAGTCCAACCAAAAACAAAAGTTGTGTATGAAAAAACATATAAACTAAAAACTGTGGTCCATATAAAGCTTAAAACTAATAAAATTTGCAACCTAACAGTTTTAGGAAGAGATCGGAGATCATTTTTACTGTCATCAAACAAAATGTTTGCAGTATCTCTCATCCAATTTTTAAGTGATTCCATAATTCTAAGATATAGCTAAAAATAAATTTAACAAACTATAAATTGTCCTAAAACTTATTAATATCTCAGTTTTTTCTTGTGATAATTAATAAATCTTTCAACATTAGATTTATTAAATGTTTTATTTTCTTCAAAAGAAACTTTTTTCATTGAGTATGCATTACTTTTTGTAATTCTAGATTGAATAGTAATATTCCCTTTGTATAGTTTAAGTTTTACTGACCCATTCACCTTATTTCTTTTTTGATCAATAATTTTTTGCAATTTAAATCTCTCTTTTGAATACCAATAACCATTATAAATCAGTTCGGCATATCTTGGCATAATCAAATCTTTTTTGTGCATTGTTTCTTTATCCAATGTAACTGACTCAATAGCTCTATGGGCATGAATCAAAAGTGTTCCGCCCGGTGTTTCATAAACTCCTCTTGATTTAATTCCAAGAAATCTATTTTCAACAAGGTCAACTCTTCCTATGCCATTTTTTCCAGCAATAAAATTTAATTTGGTAAGAATGTTTTCAGGATTTAATTTTTTTCCATTTATTCCAACAGGGTCACCATTTTTAAAATTAATTGAAATAAAACTTGGTTTATTCGGTGCTTTTTCAGGGGAAGTGGTTCTTTGGAAAATAAATTCTGGAGCTGAATTTTTTGGGTTCTCTAAAATTTTACCCTCAGTTGAGGTATGAAATAAATTATCGTCAACAGAAAAAGGGGGTGCACCTTTTTTATCTTTGGGGATAGGTATCTTATGTTTTTTTGCATAATTAATTAAATCGCTTCTAGATTTTAATTTCCAAATTCTCCAGGGTGCAACAACTTTTATCTTTGGGCCAAAATAGTGATAACCTAATTCAAATCTGACCTGATCATTACCTTTTCCTGTTGCTCCATGAGATACTGCGTATGCTTTAAATTTTTTTGCTACTCTTATCTGGTCTTTCGCGATTAATGGTCTTGCTATAGAAGTTCCTAATAAATAAACTCCCTCATAAATCGCATTACCTCGTATCATTGGAAAAACGTAATCTTTTACGAAAAGATTTTTTAAATCTTTAATTATGATCTTTTTAACACCAAATTTTTTAGCATTATTGATTATTTTTTTTCGATCAATCTCTTGCCCTATATCAGCTGTGTAACAAATGACTTCTGCGTTATAATTTTCTTGAAGCCATTTTAGAATTATAGATGTATCTAAGCCACCAGAATAAGCTAAGACAATTCTTTTTTTTGATTTCATTAATTAACTGCAAGCTTTTTTTGCAGAATTGTAGGCCTTTGTGAATCCTAATAATGAATAATGATCTATGGTTTGTGAACCTTTTTCATTGTAACCAGTAACCATAATTCTTGATCCTTTTTTCATAACTTTTACCATTATTTTTTCTTTTTTATTACTCGTCATCCAAGCAAAACCCTGTTGTTTAATATCAAATTTAAATTTGTTATTTCCTGAAGTTGCTAAAACAGTATTATTTTTGTTAAATTCATATCCAGCAGTTGCACTTATTTCATTAGAAATTTTTTCATTCGGTCTGAAAGTAACAAATAATCTAGCATCTCTTTTATTTGTTTTTGGTGCTTGTAAAACAGGGGTAGATTGAGCAAAACAAACTTTACCAGAACTTTCTTGGATTACTAATGTTTCCCAATCTTTGAACTTACCAACTTTTTTTATATCAGCTAAACTAAATGTAATTGGAATGATTAAAAATAAAAATGTGAAGATAAATTTTTTAGTTATGGACATGGATTAGGGTATTTCTTTTGAATTTTATTAATATCATTTATTATATCGCTGTTTAAATTTACATTTACACTTTCTATGTTCGTTTTCAACTGTTCCATTGTCGTTGCCCCAATAATAACACTAGTTATGAAATGTTGAATTTCACAGAATTTTAAAGACATTTGAGTAAAATCTAAATTATATTTTTTTGAAATTTTGTAGTATTCATCAATGGCTTTTTGACCATTTTCATTTTTATATCTGTTAAAATTTTTAAATAATTGCATTCTCGATTTTGCTGGTAATTTATTATTTCTATATTTTCCTGTTAAATATCCAAACGCCAATGGAGAGTAAGCTAATAATCCGCTTTGCTCCCTAATAGAAATTTCGGCTAAACCAACCTCATACGTTCGATTTAGTAAGTTGTAAGGATTTTGGACAGACATCATTTTTGGAAGCCTTTTCATCTTTGAGAGTTCAAGAAATTTCGATAAACCCCAAGCAGTTTCATTCGACAAACCTACATATCTAATTTTTCCTTGTTCAATAAATTTTTTTAAACTTTCTAAAATTTCTTCAAAAGGTGTCCAATCTTTATCATTTTCGTCATGCTCATAACCGTAATCACCAAAAAAATTTGTGCTTCTTTCAGGCCAGTGAAGTTGATATAAATCAATATAGTCTGTTTTTAATCTCTTTAAACTTTCATCTAATGCTTCTTTTATTTTCTTTTTACCAAAACTATTTCCACCACCTCTAATATATTTGTTCGACGTGTTTCCACAAACTTTAGTAGCAAGAATAATGTCATTCCTTTTTTTTGTTTTTTGAAACCAATTACCAATTATTTTTTCAGTTTCTCCATAGGTTTCTTCTCTCATTGGAATTGAATATATTTCAGCTGTATCCCAAAAATTTACTCCTTGGCTTAAAGCAAAATCCATTTGTTCAAAACCCTCTTTCTCTGAATTTTGTTCACCCCAGGTCATTGTACCGAGACAAATTGTACTTACATCTAGATCAGTATTTCCTAATTTTTTGTAATTCATTAGTATTATATAATATTAGTCATTTATTGTTTTTTTTGATATCTTGAATAATTAATAAAAGATTATATATCTTACACCATGGAATTTAATAAAAAAGGTATACTAGGTAGAGCAAAAGAGGCTGCACAACAATCAACAGCAGTAACAGATGAAGGCTTAAGAGCCTACATGTTAAAAGTATATAACTACATGGCAACGGGAATCCTTATGACAGGGATAATTGCCCTTATAACTTTCAAAATGTCTGTTGTGACCGATAGCTCAGGATCTATAGTTGGATTAACTCAAGTGGGTAACGCGATCTATATGTCTGGGCTAAAATGGCTAGTAATGTTAGCTCCACTTGGAATCGTATTTTATATGAGCTTTGGTATAAATAAAATGAGTGCAGCTAAAGCGCAAACAACTTTTTGGATTTTTGCTTCATTAATGGGTCTGTCTCTTTCGTCAATTTTATTAGTTTATACTGGCATGAGTATCACAAGAGTATTTTTCATTTGTTCTGCAACATTTGGAGCAATGAGCATATATGGATATACAACAAAAAGAGACCTAACAAAATTAGGATCTTTTTTAATGATGGGTTTAATCGGTATTATAATCGCATCAATAGTTAATATATTTATGAAGTCTTCAATGATGTATTTCGTAATTTCTATTTTAGGTGTTTTAATTTTTGTAGGACTTACTGCTTACGACACGCAAAAAATTAAAAACATGTATGCAGCTAGTGACACAGGCGAATTAATAGGCAAAAAAGCTGTAATGGGTGCATTAACGCTTTATTTAGACTTTATTAATTTATTTATCATGTTGCTTAGACTTTTTGGTCAAAGAAGATAATTTAAAGTTTTTTCCAATTAATATTTTTTAATAGATTATTTAAATCAGACGAATTTCTAAATATTTTTCCATTTGCATCGGTAATTAAGTATTTAAGATTTTTATTTTTTGGCTTAAAATTTTTGCAAATCTTATACAGAGCATTTTCTGTAGTATTTTTAAAAACACTAAAACCAACTTGTTTGCTTGAAATATTAAGTCCATAGTCTTTCCATGATCCTTCAGAAACCATTTTAGCGTATAAGTCTAAAATAATCTTTAATTCATCTTTTTCAAAAAAATGTTTTTCTTCTATATTCTTTTTATTAACATTGTTGATTATTAGACGTAGATTATTATTCATTTGTTTTATACTTATTTATTAAACCTATTTGAAAAGCAGTGAATATGAATGTAATTGGCAATAGTCCCCATACTTTAAAATTTACCCAAAATTCTTCAGATTGAGTTCGCCAAACTATTTCGTTTAGAATTGCAAGACCAAAAAAAAAATATATCCATCTTCTATTTAATATCTCCCATCCTTCATCAGTTAGAGAGACAGAGTTACCCATTAATTTTTTTAAGACAGGTTCATTTGTGAAGTACCTTCCAAATATCAGGGCGAATGCAAAGAGAATATTTATAATTGTTGGCTTGACATAAATAAAAACTGGATTATCAAAGTAAATTGTTAAGCCTCCAAATAAAGTAATTAAAACTCCACTTAGCAAAGGAATCTTTGGTATTTTTTTTTCTAAAAACCAAACAATAGCTAATGCAATTATTGTCGCAATAATAAATGGGGGAATTGCAATTTTTAAGTCTTTTCCACTATCGTAGTAGTAGTAAAAAAAAATTACCAGAGGTCCAAAATCTGTTAAAAACTTTAAAAAAGATTTGTTCACAGGCTAGATATTAACATAAATAATATTTTCATAGAAACTTTTAATTTTTCTTATTGATTTTTGTTTTTAAATACCCATACTAAATATGATGGCAATTCAAAAAGCTAAATTTTCAATTGGAGATATAGTGAAACATAAACACTTCGACTTTAGAGGTGTAATTTATGATGTTGATTTTAAATTTAATAATTCAGAAGAATGGTATCAATCGATACCAAAAAATGTAAGACCAAGAAAAGATCAGCCTTTTTATCATCTGTTAGCTGAAAATGATGAAATCACATACGAGGCATACGTTTCTGAGCAAAATCTTCTTGTTGATGACTCAGATGAACCAATTAAACATCCTTTAATTGAAGAAATTTTCTCTGGAAAAAAGGGATCTAGCTATTTCAAGCTATCTAATTAAATAAATCACTTTTTAAACACATTTAGCTCAAACCTTTGACGCAGCAATTTGCTTTTATGAGGTTAATTCTGATCAAGGGTGCTACTTATTTACCCTTCGTTATTATCTCCCTCTGGCATTCTTGATCAGGCAGTTTTTTCATAATAAATATAATCTAATATATGTTTAAATATTTTGAACCGAATAAAATTTTTTCAATAACATCAAAAGCTCCTAAGTATGTATTATTTTTATTTATTGTCATTCTTTCAATAGGATTAACAGAGGCGTTAATATTATCTCCTCAGGATTATAAGCAAAGTCACTCTGTCAGAATAATGTATGTTCATGTTCCAGCAGCTTGGATTTCGCTTGGAATTTTTTCAGCTATTACTTTTTTATCTATAGTTGGATACATTTTTAAAATAAGAAATTTTTTTTTAATCGCAAAAAGTTTGGCACCCTCTGGGTTGGTATTTAATATAATAGCTCTTGTTACTGGTTCCATATGGGGTAAACCCACATGGGGAACTTGGTGGGCTTGGGACGCAAGAATAACTTCAATGTTAATACTAGCACTGTTTTACATAATGTATCTTGTTGCATGGAGAATTTTTGAAGATAATGACAAAGCATTTAAAGTCACGTCAATTATCACAATTTTGGGAATTATTAATGTTCCTATAATTAAGTATTCAGTAGATTGGTGGAATACGTTGCATCAACCAGCTTCAATTAACATACTCTCGAAGTCTTCAATTCACATATCAATGCTGTTTCCATTAATGACAATGACTGCGGCATTTGCCCTATTTTCTCTACTGATTTTTTTAATGAAATATAATACAGAACTGATAAAAATTAAGAACAAAGGGTTAGATAGATTATGATTGAAAATTTATTTTTTATGAATGGATATGGACTGTATGTTTGGTCAGCATTTTCGTTTACTTTAGTAAGTTTTTTGACACTTTTTTTGATTATCAAAATTCAATACAAAAAAGAAAAAAATAAATTTATAGCAAAATTTGGATCTTTAAATTCTGAGAGAGCAGCTTTTGCAAAATCTCAAAGTATAAATAAAGAAATTTTGTCAAATACTTCAAACATTTAACTTTTGAAACATGTATGGGCGAAAAGTTAAATTAAGATTTTTTTTTATATTATTAATAATAACAACCTTAGCGTTATCAGTCTTTTTATTAGTTAAGTCTTTAGAGGAAAACGTTATTTTTTTTAAGTCTCCAACAGAAATTAAAACCCTAAGTGAAATTGGTAAAAAGAAAATTAGAATAGGTGGAATGGTTAAAAAAGACTCTATAACTATGATTTCAAAAGAAATTAAATTTATTGTTACAGATTTTAAAAACGAGATAAATGTTGTTTATTCTGGGGTCGTACCGAATCTTTTTGCTGAGGAGAAAGGTGTTGTTGCTGAGGGATATTTAAAAGATAAAAATTTTTTTTTAGCTACAAAAATTTTGGCTAAACATGATGAAAATTATATGCCACCAGAAGTTAAGGCAGCATTAGAGGAGAAATAAATTTGGCGAGTTTAATAGGTTCTTATTCATTAAGTTTTGGACTTCTTTTTTCAATTTTAATTATTTTTTTTTCAGTTAAAAATTTAAAAGATGCTGAAATCTTAGATAAAAAGATAATAACTTTTACATTCATTCAGTTTTTTTTTGTAGTCATAAGTTTTTTTGGATTAATTATTTCTTTTATTAACTCAGATTTTAGCAACGAAACTGTTTTTAATCACTCTCATACAACCAAACCATTATTTTATAAAATCTCAGGAACTTGGGGTAATCATGAGGGTAGTTTATTGCTATGGTTGCTAGTATTAACTTTGTTTATTTCAATTTTTTTAATTAAATCTAATCAGCAGCCAAAAAAGTACAGAATTTTTACCTTATTATTTCAACAAATAATAATTGTAGGTTTTTTTATTTTTTTGATTAAGACTTCAAGCCCATTTAATTATATTTTTCCACCACCAAATGAGGGTTTAGGCTTGAACCCAATTTTACAAGACCCTGCTTTAGCAATACATCCACCAATTTTATATTTAGGTTATGTAGGTTCTTCAATAATTTTCTCGTCAGCTCTTGCTGCCATGGTTACCTCTTATGTTTCAAAAGAATGGGCAAAGCATATTAAAAAATGGGTTTTAGCATCTTGGGTTTTTCTTACATTAGGAATTTTACTTGGATCTATTTGGGCATATTATGAATTAGGTTGGGGAGGTTTTTGGTTTTGGGATCCAGTTGAAAATGTATCTTTAATGCCATGGTTTGCACTAACAACTTTACTTCACTGTATTTTAGTTTTGGAGAAGAAGAAAATATTAACTTCGTGGGCCATGATACTGTCAATTGCAACTTTTGCTTTGAGCATGAGTGGTACTTTTTTAGTAAGATCTGGAATTTTAAATTCAGTTCATACATTTGCCAATGATCCAGAGAGAGGTTTATTTATTTTAATTTTTCTTTTTACGCTTATTTTTTTATCAATTTTTATTTTCATTTTTTTCCATTCAGAGAAAGAAAAATTAGAAAATAATTTTTTTTGGCTAAGTAAGGAGACATCTATTTTAGTAAATAATTGGTTTATGATGTACTTTTTATCAGTAGTTTTAATAGGGACAATTTATCCAATATTTTTAGAAGTTATAACCACAAATAAAATATCCGTTGGACCACCTTTTTATAACAAGCTCATATTGCCTTTCTTAATTCCATTTTTAATAGCTATGGCAATTGGACCAAATCTTAATTGGGTTAAATCAGATTTTAAAGATAAGTTTTATATGACCATATTTTTAATAATATCTTTTTTGTTATCAGCAGTAATAATTAAACAATTTGATATAAATTTCTTGATTAACACAATTTTGGTTACTTCTGCTTTCTTTTTATTTTTTTCTACTTCTAGAGAATTTTTTGTCAAAAGATTTAGAAATTTATCTCAGAACATTGCTCATTTTGGTTTTAGCTTGTTAATTCTAAGTATTTTATTTAATAATATTTTTTCTAATGAGGTAATTACCAACCTAAAAATTGGCGAAACTTTTGAGACTGAAAAATTCAAGATTAACTTTGAGAATATAGAGCAAGAAGATGAAAAAAACTTCAAAGCAATTATAGGAAAATTCAGTGTACAAAATTTGGATGGCTCGTCAGATATCCTCAATCCTGAGTTAAGAATATATAATCAACCAAATATAATTACGAGTGAGGCTGATATAAAAACAAACTTTCTCACAGATAAATTTATGACGATGAATTACGTTCAGAATCAGGAATATTTCAATATAAGATATCAAGTTAAACCTTTCATGATTTGGATATGGGTTTCAGTAATATTAATAAGTTTCGGTGGTTTTTTAAGTTTTTTTAAAAAAAGATATGAAGTCTAAATTTATTCCACTAATTTTAATTTGTATTTTTTTAATTACTTTTGTAATTTTCTTCAAGGGATTAAAAAATTCAAATATTTATACTCCGAGCACTAAACTAAAAAAAGAAGTTCCATCATTTGAGTTAAAGTCTTTTGAGAATAATTTTATTATTATTTCAGAAAAAATTTTTGAAGATAATAAGTATTATTTGATGAACATATGGGCATCATGGTGTGTCCCCTGTAAGGAAGAACATAAATTTTTAATGAAACTAAAAAAAGATGAAAGAATAGAATTGATAGGATTTAATTATAAAGATAACTTTAAAAAAGCCTCAAGTTTTTTAAAAGACTTGGGAAATCCTTACAATATAATTGTATCAGATAAGGATGGTACAGCATCAATTGAATGGGGTGCTTATGGAGTGCCAGAAAGTTTTTTAATACATCAAAATAAAATTATTAAAAGATTTATTGGACCAATAAACAATAAGGACCTATTAGAAATTGAGAAAATAATTAGATGAAATTTATTCCAATATTTTTGATTGTAAGTATAATTTTGAATTTCAATCTCTTAAAGGCAGATGAAATTAAAACTGAAAATAAAATAGCTAAAAATTTAAGATGTTTGATTTGTCAAGGCCAGTCAGTGTATGATTCAGATTCAGAATTCGCGATAAGTCTAAAATTAGTTATTAAAAATAAAATTCAACAAGGTTTGAGTGAGGAACAAATTTATAGTTTTTTAAAAATGAAATATGGAGAATGGATATTGTATGATCCAGTTTTCAACAGAAATACCTATTTTTTGTGGTTATTGCCTATCTTGATATTCTTAGCGGGTGGTGCAATAATCATCAAAAAGTTTTATAATAAAAAATAATCTTAGTAGGGTAAAATGATTTTAAAGAGAATTTTTTTAGTTTTGTTAATTTTGACTTTGCCTTCAAAATTATTGGGAGATACTGATATTGATGATAACAATCATCAATTTAATTTATATCTTGGGAATTTTGATTTTAGTGATGATAACCAAAAATCGATGTTGTTAGGTTTTCAGCATCAAAATGAAAATTTAAAAAGAAATACATTTCTAGGGAATATTTCACCAGTTAGCGGAGGTTTCATAACTGCCAATTCTGCTGCGTATATTTATACAGGTGTTGAGTGGAATATGAACATGGGCCCATTTTTTTTAACTCCAAGCTTTACTCCCGGACTTTACCATGAAGGGGATGGAAAGGACCTTGGGCATCTTCTTGAATTTAAGTCAGAATTACAGCTTTCTTACAAAACCACTGATACAACAAATTTTGCTGTATCATATAATCATGTATCTAATGCAAGTTTAGGAGATAAAAATCCTGGGGCAAATAGTTATATGTTTAATTTCCTCAAAAAGTTTTAAGAGAAACCATGAATTTAAAAGATTGTCACAACTTTAGTGATTTTAGAAAATTAGCTCAAAAAAGGTTACCATCGCCAATCTTTCATTATATTGATGGTGCAGCAGACGATGAAGTTACATACGCTAGAAATACTAGTGCATTCGATGATGTGGATTTAGTTCCTAATGTTTTGAGAGGAGTTGAAGAAGTTGATTTGTCTACTACGATATTTGGAAAAAAATTAGATTTACCCTTTTATTTATCACCAACAGCTTTACAGAGACTTTTTCATTACGATGGAGAAAGAGCAGTTGGAAAAGCAGCAAAAAAATTTAATACAATGTTTGGTGTCTCTGCTCTAGCCACAGTCAGTGTTGAGGAAATCTCTTCAATGATTGATACACCTAAAATGTTTCAGTTTTACTTTCATAAAGATAGGGGTTTAAACGACTCTTGTTTGGAAAGAGCTAAAGCAGCAAATTTTGATGTGATGGCCTTAACAGTTGATACTATTACTGGAGGAAATAGAGAGAGAGACTTAAGAACAGGATTTACCTCTCCACCAAAGTTAACTTTAGCAAGTTTATATAGTTTTGCTACTAAACCGATGTGGGGAATTAATTATCTAACAAAAGGTAAGTTTGAATTACCTCATTTACAAGATTTTGTGAAAGAAGGCACCGATGTTAACTCATCAATTGGAAATTATTTTTCAACTATGCTGGATCAATCTATGAATTGGAAAGATGCTGAAAATCTTTGTTCTAAATGGGGAGGTCATTTCGCTCTCAAAGGAATTATGAGTGTTGAAGATGCAAAAAGAGCAGCAGACATAGGATGCACAGGTATAATGGTATCAAATCATGGTGGAAGACAGTTAGATGGATCTAGAGCGCCTTTTGATCAACTTGCAGAAATTGTTGATGCAGTTGGTGACAAATTAGATGTCATTTGTGAAGGTGGAATTCATAGAGGTACTCATATGCTTAAAGCATTATCATTAGGTGCTAAGGCTTGTTCAGGTGGAAGATTATATCTTTATGCTTTAGCAGCTGGAGGTCAAGCAGGTGTCGAAAGAGCTTTAGAAAAATATAAAGCTGAACTAGTACGTGATATGAAACTTATGGGGTGCACTAAGATTAGTGATCTCAATAGAAGTAATTTAAGATTCAGAAAATAGTGGTTTTAAAAGATTGCTATAATTTTAATGATTTTAGAAATCTAGCAAAAAAAAAACTTCCCTCACCAATTTTTCATTATATTGACGGCGGTGCCGATGATGAGACGACTTTAAAAAGAAACACCGAAGCTTTTAACCAATGTGATTTAGTTCCAAACATCCTAGCAAGTGTTGGTACGCCAGATTTATCAACCACCATATTCGGCAAAAAAATTGATATGCCAATTTTTTTATCTCCTTGTGCAATGCAAAGATTATACCACCATGACGGAGATAAAGCTTCAGCTAGAGCAGCTGAAAAATTTGGAACTTTTTATAGTATGTCAACAATGGCAAACAATACTATAGAAGAGATTTCAAATATTTCTGGTGGCCCAAAATTGTTCCAATTGTATGTGCACAAGGATCAATCAATAACAGATGATTTAATAGATAGATGTAAAAGATCAGGATTTAATGGAATGTGTTTAACTGTTGATACATTAGTTGCAGGAAATAGAGAGAGAGATCATAGAACCGGATTTACAACACCACCTAAATTGACTTTGCAGAGTTTAATGAGTTTTGCATCACATCCTAGTTGGGTTTTTAATTATTTAACACATGGAAAATTTAAACTAGCTAATGTGGCATCAAAGACTGATAAAGGAACTAACATTGCTAAATCTGTTATAGAATATATTAATGAGCAATATGATCCTTCAATGAATTGGAAAGATGCTGAGTACTGTGTTAAAAAATGGAATGGTCCTTTTGCATTAAAAGGAGTCATGAGTGTTGATGACGCAAAAAGAGCAATTGATATTGGTTGCACTGCAATTATGATTTCAAATCATGGAGGTCGTCAGCTGGATGGATCTCGATCTCCCTTTGATCAAATTAAAGCAATTTCAGATGCAGTAGGAGATAAGCTGGAAATAATCTTAGACGGTGGAATAAGGAGAGGGACACACGTCCTAAAAGCCATAGCAGCTGGGGCCAAAGCCTGTAGTTTTGGAAAAATATTCTTGTTCTCTTTAGCCGCAGGTGGACAGCAAGGTGTTGAGCATTTATTAAAAAACATGCACGATGAGATAAATAGAAATATGGTATTAATGGGTTGTAAAAATTTAAAAGAGTTGAATAGTTCAAAATTAATTTATAGAAATTATGTTTAAAAATAAAAATTATGAAATTAGCTAAAAGTTTAGAAAGATTAGGAACAGAGTCTGCATTTACAGTTCTTGCAGAAGCAAAAAAATTAGAGGCTCAGGGAAAACCAATGATCCATTTAGGATTGGGGCAGCCAGACTTTAAAACCCCAAAACATGTTGTTGAGGCAGCCAAGAAAGCACTTGATGATGGACATCATGGATATGTAATGTCGAATGGAATTCCTGAATGTCGACAAGCTGTTACGAGGTGGATAAAAAAACGTTACAATGTTGACATCAATTTTGAAAGAATTTTAATCATGCCAGGTGGTAAGCCAACAATGAGTTATGCTATTCAATGTTTTGGTGAACCTGGAGCAGAGATTATTCACCCAACACCTGCTTTTCCAATTTATGAGTCAATGATTAACTATACAGGCTCAACCTCAGTCCCATATGACTTAACAGAAAATAAAGATTTGAAATTCGATCCAGACAAAATATTATCTATGATAACAGATAAAACTCGTTTGTTAATTTTAATAAATCCTAATAATCCAACAGGGAGCTTTGTTGAGAAGAAAGACGTAGATGTTTTAGCTGATGGTTTGAAAAAGCACCCTCATGTAACAATATTAAGCGATGAAATTTATAGCAGACAAATTTTTGATGGAAAAGAAATGCCAACATTTTTCAATTATCCTGAGTTGAGAGAAAGATTAATTGTATTAGAGGGATGGAGCAAAGCTTACTCAATGACTGGGTGGAGACTTGGTTGGAGTTTTTGGCCAGAGCATTTAGTTGAACATGTTAATAAATTATTAATTAATAGTGTTTCATGTGTTAATGCTGCAGCTCAATTTGCTGGTATCGCAGCATTGGATGGACCAGATGATTCAATTGATGCAATGATGGAAAAATTTACTCAAAGAAGAGACCTAATTTATAAAGGTTTAAATGATTTACCAGGTGTAGAATGTAGTTTACCTGGAGGAGCTTTTTATGCATTTCCTAAAGTGATCGGTACAGGTATGAATGGTGCAGAGTTTGCAAGAAAGGCTATGCATGAAGCAGGAGTAGCAATAGTTCCTGGATCAGCTTTTGGTGAAACTTGCCAAAATTATGTTAGATTTAGTTTTGCTGCATCGAGAGATAATATTTCACAAGCATTGGAAAATATAAAGAAAATGCTATCTAAATAAGGTATATTTTTTTAGCATTATTTATTAATATCACTTTTTATGAACGATCAAGTACAAGCTGAGCTAAAAAAAATTTTTAATGGAAGATTTTCAACTTCTGTATCCACGAGAACAAATTATGCCAGAGGTGAAGACACTTATGATCCAATTTTATCAAAAGCTGTAGTATTTCCAGAAACTAATCAGGAGGTTTCACAAATATTAAGACTATGTAATGAACATAAAATTCCTGTAGTACCATTTGGTACAGGTACCTCTTTAGAGGGTAATGTGGTTGGTAATGAAAAAGGGATAACCATAAGCCTTGAAAAAATGAATAAAATTTTAAGTGTTAATGCTGAGGACTTCGATTGCAGAGTGCAAGCCTGTGTTACAAAAGAACAATTAAATGAATATCTTAGAGAGGATGGTGTCTTTTTTCCAATTGATCCAGGTGCTAATGCAGCCATCGGAGGTATGGCTTCCACATCGGCTTCAGGAACAATGGCGGTTAAATACGGCACTATGAAAACTGTAATCACTGGTCTGACCGTTGTTTTGCCTAATGGAGATATTATTAACACAGGAGGAAGAACGAAAAAAACCTCAGCGGGTTATAATCTAACTAATTTATTTATTGGTTCTGAAGGAACTTTAGGAGTTATAACGGAAGTTCAATTAAGACTTTCTCCCATACCAGAAAGTATAATGTCAGCTGTCTGTCACTTCCCAACTTTAGAAAAAGCAGTTCAAACTGCGCAACAAGTTATCCAATATGGAGTCCCAATCGCAAGAATTGAAATGTTAAATAAAGATCAAATGGGAATAAGTATTAATTATTCAAAATTAAAAGATATTGAAGAAACGCCGACATTATTTTTTGAATTTCATGGATCCGAATTATCTAATAATGAAAATATCAAAATAGTGGAGGAAATATCTAAAGATAATAATGGAAGCTCTTTTAAATGGGCAAAAGATTTAGAGGAAAGAAATAAACTCTGGCAAGCAAGATGGGATGTTTACTATTCTGTAAAAGCTTTGATAAATAATGGAAGAGTTTATTCAACAGATGTGTGTTTACCCATCTCAAATATAACAGAATGTGTAAATTATGCAGAGGAACAAGCTAAAAAGTTTGGACTTAGAGCTCCAATGGTGGGCCACCTTGGAGATGGAAATTTTCATGTATTATTACCTTTTGATCCTGAAAAAAAAGAAATGTATAAAAAAATACGAGAATTTAATGACTTATTAATAAAAAAGGCCTTAGATTTAAAAGGAACAATTACAGGAGAACATGGTGTGGGTCTTCATAAAAAAGAATATCTTTTAAAGGAGCATGGAGACAACATTCCTGTTATGAAATTAATTAAAAGAAGCATTGATCAAAACAATATAATGAATCCAGGCAAGATATTTGATCTTAATTAACAAAAATATTTTATGAAAAAAATTTTGATTACAAGAAAATTAATCAAAGAAAGTGAAGATAAAGCTTCAAAAACATTTGACCCAATATTCAATTCTAATGATGAGTTATACTCACAATCAAAAGTTATAGAGATGAGTCAAGGTTGTGACGGTATACTATCCTCTTTAACGGATAAGATGGATAAAGAGACTATTGATAAGTTACCAGATACAATAAAAATTATTTCAAATTTTGCAGTTGGTTTTGGAAATATAGATTTGGAAGCAGCAAAAAAAAGAGGAATTGCAGTTACTAATACACCTGAAGTTTTATCAGACGCAACAGCTGAGATTGGTATTCTTTTAATATTAGGAGCTTGTAGAAGAGCTGCAGAAGGAATTGAGTCTGCCAGAGAGGGTGGATGGAAATGGTCTGCAGATTATCTGATTGGTAAACAATTGACTGGAACAAGGCTTGGAGTTTTAGGAATGGGCAGAATTGGACAGAAAATTGCAAGGATTGCAAAATCATTAGGAATGATTATTCACTATCATAACCGGTCAAAACTGAGCGAGGAAAAAGAGCAAGGTGCCATTTATCATGATAATTTGAAAAGTCTTTTTTCAGTATCAGATGTTTTATCTATTTGTTGTCCAGCAACAAAAGAGACTGAAAATATGATAAACAAAGAGACAGTTGAGCATTTCCCTAAAGGTGCAGTAATCACTAATGTTGCAAGAGGTGATATAGTTGATGATGATGCATTGATAGATGCACTTAATAGAAGAAAAATTTATGCTGCGGGACTTGATGTTTATAAGAATGAGCCAAATTTAAATCCAGGATACTTAAAGATTAAGTCAGCCTTTATTTTACCCCACTTAGGCAGCGCAACTAAAGATACTAGAATTGCGATGGCAAACCTTGCGATAGATAATATTGATGAATTCTTCAAGACAGGAAATTGCACTAATAAAGTAAATTAATTCTACTTCAGATTGAAATTAATTTAAATTCTGCGACATCTACCCCATTTTTTGGAAAGACTCTAAATTGAATCTGTGCTTAAATTGATCGAGTTAATTAACTTTAATAGGAGTAATAATGACAAAAGAAAATAAATCATTGAAGGTGAAAACATCTTCAAGACGTAAGTTCTTTAAAACTGCTGCTAAAGCTGGTGCTGTAGCTGCAGCTGCGGTTGCAATGCCAAATATAGCAACTGCTGGCGGTCATAAAACTTTAAAGATGCAAGCTGCATGGCCAAGTGGAGCAAACATCTTTTTTGAAATGGCCGGTGACTACTGCAAAATGGTAGATGAGATGTCTGGAGGTACACTTAAGATTGATCTTCAACCTGTTGGAGCAGTCGTAAAGACTTCAGAAATCGGACAAGCAGTAAGTTCTGGTGTAGTAGATATGGGTCACTGGGTGACAGCATATTGGTATGGTAAAAATCCAGCTGCATCACTATTTGGAACTGGTCCTTCATACGGTATGTCATCTCAAGAAGTTATGGGATGGATGGAGTATGGTGGAGGAAGAAAACTGTATGACGAAACTCTTGCAAAAGTAGGTTTCGATTACATTGGTTTTTTCCATATGCCTATGCCAGCACAGCCTTTTGGTTGGTTCAAAAAGAACGTAACAAAAGTATCTGATGTTAAAGGTATGAAGTACAGAACAGTTGGTCTAGCGACTAACGTTTTGACTGCAATGGGAATGGTAGTTAGACAATTACCAGGTGGTGAAATTCAGCCAGCTATGAAAACTGGTTTGATTGAAGCTGCTGAGTTTAACAACCCAACTTCAGACTCTCAATTTGGTATGCAAGACGTTTCTAAGCACTATCACTTAGGAAGCTTCCACCAATCTCAAGAGATGTTTGAGATTCCAGTTAACAAAAAAACATACAATAGTTTATCACCTGCGCACCAAGCGATATTGAAAAATGCTGCTTATGCTGCAAACAGTGATAACTACTTTAAAGCTTTAGTAAGATACTCAGCTGACTTAGCTAAGTTGATGAATGAGCATAAAGTAAATGTTTACCAAACTTCAGATGAGATTTTGGCTCAACAATTAAAAGGTTGGGACAAAGTAATTGGTGACTTTAATAAGAAAGATCCTTTCTTTAAGAAAGTTGTTGATTCTCAAAAATCTTATGCGAAGAGAGTAATGAAGTACTTGCTGATGAATCAGCCTAATTACAAACTTGCATATGAAAATGAGTTTGGTCCAATTGCAAAAGTTAAGATATAATTAACTTTTACAAATTTTAATGAGGGGGCTTCGGCCCCCTTTTTTATTTGATTAATTAAGAACAATTCAATAAGAGTCTATATCTATGATGAGATCTTACATAAAATTTGCTGATCGTTTGAGTGTCTCAATGGGTAAAGCATTCTCGTGGTGTATAGTAATTTTGATGGGTGGAACATGCTATGAAGTTTTTATGGCGTATGCTTTGAATGCCCCAACCTTATGGAATTTCGATTTTAGTCTTCAGATGTATGGTGCAATTTTTATGATGGCAGGAGCTTATACTTTATGCACTGAAGCACATGTTAGAGGAGATGTTATATACAGATTATTTTCTCAGAGAACACAAGCTTGGATAGATGTTGTTTTATATTTTATTTTCTTCTTCCCTGGCGTTATTGCTTTAGCTTTTTATGGTTACGAATATGCAGCATTAGCATGGAAAATTAAAGAAACAAGTTGGAATAGTCCTGCACAAATTCAAATTTATATGGCAAAATCTTTAATACCATTATCTGGAACACTTTTAACACTCCAAGGAATTGGTGAGGTATTTAGATGTATAATCTGTATTCAAACAGGTAGTTGGCCTGAAAGAGGAACAGAGCGTGATGCTGAGGAAACTGAAAAAGTATTAATGAGAACTTCACAACAAGGAAACAAAGAAGATGTTATTTAGTTTAACAAATCCAGAAGTAGCAATTATGATGATGGGAATATTTCTATTTGCTGTCTTATTAGGTTTTCCTATTGCGTTCACTCTAATGGCAATGGGTTTAGGTTTTGGATACTACGCTTATTTTGATCCAACCAAGATGGAACATCTATTTGATAACAGGATATTTCAACTCTTTGTTCAAAATACTTATACTGTAATGGATAACAATGTGTTGACCGCAGTCCCCCTCTTTTTATTTATGGGATATTTAGTTGAAAGAGCTGGGATTGTTGCAAAGTTATTTTTTGCAATAAGATTAGCATCTCACAAACTTCCAGCTTCAATGGCAGTTGCTGCACTTATTACTTGTGCACTATTTTCAACTGCTACAGGTATCATAGGAGCAGTAGTAACGTTAATGGGTCTTCTCGCTTGGCCAGCAATGATTAAAGCTGGTTATGATAAAAAATTTGCATCTGGAATTATTTGTTCAGGAGGTTGTCTAGGAATTTTAATTCCACCTAGCATTATGTTGATTGTCTATTCTGTAATTGCCCAATTGTCGCCTTTACGATTATTTGCAGCTGCAATTTTCCCAGGATTAATGTTGGCAGGACTTTATATTGGTTATGCAATATTTAGGGCTTGGATGAATCCTTCGATAGCTCCAAAACCTGCAGCAGAGGAGATACCTCCTACTGCAGTAATTATGAAAGAGGTTTTGGTTTCTTTCTTACCATTGTTTTCTTTAATAATCCTAGTTTTAGGAACAATACTTGCAGGTATAGCAACTCCGGCAGAGGCAGCCGCTGTTGGTGCATTTGGTTCATTAGTGCTCTCATATTTTTATAAAACACTTAAATGGAAAAATTTTAAAGAGTCAGTTTTTCTTACAGCAAAAACAACAGCTATGATCATGTGGTTATTTATTGGATCTTGGACTTTTGCCTCAGTATTTTCATATTTAGGTGGCCATGAAGTTTTTGAGCATTTTTTTAAATCTTTAAATTTACAACCTTGGCAGTTTTTAGTTATTACTCAATTAATTATATTTTTATTAGGCTGGCCTCTAGAATGGACAGAGATATTAATTATATTTGTGCCGATATTTTTACCATTAGTTGAATTTTTTGGTGTTAACCCATATTTTTTTGCAATGCTAATCGCTTTAAACCTACAAACCTCATTTTTGACACCCCCCATGGCAATGTCAGCATATTATTTGAAAGGAGTTCAATCAAAGAATGTTGAACTTATGCAAATTTTTGGGGGAATAATGCCTTTCTTAGGAATTGTAATTTTAGCGATGGTTCTAATGTATTTATTCCCAGGAATAGCACTTTGGTTACCAGAGACATTATTTGCAAATTAATTTTAAATGACAGATATATTTTCTTTAAGTCTTGAAGAACTAGCAAAAAAAATAAAAGATGCCCAACTCACATCAGTCGAAGTTTGTGAAAAATATATTGAACGAATAGATAAGTTTGAAAAAGATGTAAAAGCCTGGGCACATTTTGATAAAAAAGTTTTATTAGAAAAAGCAACTGAGGCTGATGATCATAGAAGATCAGGAAAACCAGTAGGACCACTGCATGGTGTGCCGATAGCAATTAAAGATATTATTGGAACTGTTGATATGCCTACTGAGTGTGGAACTATAATCAGGAAAGGAAAATCATATTCTCAAAATGCTGAAATAATTGATTTGCTTCATGCATCAGGAGCAATTGTTATGGGCAAAACAGCAACCTCAGAACTTGCCTACTTAGGACCTCCAGCAACAACTAATCCTCACGATAAAGATAGAACACCGGGGGGTTCATCTAGTGGATCAGCAGCTACAGTTGCTTCCTTTATGGCACCAGCTTCTATCGGCTCTCAGACAGGAGGATCTGTAATAAGACCAGCATCTTATTGTGGTGTAGTTGGTTATAAACCAAGCTATGGACTTATTTCAAGAAACGGAGTTCTAAGAACCTCATACAGCCTAGATCAAATTGGAATGTTTGGTCGTAAAGTTGAAGATGTAGCTATGTTAGCAAAGATATTGATAAAGAAAGATAAATATGATCCAGCTACAATTCATTACTCTACAGAAAATATTTTAACTGAAACTAAGAAAGGTCCAATTTTTGAGCCTAAGTTTATTTTTTATAAAACTGATCATTGGAAAATAATTGATAAAAAATCACGAGAGTCTTTTGAATATTTTATTAAATCTTTTAAAAAAAATATTGAGATATTTGATACTCCCTCATATTTTAAGGATATACACAAATATCACCAAATTATTCATGAAACAGACTTAGCAAATAATTTTTCTATTTATTATCAAAAATTTAAAAAGAAACTTTCAAAGTATATGCAGGATGCTATTTCAAATGGAAATAAGTACACCGCAAAAGAATACGCCGAGGCAATTGATTTTATGAAAAGAAGTTATGAGTCTTATGAAGAAGTATTTGAAGACTATCACGGAGTATTATCGCCATCTAGTCCAGGTGTTGCACCTAAAGGATTAAAGAGTACTGGAACAGCAGAATTTAACAAAGTCTGGTCTTATCTAGGTACCCCTTGCATATCACTGCCTTTACTTGAGGGTGAAAATAATCTACCATTAGGAGTTCAATTAATTGGCAATAAATATGATGATCATAGATTTTTAGGTGTTGCTAATTGGCTTGAAAAGGAGTGTCAGGATTAATTGTATGAATAAAATAACAACAATAATAGGTTTGTCATTTGCTGTTTTCTTTTTAATTGGTCTAGCGACTACTCTTACCAGATCAATGATGATCGGTTTTTTAGATGTAATACCGGTTTATTTGTTGATGGGTGCTGCCATCATAATGATGATTTACGAAGCCTTCTTTGATAAAAGTTAATTTGTCGTAAATTGAATAATTCGAAAAAAAATTTTTTTTCATTTTCCTTATTATTTATTCAGCCAATTTTTATGGCTAGTAATCTTGTTGTAGCTAGAGGTGGTGTCGAGTTTGTACCTCCAATATCATTAGCTTTTTGGAGATGGACACTAGTTTTTTTGATATTATTACCTTTCACATACATAACATTAAAAAAAAATTTTAAGATTATTAAAAAAGAATACAAAAAATTATTTTTTTTAGGCTCAATGGGATGTGGAGTATGCGGGGCCTTTCCGTTTTTGGCGGGCGAAACTACAACTGTAACAAATATGGGAATTATTTATACATCTTCACCTGTGTTCATAATTTTGATTTCATACTTTTTTTTTCATGAAAAAATAAATTTAACGAAAATAATTGGATTAATTGCATGTTTGATAGGAGTCTTTACAATTATTATAAAAGGAGATTTAAATTTATTAATTAATTTACAATTTACTATCGGTGATTTATGGATGTTGGCTGCCGCTATTGGATGGGCATTATATTCAATTTACTTGTTTTATTGGAATTCAGAACTAAAAATTTTTGAAAGATTTACCTTAATATCATTTTTTGGAGCTTTAAGTTTATTACCGTTCTATATAGGTGAGGAAATATTTTATAAACAGACAGTTTTTATGCCTGAATTTTATTTTTGGGTAATCTTTGCTGCTATTTCGCCGGGAATAATTGCTTTTACACTTTACACTGTTGCCCAAAAAAAATTAGGTGCATCTTTAACAGGCTTTACTCTTTACGTTTTTACAGTCTATGGAGCAATTTATGGTTATTTTTTATTTGATGAAAAATTTGAAAATTATCATTTCATCGGAACAATCCTGGTTTTTTTTGGCATATACTTAGCACAGAAAAAAAATGTTAAAAAAGTTTAGGAATATTTTGTTGTTATTTTTTCAAATAGTTATTTTTGTCTATTTTTTAATCTTAGTTTTTTTATATTTTTATCAGAGAAATTTATTATATCATCCTAATGAAAATAATTATTCTGGTGATCAAATATCAGTCCCTATTGAAAAAGTAAAAATTAAGACGGAGGATAACATTGATTTATTGGGCTGGTTTCATGAAAAAGACTTAGAAAAATATAAAACAGTTTTATTTTTTCACGGAAATGCCGGTTCTCTTGAAAATAGAATTCATAAATTAAATCATTTCCATAAAATGGATGTTAATTTTTTAATAATTGCCTGGAGAGGGTTTAGTGGCAATAAAGGTAAACCATCTGAGGAAGGCCTTTATAAAGATGGAATAAGTGGAATAAATTGGCTAGTTAGAAAAGGTGTAAAGGAAGAAAATATTGTTATTTATGGCGAGTCATTAGGAACTGGTGTTGCAACTCATTTGTCACAAAATAAGAATTTTGCTGGCGTTGTATTAGAAACTCCTTTTACTTCTATGATTGATGCAGCCAAAACCTTTTATCCGTATGTACCTGTAAGTTTATTATTGAAAGATAAATTTGATAATAAAAGCAAAATTAAGAATATAAATATTCCAATTTTAATAATGCATGGTGAGGTTGATCAAATTGTTCCATTTTTTATGGGAAAAAAAATGTATGAAAAAGCTAATGAACCGAAATATTCTTATTTTACAAAACATGACAATCATATGATGGAGTATGATGAAAACCTTGTTAATGCCCTTAACTCATTTTTAAAAAGTTTAAATTAAGCCACAATATCAACAAATATACTTCAGAATTTGATTTTATTAAAAGATAATGAAAAGATTATCTGTTTTGTTTATTGCGTTCTTTGTTATTACTACCAACGTTTATTCACAAGATGAATTTTTTCAACCAGACGATTTATTTCATATAGATCATATGGATTCTCATAACAAAGAATTTAGTTTATATTTTAAAGGTAGAGAAAAATCTATTTTAGCAAGAGGCGAAAATGAAAATTATATAAATGATTATCCAAAGGATCTTTATATTTATAATCATTTAACAAAGTCCTCTTCACCTCTAATTTCTTATGAGTGGTTTCCTTCGCAAGCTAAATATCTTTTACAAGAATATGATTTTCCAGTGTTTCCAGATGATTTTGCATATTATTTATTAAAAGACGATAAAACATTAGTATTGATTAGCGCCGTGAAAAGTTTAAATGCTAATTTTAAATATGACATTGCCAGTAAAAAACTAGAGCTTTATCCAACCACTGGTAAATTCGACTTTATAATCTCCTCATTTTCTAAAGATTGTGGTCATTATAAATTTGATGATAATTATAAATGTAATATCTACAAGCCTTTGATTTCTAGCAATTTAATCAATTAATTTGAGTAAAAGCCTCGGCAAATTTTTCTGCTTCGAACAACTGTAAGTCGTCTTCTTTTTCACCCAAACCTAGCGCGATAATTGGAATTTTATATTTTTTTGCTAGCGCTAACAAAATTCCTCCCTTGGCTGTGCCATCTAATTTTGTCATCACGATACCAGTTATTGGGATGATTTTATTAAATTCTTCGACTTGATTTAATACATTTTGTCCTGAGGTTGCATCTAAAATTAAGATAACATTATGAGGTGCGTTGGGATCTATTTTTTTTGTGACATTCGCTATCTTTTTATATTCTTCCATTAAATTTTTTTTATTTTGTAGTCTTCCTGCAGTATCTATTAAAACTTGATCAAAATTATTTTTAATAGCTTCATCTACTGCTTTAAAAGCAACTGAGGCGGGATCAGCTCCTTGAGATGATTTTACTATTTGAACATCAACTTTACTTGCCCAATTTTCTAGTTGTTCAATTGCAGCAGCACGAAATGTATCTGAAGCTGCAAATATGACTTTACTGCCGTTAGTCTTTAATATTTTTCCTATTTTGCCAATAGTTGTTGTTTTTCCAACACCGTTAACACCAGAAATTAATGTTGCATTAAGTTTTTCTTTTTTCTCAAAAAAGGATTTATTTTCCAAAGGTTTCATCAAAGAAATTATGTATTCTTTTAAAATAGAGTTTATCTCTCTAGATAGTTCTTTATTTGGATCAATTTTTTTTCTAGAAATTATTTCTTTTATTTCAGAGGCAGCTTCAACCCCCACATCTGATTGAATTAAAAATTCCTCAATTTTATTTAAATTTTCGTCATTAATTTCTTTTTTGACAATTATATCTTTAAGTCCTGATGTAAACGCTGATGCACTTTTCTTAAATCCGATTTTAAATTTATCAAAGATTCCCATTACAATTTTATATTTATTTCTTTAATATTTGAAACAGGTCCTTTCATGTGAATAGAATCATTTTCATCTATAGAAATTGATAATTTTCCAGTTGCAAACTCTATATCAGTTTTATTTTCTGTAAGATTATTTAATTTACCTGCATATGCTGTAGCACACGCTGCAGTTCCGCAAGCTTTAGTAAGACCAGCTCCTCTTTCCCAAACTTTTACTTTGATCAAATTTTTATTAAAAATTTGCGCAATCGTTACGTTACATTTTTCTGGGAAAATTTCGTGATTTTCTATCTCAGGGCCAATTTTCTCTATATTGAAATCCTCAATCTTTTTAACAAAAAAAACAATATGTGGGTTACCCACGTTAATTGCAGTGCCACCTAAGTGCTCATTATTATTTGTATCAATAATTTTGATATTTAAGTTTTTTGTATCCATTTCTTTTGACAAAGGTATTTCATCCCATTTTAACTTTGCTTTTCCAATTTCTGTTGTAACAATTTTTTTTTCTAAAATTTCAGATTTTAGTTTTCCAGATAGCGTATTTAAAATTATTGACTTGTTATTTTTTTCATTTGAAATCAAATTTGCAACACATCTAGTTCCATTTCCACATGCTCCAGACTCTCCTCCATCTGAATTAAAAAATTTTAAATTTGCATCTGCAGAACTATCTGGCTCAATAAATATTAGTTGATCACAGCCAATAAAATTTCTGTCGCAAATTTTTACTATCTGATCTTTCGTCAAATTGGTAATTTTTTCTCTATTATCGATTATCACAAAATCATTACCCAATCCGTCCATTTTAAAAGCTTTGATGTCCATATATAGTTATTTAACTTATTTATTGACTTTTTGAACCTCTATTATAGTTTGTGGCAGTTTCCGCAAAAACATTAAATTTGCGGTGTCTTTGGAAACAAAGAGATCGACGCTAGTCAGCGAGGGTTCGCCCACTAGTGCGATTACTGCTGTGTGTAATAAATATGTTTGAAAACTTAACAAATAAATTTGAGGAAGTTTTTTCCTCTCTAAAAAAAGCCCCATCACTTGATGAAAATCAGGTTGATGAGGGATTGAGAGGAATAAGAGAAGCTTTATTAGAAGCTGATGTGTCTCTTGAAGTTGCTAAAGATTTTATTGAAAAGGTTAAACCAAAAGCATTAGGTCAAGAAATTATTAGATCAACATCACCTGGCGATATGGTGGTAAAAATTGTTTATGATGAATTAGTTAATCTTTTAGGTGAAAAAAATAATGATGTAAATTTAAATGCAGTTCCACCAGTGCCAATGATGCTGGTCGGGCTACAAGGTTCTGGTAAAACAACAACAACTGCTAAACTTGCAAGATATTTAGAGAATACAAAAAAAAAGAAAGTAATGATGGTCAGTTTAGATATTTACAGACCAGCCGCTCAAGAGCAGTTAAAATCTTTAGGTGAACAAAATAATATATTAACGCTTCCAATAATTGAAGGTCAACAACCCAGTGATATTTGTCAAAGAGCAATTAGTGCAGCAAACTTGAATGGCGCAGATATTATCTTATTCGATACTGCTGGCAGAACACAAATAGATTTGCAGATGATGAGTGAAATTAAACAAATTGAAAATACCATTAAACCTGCGGAGACGTTTTTAGTTGCTGACTCTCTCACTGGACAGGTAGCTGCATCAGTAGCAAAAGAATTTAATAATACAGTAAATTTATCTGGAATTATTTTAACAAGGGCAGATGGTGATGCGAGAGGCGGGGCTGCTGTAAGTATGAAATTTGTTTCACAGGTTCCAATTAAATTTTTAGGTATTGGGGAAAAGATCGAAAATCTTGAAGTTTTTCACCCAGATAGAATTGCAAATAGAATTCTTGGGATGGGAGATATTGTTTCTCTTGTTGAAAAAGCAGCTCAAGATCTTGGGGAAGAAAATATAAAAAAAACAGAGGAAAATTTAAAAAAAGGACAATTCTCAATGCAAGATTATTTAACTCAACTGAGACAAATGAAAAAAATGGGAGGGATTGAAGGCATCATGTCTTTCATGCCAGGAGTTTCAAAGGTTAAATCTCAAATGGATGCTGCGGGTATTGATGAGAGTGTTATTACAAAAAATGAGGCTATAATTTTATCAATGACTAAAAAAGAAAGAGAGAACCCAAAAATAATTGATGGTTCTAGAAAAAAAAGAATTGCTAATGGCTCAGGAACTGATCCAGCCACTATCAATAAATTGTTGAAACAATTTAAAATGATGTCTGAAATGATGAAGAAGATGTCAAAAGGAAATCTGAAAGGTATGTCTGATAAAGGAATACCTCCAGAATTATTTAATCAATTAAAATAAAAAGGAGAGTAAATGTTAAAATTAAGATTATCTAGAGGTGGCACAAAAAAGAGGCCTGTTTATAAGGTTGTTGTAGCCGACAGTCGATTTGCTAGAGATGGTAGATTCATAGAGAAAGTAGGTTTTTTTAATCCATTGTTACCAAAAGAAAAAAAAGAAAGAATTGGATTAGAGTCTGAGAGAATAAAGTATTGGTTGGGTCAAGGTGCACAACCTACAACAAGAGTAGCTAGAATTTTAGGTGAGAATGAATTGATGCCTATGCCTGCTAATGGAAATAACCCACAAAAAGCAATTCCAAAAAAAGATAGAAAAAAAGAAGGTTCGGAAGAAACTAAAAAGGAAGAGTCTTCAAAGGCAGATGCTGCTCCAGCTAAAGAAGCTAAAAAAGAAGAAGCACCAAAAGCAGAAGCTAAAAAAGAAGAAGCACCAAAAGCAGAAGCACCAAAAGCAGAAGCTAAAAAAGAAGAGAAGAAATAAAGTAAAGTATATTAATGTTGCAAGCTCAAGTATTTACACTTTATCCAGATATTTTTCCTGGGCCTTTAGGAAAAGGTCTTTATGGAAAAGCAATGTCTAAAAAATTGTGGAGTTTAAATGTGATAAATATTAGAGATTCAGCTACAGACAAACATAAAACTGTTGATGATACTCCTTACGGTGGTGGTACAGGTATGTTATTAAAACCTGATGTTTTAGCAAATTCTATCGATCAAAACATAAATAAAGGAGATAGGATTTTGTATCTTTCACCGAAAGGCAAAGTATTTAATCAAAAACTTGCACAAGATCTATCATTAGAAAAATCCTTCTCATTAATTTGCGGTCATTTCGAAGGTGTTGATGAGAGAGTATTATCTACAAGAAATATTGAAGAGATTAGTGTAGGAGACTATGTATTGTCAGGCGGAGAAACTGCTGCGCTGGTAGTGCTTGATAGTGTATTGAGACTTTTACCTGGAGTCTTAGGGAATGATAAATCAGCTTCAGAAGAAACTTTTGAAAATGGCCTTTTGGAGTATCCACAATATACCAAACCCCAGATTTGGGAGGAAAAACCAGTTCCAGATGTGTTATTATCTGGTGATCACGCTAAAATTAAAGACTGGCGTTTAACTCAATCTGAGGCTATAACACGCGACCGAAGACCAGATTTGTGGCATAAATATAAGAAGAATTAATTTGTTAAATATTAAAATGAAAACAATAGAAGAAATAAACCAAAATAACATAAAAAAAATTCTTTCAGAAAAAAAAATCCCTGATTTCTTTCCTGGCGATGTTGTTAAAGTTGGCGTCAGAATTACAGAGGGAAAAAAAGAGAGAATTCAATATTTCGAAGGTGTTTGTATAGCTAAAAAAAGTAGAGACATAAACTCATCTTTTACTGTTAGAAAAATATCCTTTGGAGAAGGTGTTGAAAGAACTTTCCCATTGTATGGAACTGTTATTGACTCAATCAAAGTAATTCGTTCAGGAAAAGTAAGAAGAGCTAAGCTGTATTATTTAAGAGATAGAACTGGAAAATCTGCGAGGATTGCTGAAAAAATAAGAAAAAAAATTGGTATTGATATTGACGTCAAGCCTGAGACTGTTACTGAAGAAAATCTAGCGCCAGCTGAAAAAGAAAGTGCACCAGAATCTCCAAAAGAGGCTAAAGAGGCTACCCCATCTGTAGAGCCCAAAAAAGAAGAAGCCCCAAAAACAGAGATGAAGAAAGAGGCACCCAAAGCTGAAACTAAAACTGAAAAAAAACTTGAAAATTTACAGGAAAAAAAATAATTTTTTTCTCAATGCCCAATACTCTTTACGATAAAATTTGGAACGAGCATTTAGTTCATCAGCAAGAAGATGGAACAGCTTTATTGTTTGTTGACAGACATTTAGTTCATGAAGTCACTAGTCCACAAGCCTTTGAGGGATTAAGAAATTCTAAACGTAAAGTAAGACACCCAAAATTGACATTAGCTGTTGCAGATCATAATGTTCCAACAACGGACAGATCAAAAGGTATTTCAGACCATGAATCTAAAATTCAAGTTGAAACTTTAGAGGCTAATTGTAAAGAGTTTGGTATTAAACTTTTTGGAATGAGCGATAAGAGACAAGGAATTGTTCATGTCACAGGGCCTGAACAGGGCTTTACTCAACCCGGTACAGTTATTGTCTGTGGTGATAGTCATACAGCAACACATGGAGCATTTGGTGCATTAGCTTTTGGTATTGGAACTTCAGAAGTAGAACATGTTTTAGCAACTCAAACATTAGTTCAAAAAAAAGCAAAGAATTTTAGAATAAATGTCAACGGCACACTTCCATTAGGTGTTACATCAAAAGATGTAATTCTTCAGATAATTGGAAAAATTGGAACTGCTGGAGGAACAGGATGTGTAATAGAATATGCAGGTGATCTAATTAAATCGCTTAGTGTTGAGAATAGAATGACGATTTGTAATATGACAATTGAAGGTGGTGCAAGGGCAGGATTAATTGCTCCTGATGAAAAAATATTTAAATACTTAAAAGGTAGACCAATGTCTCCTAAAGGAGATGATTGGGATAAAGCACTAGATAATTGGAAAAATTTAAATACTGATGAAGGTGCCAAGTTTGACAAAGAGGTAAACCTAACTGCTAATGAAATTTCGCCAATGATAACTTGGGGAACCTCACCTCAGGATGTTATTACGATAGATGAAAGAATACCAAATCCAAAAAATGAGAAAGATGAGGATAGAAAAAATTCTTTGGAACGAGCCTTAAATTATATGGGCTTGAAACCAGATATGGCAGCTAAAGATATTAAAATTGATAAAGTTTTCATTGGGAGCTGTACTAATGGGAGAATTGAAGACTTAAGAGAGGCTGCAAAAATTTTAAAAGATAAAAAAATTGCGTCTCATGTTCATGCTATGGTTGTTCCTGGGTCAGGGCTAGTTAAAGAACAAGCAGAACAAGAAGGATTAGATAAAATTTTTGTGAAGTCAGGATTTGAATGGAGAGAGCCAGGTTGTTCAATGTGTTTAGCAATGAATGCAGATAAATTAAAACCAGAAGAAAGATGTGCCTCTACATCAAATAGAAATTTTGAAGGTAGGCAAGGTAGAGGTGGAAGAACCCATTTAGTAAGCCCAGGTATGGCAGCAGCAGCAGCAATATCTGGAAACCTTGATGATGTGAGGAAATATCAAAATTAACATGCAAAAATTTAACACTTTGAAGAGTATACCAGCGTATTTGCCAATAGTTAATATTGATACAGATATGATTATTCCAAAACAATTTTTAAAAACAATTAAAAGAACCGGACTGGGCAAAAATTTATTTTTTGAGATGAGATATGACGATCAAGGTAAAGAAATAAATGATTTTGTTTTAAACACAGATCCTTACAATAACTCAAAAATTCTAATTGCTGGAAAAAATTTTGGTTGTGGTTCTTCAAGAGAACACGCTCCATGGGCATTATTAGACTTCGGCATTACGTGTGTGATAAGTTCAAGTTTTGCAGATATCTTTTATAACAACTGTTTTAAAAATGGAATTTTACCAATAATTCTAGACGATGATAAAATTAAAGAACTATCAGAGTATGCAAAAAGAAAAGAAGAAATTTTTATAGATCTTAAGGAAGAAAAAGTTATTTTTGGAAATAATGAATTAAAATTTAAAGTAGACTCGTTTAAAAAAAAATGTTTGCTAGAAGGATTGGACGATATAGCTCTTTCATTAAAAAAATCTGATAAAATAGAAATTTTTGAAAAAGATCTAAAAGTCAAAAAGCCTTGGGTGTTTAATGATTAAAGTTAAAAAAAGAAGAGTGTTATTGTTACCAGGTGATGGAATAGGTCCCGAAGTGATTGCAGAGGTTAAAAAAGTAATTAATTGGTTTAATGATAAAAAATCTTTAGATTTTGAAATTGATGAGGATTTGGTTGGAGGAATTTCTTTTGATAAGCATGGAACACCTCTTACTGATGAAGTTTTTTATAAAGCATTAGAGAGCGCTGTAATAATGTTAGGTGCAGTTGGTGGACCAAAATGGGATGGTGTAGAATTTTCAAAAAAACCTGAGAGAGCCCTTTTAAAACTTAGAAAAGAACTAAAACTTTTTGCTAATTTAAGGCCGGCAATATGCTTTGAACAATTGGTAAATGCTTCAACTTTAAAACCAGAAATTGTATCAGGTTTAGATATTTTAATAGTTAGAGAATTAACTGGTGGAGTATATTTTGGTGAACCAAGAGGAATTAAACCAATAGAAAATGGAGAAAGAAAAGGAGTAAACACTCATACTTATACTAGTAGTGAAATTATTAGAGTAGCTAGAATTGCTTTTGACTTAGCTAAAAAAAGATCAAATAGAGTCATATCTTGTGAAAAATCTAATGTAATGGAAGCGGGTCAACTTTGGAAAGAAGAGGTGCAATCATTACATGATAAAGATTATAAGGATGTTGAGTTAAGTCATATGTTAGCTGATAATTGTGCGATGCAATTAGTAAGAAACCCAAAACAATTTGATGTAATCTTGACTGATAATTTATTTGGTGACATGTTATCAGATGAGGCTTCTATGTTAACAGGTTCTCTTGGATTACTACCTTCTGCATCATTAGGTGCAAAAAATAAGGATGGCGAAATGAGAGCTATGTATGAACCTATTCATGGTTCAGCTCCAGACATTGCTGGAAAAGGAGTTGCAAATCCTATCGCCTCAATTTTGAGTTTTGCTATGGCACTAAGATATTCTCTAGATTTAGATAAAGAGGCAGAGACCTTAGAAAAGGCTGTACAAGAGGCTCTTAATGATGGATTAAGAACAAAAGATATAATGTCTGATAAAATGAAAGAGGTTTCTACTTCTCAAATGGGTGATGCGATCATTTCAAAATTGCAATAATTAATTAATTATCTTAAAGTCATACTATGCCAAGCTATACCGCTCCTGTTGATGATATGATGTTTCTATTCGAGAAACTTAGAAATAATCAAAAATATAATGAGTTAGAAAAATATAAAGAGGTAACAACTGATTTAGTAAAAGATATTTTGCAGGAGGCAGCGAAGATTAATCAAAATTTAATTTTACCATTAGCTAAAGCTGGTGACGAAAATCCTGCAGTTTTAGAAAATGGAGTAGTAAGAACTCCTCCAGGTTATAAAGAAGCTTACAAAAAATATATCGAGGATGGATGGACCTCACTATCTTGTGATCCAAAATATGGGGGTCAAGGTATGCCAAAAACTGTAAGTGCATTTTTTGATGAAATGCTTTCCTCAGCAAGTCTGTCTTTTAAATTATACAGTGAACTAAGTATAGGTGCATATAATTGTATTAATCATCATGCTACAGACGATATTAAAAATAAATATTTACCTAAAATAGTTGAGGGAAAATGGAGCGGCACTATGTGTTTAACTGAGCCAGTATGTGGTACCGATTTGGGTTTATTAAGAACAAAAGCCAGAAAACAAACTGACGGAACTTATAAAATAAGTGGTCAAAAAATATTTATTACATCTGGTGATCATGATTTAACAGAGAATATTATTCATCTAGTTTTGGCAAGAGCAGATGACTCTCCAGCAGGCACGAAAGGAATAAGTTTATTTTTAGTCCCAAAATTTGTGGTTAAAGATGATGGAACAATCGGACCAAGAAATGGGATTTCTACAGGTTCAATAGAGACCAAGATGGGAATAAAGGGATCAGCGACTTGTGTATTAAATTTTGATGATGCTACTGGGTATATGATAGGTGCTAAAGAAAAAGGATTAAGCGCAATGTTCACTATGATGAATCTTGAAAGAATAGTTGTTGGTATACAAGGTTTAGGTATTTCTGAAATTGCTTATCAAAATTCACTAACTTACGCGAAAGAAAGAAAACAAGGAAAGTCAAATAATTCTAATTCAAAAAATGGTGCAGATTTTATAATTGAACATGCTGACATTAGAAGAACCCTACTCAATATGAAATCAATTATTGAAGGTGAAAGAGCTTTATGTTTTTGGTTATCACAGCAAACAGAAGTAAGTTTAAATCATCCAGACGAAAAAACTCGTCAGGAAGCCTCAGATTATGTTTCCCTCATGACTCCTGTTGTAAAATCGTTATTCACAGATTTGGCAATGGAAATCACAAGTGATGCTATGCAAATACATGGTGGATACGGATACACTAAAGATCAAGGAATAGAACAATTATATAGAGATAATAGAATTACACCTATCTATGAAGGTACAAATTCGGTTCAAGCTTCAGACCTAGTTTTCAGAAAATTATCAAATAAAAACGGCAATATAATAAATAAATTTTTAGACCAGGTTAAGTCAGAGTGTGAAACCGACAATGAAAAAATTAAACCATTTTTATCAGAATTTAATAAGAATTTAGAAACTCTTAAAAAATTTAGTGATTGGATGACAGATAAAGCAAAGACAGAAAAAGATGATGTTAGTGCAGCAGCTAATGATTACCTTAAAACTTTAGGTTATGTATCTATTGCATATGCATGGATTAAGGTATTAGAGGTAAGTTTTAAAGATTATGAGGAAAATAAAAATTTTTATAATGATAAAATAGACACTGCTAGATTTTATTTTGATAAAGTATTACCTAGAGCTGAACATCATTATAAGTCTGCAATCTCTGGAAGTTCAAATATAATGAATTTCAAGTTCAATTAAATGAGCCATTACGAAACTAATCTTAATAAAAATAATGCAAATTATGTTCCATTAACACCTTTGACTTTTTTGAAAAGAGCTTATGAGATTTATCCCAATTATGAAGCAGTTATTTATGAAGATAGAAAATATACTTGGGCTCAAGTTTATAAACGTACTGTAAAATTTGCTAGTGCACTTAATAAAATTGGAGTTAGTAAGGGTGATACTGTTTCATTTTTAGCTTTTAATACCCCTGAAATTTTTGAAGGACACTATTCGGTTCCTATGACAGGTGCAGTTCTTAATACTATTAATATAAGATTAGATGCTAAGACAATTGCCTATATTTTAGAACATAGTGAGGCAAAAGTTTTAGTTGTTGATAGGCAACTTCATGTTGAGGTTAAAAAGGCCTTAAATACTTTAAAAAGAAAAATCATAATAATCGATATCAATGATAAATTTGCAGACCAATCTAAGTGTGAGCAAATTGGAGAATTAGAATATGAGAGCTTTTTAAACACTGGTGATGAAAATTATGATTGGAAAATGCCAGAAGATGAATGGCAAGCATTATCACTTAGTTATACTTCAGGAACAACTGGAAACCCTAAAGGTGTAGTTTATCATCATAGAGGATCATATTTAATGTCAACTGGAAGTGCAGTTGCATGGAATATGCCAAACAGGTTAAATTTTTTAACAATTGTACCTATGTTTCATTGTAATGGTTGGGGTTATCCATGGACTGTCCCTATGTTAAATGGAAGAACTATTTGTTTAAGAAATATTGATATAAAAAAAATATTTGAATTAATTGATAAATATGATGTTACCCATTTTGGTGGAGCACCGATAGTATTGAATATGATCACCGGAGCCCCAGAGTCGGATAGAAAAAAATTAAAACAAAAAGTTTATGTATTAACTGCTGGTGCACCACCACCAAGTATTATATTTA
>CACMCS010000007.1:0-43076 GCA_902612225.1 uncultured Pelagibacteraceae bacterium | reverse complement strand
TTCATTTTCTGAGGTTTTAGAAGTTTTAAAATCTAAACCAATATCTTTTGCAATTAGCTCTTTTTTATTTAGATCTAAATATGCAATTTCTAAATCAAATGAATTATTATCTTTATCAGTGATATTTGAATCTATTAATTTGATAAGTTTATCTTTTGTAGAGTAATCAAACTCACTGAGTTCATACTTATTATTAAATTCATCTATTATTTCAGTTTTACCTTTCCCTATAATTTTTTGGTTAATTAAGTCATAAAAAATTTTGTCTGAATTAATAATTAGATTGTTTTTTTTGTCATCAATCAAAACTTTATTTTTAAAATTAATTACTCCACCTTCTATGTTATATTCAATTTTGTCAGATTTAATTTCTAGATTTAGATCAATTTTTGAAATTTTACCTTCACTCACAATTATTAAAGCTTTATCTTTGAAATATTCTATCTTTATACCTTCAATTATTATTTCATCGTCTTTAATTATCGCTGTACCATTATTTGCAGTTGTTAAATTTTGATTGTTAGAAATTTCAATTTCTGAAGCATCAAATTCAATTTCTTTTGCAAAAACCTTATTTAATAATAAGATATGATAAAGTATAAACAAAACTATTAAAAAACTATTTTTCATTAATCCTTATCAAACCAATTATTGAAATTATTCCTAAAAAAATCATAGGAAAAAATATAGATAAATATATTGGTATTTTGTTTGTTAGTCCAAAAACACTAAAGATATTGTTAATGTAATAGATGATTACTGATAACGAAATTCCCAATAGAACATGAAATATATATGGTTTATTTTTTTTAATATTTAACATAATTATTGATGAAATAACTACCAAAATACTGAAATAAATCGGAAGAGATATTATCTTTAAAAAGTGTAAGTCTATATCTTGTGAAGAATATCCTAACAGCATGTTTTCTTTTTTTATATCAATTAATTGGAACAAATTAAATGAATTGAGATTCCTAAAAGCGCTATTTATTTTAATAATATTAAAGTGGGTTCTTAAAATTGTGGTTTTTTCTGATTGTATTTGACGATTATCTTTAAATATAATCGGATTTTCAATAATCCACTCATCAGTCGTTATATCTATCTTTTTCGTATAAATATTTTCTATTAAATCAAAATTTTTATTAAATTTTGATATAAAAACATCTTCAAGAAAAGGATCATTTTTTTTTGCACCATTAATAATATAGATCTCATTTTCAATTTCATCTTTAATCCATATACCATTATCATTTAAATGTTTCAGGTATTTACCATCTTCTGAGTAAATATTTTTGATATCAGAATAAATGAATTTTAATTTAGAGGAAATTGGATAGTAAGTCGTAATTATTATTATTCCAAAAAGAAAAGAACATAATGCTAAAAGTTTAATTAAATATAAGTTATTTAGATTATTTATTTTAATTAGTTCATTCTCTTTTTTTTTAATCAGATCAATAAAAAAAAGTTGCGCGGCAATTAAAATCATAAAAGGAAAAATTTCAAGTAGAGTAGTAGGTGCATCAAAAATTGCTAACATAAACGGTAAATAAAAAGCAGATTTTGAATCACTTAAATAAGTAATTTCCTCAAATATTGTTAATATAAATGATAACGCAAAAAAAATAATTGAAAGTATTAATAATTTTTTAAAAAATAAGATTATAAAATATTTATCTAATGTTTTAACCATGACTCACTTTTGATATTAAAAAATTATAAATTAAAAAATATATAATTATCGGAAGAAATATAACGAGTATGAACAGCAATTGTGAACTCTCTATATATCTCATTAAGATCTCTGATAAAACTAAGATTAAAAAAACATATATAAATACTTTAATGCTCCTCAATGAAAAATTATTATCAATTTTTGAAAAAGTTAATAAGAAACAACATACTAGTGTTAAAAGAGGAAAATACATTGGTTTAATGAATCTTTTATAAATTTCTTGATTTATATTTTTTAAACTTTCAAAATCACAAAGAAACATTTTTTCTCTGTAAGTTGTGTTTTTCATTAAACTTATTGAACATTCTAAAATTTTTCTTGATGGCAATTCTTGCATTTTTGCAATTTTAATAGTTCTAGAATCAAACTTTGATAAATCATAATCGATTTTGTCAAATTCAAAACTTATTAATCTATTATTGTTAGTGCTTACTATTTTTCCGTCCAATAATTTAAAAATTTTTTTATCTCTATTATCTAAAAAACCTTCTCTTGCATAAATTATTTGACTGTCATTAGTAGTTAAATCTAATATATTCCCTTCTTGAATATATATATTTTTGAAAGAGTTTTTGTCTGTTTTTTCATTTATAAATATTGTTAGTCCAGAGACAGTGTCTATAAATTTTCCCTGTTTAATCAAATTAGGTAAAAAATCCATATTTGAATTTTTTAAAAATTCTCTAGCTTTTAATTGACTTGATGGTGATATGATACTTCCAATCAATATTTGAAGAAACATCACAATTAATGAAAAATTAATTAAGTTAGAAACAAACTTTTTTTTGGTAATACCATTAGTCCAAAATATCAATAATTCATTATTTTTCTCATACTTTATTAATTCAAAAAAAACAGAAATACCGAATACAAAAGGTAGAATTCTATGAATTATTTTTGGAAAATTAAATAGATTATAATAAAAATAAATTGCGAAATTATGTCCATCATCAATTACAAAATCTAGGTAATTTGCGGCCTGAATTATCCAAACAATTAAACCTATTGTAAACGTGATAATCAGAGCTCTAAGTGATATGTCTAAAATTAGTTTTCTAAAAAGTATTTTTTCCATTGAAATATAATTGTTTTACTCATATATAGCATTATCTCGTACAGATTGTATTTAATTTTTATGAATATTAAAGTTAATTTTAAAAATCAGGGTTTTAGTAAATCTAATGCAAATTTGATATTATTTGCTGACGAAAAATTCAATATTATTGGTTTAAAAAAACACATCTCTACTTCAGAGTATTCTTACATTTCAGATATTCTTAAAAAAAAAGATATTAATAAAAAAATTGTAACTTTTGACATTAGCTCAAAAAAAAAAATAATTTTAGTTTCACTCAGAAAAAATCTTACTGCTTCTGATGCTGAAAATTTAGGTGCCAAATGCTATGTTATTCTTAATGAGTTAAAAGAAACACAATATATCGTTAATTCAGACACTATTCCAAACGGATTAAAAAATATTCTTGGATATTTCTTACACGGAATAAAACTAAAATCTTATAAATTTGAAAAATATAAAACAAAAAAAGATAAAGGTGACATTTCGATTAATACAGTAGGCAAGAATATTCCTAATAATAAAGATCAATTAAAATTTAGTTCCATAGAAAAAGGAACTTTTTATACGAGAGATTTAGTATCAGAACCTGGAAATGTTTTGCATCCAGATGAATATGCTAAAAGAATAAAATCTTTAAGTAAGTTTGGCTTAAAAATTAAAATTTATAACGATAAAGAATTAAAAAAATTAGGTATGAATACCTTGCTTGGTGTTGGCCAAGGAAGTATCAGAGGATCTTATCTTGTCACAATGGAATGGAATGGATCAAAAAATAAATCTAAACCTCTAGCTTTTGTTGGAAAGGGTGTCTGTTTTGATACAGGTGGAATATCATTGAAGCCAGCTAAGTTCATGGAGGATATGACTTATGATATGGCAGGCTCTGCAGTTGTAGTTGGATTAATGAAAAGTTTAGCTTTAAGAAAGGCAAAAATTAATGCAGTGGGAGTAGTTGGACTAGTTGAAAATATGCCTGGGGGCAACGCACAAAGACCTGGTGATATTGTTAAGTCTTATAGTGGTAAAACAGTTGAGATTTTAAATACCGATGCAGAAGGAAGATTGGTACTTGCAGATGCACTTACTTTTACTGAGGAAAAATTTAGACCAAAGTTTATTGTAGATCTAGCAACTTTGACAGGAGCAATTATTGTTTCACTAGGCTCTGAATATGCAGGTTTATTTTCTAATGATGACAAATTATCTCAACAATTGATAGATTCAGGTGAGCATGTTGAAGAAAAGGTCTGGAGGATGCCTTTAAATAAAAATTACGATAAATTGATAGACTCAAAAAATGCAGATATGCAAAATATTAATTATGTTGGTGGAGCTGGTTCAACTACTGCTGCACAATTTTTACAAAGATTTATTTTAAACAAAACACCATGGGCTCATTTAGATATAGCTGGAATGGCTTTTTCTAAGTATGGTGGAGCCTTAAATTCAGGTGGTGCAACAGGTTATGGAGTTAGATTATTAAATAAACTCATAGAGGATCATTATGAGTAACATTGAACAAACTTTATCTATTATTAAACCAGATGCTGTAGAAAGAAATCTTGAGGGCGAAATTAAAGAAATGTTCAAAAGTAATGGTTTCCAAATTCTTAAAGAAAAAAAAATTCAAATTGAAAAGGCTGAGGCTGAAAAATTTTATAAAGTGCATGAAACAAAGCCATTTTATAATGATTTATGTGAATATCTTTCTTCGGGTCCAATAGTTGTTATGATACTTCAAAAAGAGAATGCAGTTAAAGGGAACAGAGAACTTATGGGAGCTACAAATCCAAAAGATGCTGAGGAAGGAACTATTCGAAAAAAATATGGAGTCTCGATTGATAAAAATTCTGTGCATGGATCTGATAGTATTGATAATGCTAAAATAGAAATAGATTTCTTCTTTAAAGACTAAAAATTTTTAATATAGATTTTGGATAAAGCTTATGTTCTTGAATAAGTACTTTTCTGGCTAGAGAGTTTTTAGTATCATTTTTTGAGATTTTTACTTTTTTTTGTAAAATAATTTTTCCAGAGTCTAACTTTGCATTAACAAAATGAACAGTGCATCCTGAATATTTTTCATTATTGTTTAAGGCTCTTTGATGAGTATTCAATCCTTTATATTTAGGAAGTAATGAAGGATGAATATTCAAAATTTTACCTTTAAATTTAGTGATAAAATTTCTGGATAAAATCTCCATAAATCCTGCCAAACATATCATTTTGACATTATGCTCCTTTAAATCAGAAAGTATCTGATTTTCAATTTTATATTTTCTTTTGAAATTATACACTTTTCTTTTTATCTTATTCATTTTACCTAACTTTAAACCTTTAGCTTTAGGATTATTTGAGATAATTAAATCAATAGAAACTGGTGATTTTTTCTTTTTAGAAAATTTTATTAAAGATTTTAAGTTACTTCCAGTGCCAGAAATAAAAACTGCAACCTTAACTTTTTTATAGCCAGTTAATTTTGCCATTAAGACTTATTTTGTTTTTATTTTTAGAAATTTTACCAATAACATAAGGTTTATATTCCTTTGAAAAAAATTTATTTATCTTTTTTATATGCTTGGGGTTTATTATTAAACAAAATCCAACTCCACAGTTAAAAGTTTTAAGCATTTCTTTATCACTGATTTTGTATGTTTTAAGCCAATTAAAAATCTTGAGAGGTTTAATTTTATTTAAATTTATCTCTACAGATAAGTTATTGGGAACAACTCTACTAATATTATCAGCTAATCCGCCACCAGTAATATTAGCACAACCATTTAATAAATTTCTTTTCACAAGGTTTAAGATTTCTTTTACATAAATTTTTGTTGGCTTAATAAGTTCTTTTTTGAGAAATAAATTTTTTTTTATATTTATTTTTTTAATTTTTAATAAATGCCTAACAAGTGAAAAACCATTTGAATGTAAACCACTAGATGGAATAGCTAAAATTAAATCTCCCTTTTTAATCTTATTTTTATAAAGTATTTTTTTTTTATTTGTAATTCCAACAGCGAAACCAGCTATATCAAATTTACCTTTTGCATAAGTATCTGGCATTTCGGCAGTCTCACCACCAACCAAACTACATTCTGCAATATCACACCCTTTTACTATTCCACGGATTATTGATTTCATCTTTTTTAAATCAATTTTATTAATTGAAATGTAGTCTAAAAAAAATAAAGGCTTTGCTCCTTGTACAATCAAATCATTTACACTCATAGCAACTAGATCTATTCCTATAGTGTCATATTTATTTAGTAAGTTTGCGATTTCTATTTTGGTTCCCACTCCGTCAGTGCAAGCCACTATTTTTGGATTTTTTATATCTTTTGGCAAATCTGTGACCGAACCAAAGCCACCAATATTAGCATTCTTTTTATTGCCTCTTTTTTTTGATGAAATACTAGATATGAAACTTACAAATTTATCTGCAGCATCAATATTGACCCCACTTTTTTTATAGGTAAAGAGATTTTTATTCATTAATATAGGTTTTAAATTTAAGTATGTATTATATCAAACGTTTATATATTTTTTTTACTTTTCTAGCTTTAATAATATTTTTTTTTTCCACAGAGGTTGTTAAAGCAAAATCTTTTGAAATCAATGATATTGAAATTTCCCAGCCATTTGAAATTAATTTTGATAAAAATAAAGTAATTGATTTAGGGTTTAAGAAAGCTTTTTTTGAATTAGTCTATTCTTTAATCAAATCGCCAGATTTCAAAAAAATTGACAATATAGAGCTAAATGAAATCAAAAGTATGATTGAAACATTCTCGATTAAAGAAGAAAAATTTATTGATCAAAAATATTATGTAAATCTTGGTGTTTCATTTAATAAAAAAAAAATTTTTAGATATTTAGAAAAAAAAAGTATTTTTCCATCACGAATACTTAAAGAGCAATTTTTATTTATCCCAGTTATAATAAGTGAAAAGGGGAACGATATTTCAATTTTTTCAAATAATCCAATTTATGCTGATTGGAATAAAACAAATAAAAGATATCAATTAATAAAATATTTACTTCCCTCAGAGGACCTTGAAGATTTAAATCTTATCAAAGAAAAATTAGATGTAATAGAAACTTATGATTTTAACGAGATTACAAAAAAATATTTTTTAAAGAATTCTATCATTTCTCTGATTTTTAAAGATAAAAACGAAGTAAGAATTTTAACAAAAATTTATAACGATAAAAATGAGATAATAAAGAATGATACTTTTAAGAATATTAATTTAGATAACGAAACAGACCTTAATTTTTTAATCGAGAATTTGAAAAACTTATTTGAAGATACTTGGAAAAAATTGAATGAAATAAATACTTCAATAAAAGTTCCGATTACCATTAAAATTAAAAATAACGATTTAAAAAAATCAAATAATTTTGAATTATTTTTAAATGAAATAGATATGGTTAGTGACTATTCTATTGAAAAATTTGATAAAGAATTCATATTTTATGAAGTTTTATTTAATGGCACAGTCCAAAATTTTATTAATATAATGAAAAATGAAAATTATGATTTAAATACGCAAAAAAAAGTTTGGATGATTGAATGAGAGACATAGATCAAACAATAATCAAATTTGATTATGACAAAAATTTTAAAAATGATGATTTTTATCTTTCCAAAAGTAATAGACATATTTTTGATTTTTTAAACATATGGCCAAAATGGGAAAGAAATTTTGTTAATGTTTCAGGGGAAAAGTTTTCTGGAAAAACTCATTTAATGAATATTTTTTTAAATAAAAACAAAGGCATAAAGCTGGAGAGTAAATCTTTAGAAAATGATCATTTAAAAAAAATTAAGATTTATAAAAATATTGTAATTGAAAATTTGTCCTCAGATGTTGATGAAAAATTACTTTACAGTCTCTTTAATTTAATTGAGCAAGATAATAAATTTATAATTGTTACATCTTTAAAACCAATTGTTAATATCACTTTTGATTTAAAAGATTTAAAATCTAGAGCAAAAAACTTTATCTTATTAGATATCGAAAAACCTGATGATGAGTTAATATTTGCTATTATATTAAAAAATTTATCTGATCGACAAATCTCTTTGGATGATAAATTTATTGAGTTTATTGTCAAAAGAATTGAGAGATCATATAGTAAAATATATGATTTCATATATAAGATCGATCAATTAAGTTTAAAAAAAAAAAAATCAATTGACTTTAAAATTATTAAAGAAGTCTTAGGAGAATAATTGAACAAATTTAGAACTCATAAATGTAACGAATTAAGAAAAGAAAAAGTTGGTGATGAGGTAACTTTATCTGGTTGGATTAATAAAAAAAGAGACCACGGAAATCTTTTGTTTGTAGATTTAAGAGATAATTACGGAATAACACAGTGTATTATAGATAAAGAAAATTCTAATTTTAAAGTATTGGAAAAAACACAATTAGAAACTGTAATTAAAATAGTTGGAAAAGTTGTTGAAAGGTCAAAAGAGTCAGTCAATAATGATATTGAAACAGGTGAAATTGAGGTAGTAATTAAAAATTTTCAAGTCCTTGGTGAATGTAAAGAACTTCCTTTACCAGTTTTTACTGATCGAGAGTATGCAGAAGAAATAAGACTTAAGTATCGCTTTTTAGATTTAAGAAGAAAAAAAATTCATGAAAATATTATATTAAGATCAAAAGTAATTTCATTTATTAGAAATGAAATGAATAAGTTAGGTTTTTTAGAATTTCAAACACCAATTTTGACATCATCAAGTCCAGAGGGAGCAAGAGATTTTTTAGTACCAAGTAGATTAAATCCTGGAAAATTTTATGCACTTCCCCAAGCACCTCAACAATTTAAACAATTAGTGATGGTCTCTGGTTTTGATAAGTATTTTCAGATTGCCCCTTGTTTTAGAGATGAAGATGCAAGAGCAGATAGAAGTCCCGGGGAGTTCTATCAATTAGATTTAGAAATGTCTTTTGTTGAGCAAGAAGACGTATTTAATGTAGTAGAGAAGTTATTTGTCAATACATTTAAAAAGTTTTCAAATAAAAAATTATTGTTTAATCAGTTTCCAAGAATCTCATTTAAAGAATCAATGATTAAATATGGAACAGATAAACCAGACTTAAGAAATCCATTAATTATTACTGATATTACTGAAATTTTTTTAAGAGAAGATGTTTCTTTTGAAATATTTAAAAAACTTGTTAAATCTGGATCAAAAGTCAGATGCATTGTAACAAAAAATACAAAAGATAAACCGCGAAGTTTCTTTGATAATATTGATAAATGGGCTAAAGAACAAGGCGCTTCCGGGCTCGCATACTTTACTATTGAAAAAGAGAAAGAAATTTTAGCGAAAGGGCCGGTAGGTAAATTTTTTTCAAAAGATTCACTAAACGAAATAATGATTAAAACTGAAGCAGAAGTAGGTGACAGTATTTTTCTTGCTTGTGGTAAATTACAAGAGGTAGAAAAGATAACTGCGTTAGCTAGAGATAAAATTGGAAAAGATTTGGGTTTAATCGATGAAAACGTTTTCGCATTCTGTTGGATTGTAGATTATCCAATGTATGAAATAGATAATCAAACAAACAAAATTAAATTCAGTCATAATCCTTTTTCTATGCCACAAGGAGATATTAATAAAATTAATTTTGAAAAACCATTAGATATACTCGCATATCAATATGATATTGTGTGTAATGGAGTAGAACTATCTTCGGGAGCGATTAGAAATCATATACCAGATCTAATGTATAAATTATTTGCTGTTGCAGGTTACTCTAGATCTGAAGTTGATCAAAAATTTAGTGGAATGATAAACGCTTTAAGTTATGGTGCTCCACCTCATGGAGGCATTGCCCCAGGAATTGATAGAATAATTATGTTACTAGCAAATGAAAAAAATATTCGAGAAGTTACAATGTTTCCAATGAATCAAAACGCACAGGATTTAATGATGAATGCACCTTCTAGTGTGAGTGAAAATCAACTTAAAGAGTTAAATTTATCTATAAAAAGTAAAAAATAATTATTTTTTACCTTTAAGACTAATTTTAACATCTGATAAATCTACCAGATTTTTTTTGTAATTATTTCTAACAAATCCTTTACTCGTTATATCTTTTACTATTTTAAGTAATTTATTTTGTTCATCAGAGCCTTTTTCATCTGCAGTTGTAACATCCAAATTACCTATTGAAGGAGTATGTGCTAAATCTTCTCTGTTTAGATATGAAATCGCCAATTCCCTAAATATATAGTCTAGAATTGATGAGGCACTTAAAATTCTGTCATTTCCATTTACATTACCAGATGGCTCAAATTTAGTTCCTATAAATGCACTAACAAACTCGTCTAATGGTACTCCATACTGAAGACCAAGCGAAACAGCGATAGCAAAATTATTCATTAAAGCTTTAACTAGCTCTCCCTCTTTACTTGTATCAATAAATATTTCACCAATTTTACCATCCTCATACTCACCAGTATGTAAATAAACTTTATGGTCACCAATTGTTGCTTTTTGAATATATCCTTTCCGTCTATCAGGCATGCTAAATCTTTTTCCAGAATTTTCAGATTTCGCAAAAGATTGAGAAACTATATTTTCAACACTGCTAGTTTTATTTTCATTTTGAGTTGGAACCAAATCAATTTTTTTATTTTGATCAGCTTTTTTACTATCAGGATCAAGACTTTTCGTCTTTCGATTGTCTAATTTTACATCTAGAACTTCAAATTTTCCGTCATCTCTTTTTTCAAGATTCTTTAGCTCAGTTTCATTGATGTCATCAAGATAATGATTTACCTTAAAAGTGCATGTATAATAAGTTTCTACAAGATATTTTGCCATTTTTAATAATCCTTAAATTAAATTTGAAATATGAATCTTTTTACTTATATACATTTACAAATTTTAGTCTAATTTAAATTATACAATTAAAAATTGAAATTATTAAGTTTTACATGTTGACATTCTTAAAAAAAATTTTCACTTGGTGGAATCGAGATACGTTTGGTACTAGGATTAAAACTATATTATTTGGTAAATTGATTGGATCAGATGATTATGGGAATAAATATTATCAAAGCAAAAAAGGAAAAAGGTGGGTAATTTATGCAAATGAAATTGATGCATCAAAAATTCCAGTTGAATGGTATTCTTGGATTCATTTTATGCCAAATAAAATTGAAAATATTCATAAATTAGAGAAACATAATTGGCAAAAACCTCACCAGCCAAATTTGACTGGTACCGACTCAGCTTATTATCCAAATAAGAACAATAAAGATGCAACTGAAAAAAAATATAAAAGTTGGAAATAAACTAAATTTATTTTTATTTATATATTTATTTTCTATATTTTTAACAATCAAGACTAGTGCTGAAATTAATCCTGATGGAAATAAAACTGATATAAAGATATTAGATAAGATTAGTTCCAAAAATGAGTTGATAAAATTAGTAAATAATGAGGAATTTATTTATAAAGATTTAGCTATAAAAAGTATTAAATGTACTGACTCTAAATTTGATGATAATCCCGAGGTTAAGGCATATATCCAAGTGAGAGATTTAACAAAAAAAGATAGAAATAACGTTTTTGTTTTTAATGGTTGGATGTTCTCCTCAAGCCCCTCTATAGCACCTTTCGATCATCCTGTTTACGATATTTGGCTTGTTAGCTGTTACTAAAGTATTTTATCTTTGTCTAACCAACTAACATTGAAATCAGATTCGATAAACTTCTTATGATTTAGCAATTTTTTATGCAATGGGATTGTTGTGGTGATTCCCTCTATGACAAACTCATCTAAAGATCTGTTCATCCTTTGAATAGCCTCTAATCTATTTCTACCATGGCAGATTAACTTACAAATCATGCTATCATAATAAGGAGTTACTTTATAACCTTGATATATTGCACCATCAACTCTAGTTCTGAAGCCCGATGGTTGATGACACATGCCAATCAATCCAGGCGATGGTTGGAAATTTTTACTAGCATCCTCTGCATTTATTCTGCATTCTATGGCATGCCCTCTTGGGTTTATATCACTTTGTTTTAAAGCTGTTTCACCTGAAAATGCTATCCAAATTTGTTCCTTAATAATATCAATACCTGTTACCATTTCAGTAACAGGATGTTCAACTTGCACTCTTGTATTCATTTCAAGAAAATAAAATTTGCCATCCTCATAAATAAATTCAACAGTTCCAGCACCCATATAACCAATTTTTGACACCATATTTACAGTTTTTTCAAAAAGATCTGCTCTTATCTCATCAGTTAAAACAGGGCTTGGTGTTTCCTCAATTAGTTTTTGGTGTCTTCTTTGAACAGAGCAATCTCTTTCATGAAGATGGACAACTCTATTTTTTCCAGCTAAGATTTGCACTTCAATGTGTCTTGGATTCTGAAAAAATTTTTCTATATAAACTTCATCATTTCCAAAATATTTTTGAGCCTCAGATTTTGCTGTAGAAAACAACGACTCAAATTCATCTTCTTTATAAACAATTTTCATACCCTTACCACCACCACCACCTGACGCTTTAATTAAAACAGGAAAACCAATTTTTTTACACAATTCTTTAGCTTCACTAACATCTTTAACCCCACCCTTAGAGCCCTCAATTACTGGTAAACCATTTTCTTTTGCAATCTTTTTTGCTTGTATTTTGTCTCCCATCATTTCTATAAGCTTTGAGGATGCCCCTATGAATTTAATATTATTCTCTTCGAGGACTTTTGCAAAATTGGCATTTTCAGAGAGAAAACCATAACCAGGATGAACAGCTTCAGCATTAGTAATTTCAATTGCAGATAATAGGGCTGGGATATTTAAATAACTATTTACTGGTTGGTGAGAACCTATACAAACACTCTCATCAGCCATTCTAACATGCATACTTTCTTTATCTACATCAGAATGAACAGCTACCGTTGAAATTCCCCATTCTTTACAGGCTCTTATAATTCTAACCGCAATTTCTCCACGGTTAGCTATCAAAATTTTTTTAAACATTAATCAAGAACTATTAGATTTTGACCGAATTCTACTGGTTGGCCATCTTCAACACAGATTTCTTTAACAACTCCATCTGCAGTTGATGGTACATGGTTCATAGTTTTCATAGCCTCTACTATCATTACGGTATCACCCTTTTTAATTTTTTTTCCAACCTCAACAAATTTTTTTGCACCAGGTTCAGGTGCGTGATATGCTGTTCCAATAATTGGTGATTTGACTTCAATTCCTGTTTTACTTTTTTCTGATAAATTATTATTCAAATCATTTGAATTAATCTTTAGACTTGGAAAATTTTGATTGTTTGCTGAGATATTGTTTTTAGAAACTTTAATCTTAGTGTCTTTTTCGGTATATTCTAACTCAGTAAGATTAAATTCTTCTAAATAGTCACTAAGTTCTTTAATAATCTTTTTATTAATTTTCATTTTGTAAAAGCTTTTGCATTGAAATTATGGCTAAAATATAACCGTCAGCACCTAAACCAAAAATACCTCCTGTAACTACGTCACTTATTAAAGATTTATGTCTAAATTCTTCACGTTTATATATATTTGAAATATGTAACTCAATGATTGGTTTTTTAAAAATACTTAAAGCATCTCTTATTGCAACTGATGTGTGTGTAAATGCTGCTGCATTAATTATCATTCCATCAAAATTTTTCCTAGAATTCTGTATCAAACTTACTATTTCACCCTCAATATTTGATTGAGAAAAATCAGCTACTAAACCTAATTCTTTTGATTTATCTAAACAAATTTCTTTTAATTCTTCAAATGTAGTAGATCCATATTGTGATTGTTCTCTTTCACCTAATAGATTAAGATTTGGACCATTAATTATAATTATCTTATTATTCATTTAACATTTATATACGATGAAAAAAAAAATAAAAATAAAAATAAACGGTAAAATAAATAAAATTGACGATAAAACTAAATTATCTGACTTAGTTAAAAATTTAAAAGTCCCTTTGAAAAAAGTTGCAATTGAATTAAATAGAAAAATAGTGGATAAAAAAAATCTAAATAAAATCAATTTAAAAGTTAATGATAAAATTGAAATTGTTCATTTTATTGGAGGTGGTTAATTTTGAAAAAAGATAGTCTTATAATTTCAAAGAAAAAATTTAATTCGAGATTAATTGTTGGAACTGGCAAATATAAAAGTATGACTGAATGTGCCAAGGCAATAAAAATATCTGGTGCTGGTATTGTTACTGTTGCAGTTAGAAGAGTAAATATTACTGATAAAAAGAAACCTTTATTGATGGATTACATAGATCCAAAAAAAATAACTTATTTACCCAATACTGCTGGCTGTTTTAATTCAGATGAAGCGTTAAGAACACTTAGGCTTGCAAGAGAGATCGGAGGATGGAAATTGGTAAAGCTTGAGGTTTTAGGTGATAAAGAAAATCTATTTCCCGAGATGATAGAGACGCTTAAATCTACTGAAATCTTAACAAAAGAAGGTTTTAAAGTTATGGTTTATTGTAACGATGATCCTTTAATGGCAAAAAGGTTAGAAAATGCTGGAGCTGCAGCTATAATGCCACTTGCAGCACCAATAGGATCTGGTTTAGGAATTTTAAATAAAGTTAATATTCAAATTATCAGAAATCAAACAAAATTACCTTTGATTATAGATGCTGGTTTAGGACAAGCATCAGACGCAACAATAGCAATGGAGTTAGGTTGTGATGGCGTCTTAGTTAATACAGCAATAGCAAAAGCAAAAAAACCATTTGAAATGGCAAAAGCTTTTAAAAATGCTGTAATTGCTGGAAGACAATCATTTTTATCTGGAAGAATTGTAAAAAAAGTAATGGGAAGTGCCTCATCCCCAAAAAAAGGAATTATTTAGTTTTTTTATAAAACTTTTTTTTCCGGTAAGTTTTTTTTCTCTTTTTTATATCAATTATTTTTTTATCTTTGGTAAAATCATTAAGATTTTTAAGTTTTTCAAAATATTCTATTTGCTCAATTGTTTTTTTAGATTTATTTTTAATATCAATAATATATTCAGGAATTATTAAATTATTGTCTGAAATTATATCTATTTTAATTTTATTTTTCTTTTCAAAATAAGTTAAATCTTCAATAAAGTTCGCTTTTAAAAATGCCGAAATTTTATCACATACTCTTAACTCTACAAATTTAGCTTTATTCTGAACAGCTTTTAATTCGACTAATTTTAATATTTTTTGAGCAAACGACTCATCTGTCAAAGCAACTTTCCATTTTACAGCACTCTCCCTAAGTCTTTGTCTTGACATTTCTAGTAATCCAAAATTACTAATTCTACCAATTTGAATTCTTGCTCTATCAGATCGACATTTCTCTTTGAGTCTCCTTTCGACCATTTTTCTATTCCCATAACTTAACATATCTATAAAGTCGATAATAATTAGTCCTGATAGGTCTCTAATTTTAATTTGTCTCGCAATCTCTTCTGCAGCCTCTAAATTCGTATCTAATGCGGTACTTTCAACATTTTTTTGTTTAATTGAACTTCCTGAGTTTATATCGATTGAAACTAAAGCCTCTGTGGGGTTTATTACTATATAGCCACCCGAATTTAATTTTATTTCAGTATCAAATATTTGATTTAATTTTTGTTCAATACCTTCTTCAAAGAATAGTGGAGTTTTTCCCCTATACTTTTTAATTTTTTTAACTTGAGAAGGCATAAGCATTTTCATAAAATTTTGTGCTTTTTTATATCCTTCGTTACCCTCTATTACGATACTTTTAGTGTTTTCATCATACATGTCTCTTAGAGTTCTTTTTATTATCTCACTCTCCTGATGAATTAGTGAGGGTGCAATCGCGTTGATTGCATTTTCTTTAATTTGGTTCCATGACTTAATTAGGGTTTCTAAATCATGATTAATTTCATTTTTAGTTTTATTACTTCCTGCAGTTCTCACAATCAATCCCATCTCTTTAGGTATTTCGATTTCATTTAAAATTGATCTAATTTTTTTTCTGTCTGCTGGATTGAAAATCTTTCTTGATATGCCACCTCCTTTCGGTGTGTTTGGCATTAGAACAATATATTTACCAGCGATAGAGATGAAGGTACTAAGTGCTGCACCTTTTTGACCTCTTTCATCTTTAATAACTTGAACAAGAATGACCTGGTTTGGTTTAATTACCTCTTGGATTTTATACCTTTTAAATTTATTTCTACTTTCAATTTTTTTCTCTTTATTATCAAAATCTTTTTCCTTTTCTTCATTCTCTTTCTTTTCTATTTCTATGGGATCATCAACTTCTAGTTTACCTTCTGCTAAATTTTCTTCCTCTTTTTGCTCAACTTTTTTTGATAATTCCTCCCTTAATTTTTCTTCCTCTTCTTTAATTCTTTCCAGGTCACTTTTAGGTATTTGATAGTAGTCTGATTGAATATCATTAAAAGATAAGAAACCATGACGCTCTCTTCCAAAATCAACAAAGGCTGCTTGTAAGGATGGTTCAATTCTACTAACTTTGCCTAAATAAATGTTGTTTTTTATTAGGTTATTTTTTGAACCTTCATATTCGTAGTCTTCAATATTTTCTTTTGATTTGAGAACAACTCTAGTTTCATTAGGATGCGAGGCATCAATATATAAATTTTTTTCCATAATTTTAAATTTAAGTGTTTCATTTAGTATTAATTTTTTTTAAATTTTGTTTAATAATAATGCCTTATCTTTAACAAATTCCTATATATAATTAAATCAAAATGACAAAGTTGATCAAAAATATTTTAGTTCTGTTTTTAAGTATTTCCTTGTTAACCATGATTGTAATTTTTGGCATTTTATGGACTTTTTCTAACAATATCCCAGATTACAAATTTCTTAAAAATTATAAGCCACCAGTATCAAGCAAAATGTATTCAGGGGATGGAGATTTAGTAGCTGATTTTTCAAAGGAAAAAAGGATTTTTGTCCCTTATAGTGCTATTCCATCAAATGTTATTAATGCTTTTTTGTCTGCCGAAGATAAAAATTTCTTTACTCATCCTGGTGTTGATGCAAAAGGGGTTCTTAGAGCAACATTTAATAACATCACTAATATCATGACCTCAAAAAGACTTGAGGGTGCTTCTACAATAACTCAACAGGTTGCAAAAAACTTTTTATTAACCAATGAAGTTAGCATAAACAGAAAAATTAAAGAGGCAATTTTAGCGTTTAGAATAGAAAGAGCTTTAAATAAAGAGAGAATTTTAGAATTATATCTTAACCAAATATATTTAGGTAGTGGAGCATACGGTGTTGCTGCTGCGAGTTTAGAATATTTTGATAAGTCAATTAAAGAACTAAATTATGCCGAGGCAGCATTGTTAGCAGCTTTACCAAAAGCACCCAGTAAATATAATCCTTATAACAACATTGATTTAGCAAAATTTAGAAGAGACCTAGTTCTAAAAAATTTGAATCAAAATGGATTTTTAACTTCTGAGAAATATAAGGAGTATAAAAATCAAAATATAAACTTGAAAAAAAAGAAAAAAATTTATTTAGAGGATGCACAATATTACATTGAAGATGTTAGAAAAAATATAATAGATAAACTTACTTATGAGAAAGTTTATAAACAAGGATATAATATAAATACACCAATAAATTTAAACCTTCAAAAAATTGCAACCGAATCATTAAGAAATGGTCTAATTGCTTATGATCAAAGAAAAGGATGGCGTGGTCCAATTATGAATGTTAAAAATGATGATAATTGGCATCAGAGTGTAGATAAGAAATATAAATTAGAGAATTCTATCAATTGGGAAATAGCAATTGTTAAAGAAATAGGTCAATTCCAAACAAAAATCCAAACAATCAATAAATTAAGTGGTTACATAAATTACAATGAAATCTCATGGACTAAAAAAGAGTTTGAAGATTTATTCAAAATCGGTGATTTAATTTATGTTAAGAAAGTTAAAGACACCTCTTATAGTTTAAAGCAACTTCCAAAAATAAATGGTGGTATTGTTGTAATGGATCCCTACACTGGACGTGTTTTAGCTTTGAGCGGAGGATTTAGTTTTAAATCAAGTGAATTTAATAGAGCTACTCAAGCACTAAGACAACCTGGTTCAGCATTTAAACCATTCGTTTATGCTTTGGCACTTGAAAATAAATATACTCCATCATCTTTAGTACTTGATGCACCTCTAGTCTTAGATCAAGGAGTTGATTTAAAAAAATGGAAGCCAGAAAATTATGGTAAAAAGTTTTATGGGCCCTCTACACTTAGAGTCGGGCTTGAAAAATCAAGAAACTTAATGACTGTAAGAATTGCTCAAAATTTAGGTGTAGATAAAGTAGCAAAATTCTCTAAAGATTTAAAAATTTATGATAACCCTGAGGAATTACTTTCAATTTCTCTCGGATCAGCTGAAACAACTCTTTTAAGTTTGACTTCAGCATATTCATCGTTTGTAAATGGTGGAAAACTAATAAGCCCTATCATAATAGATAGAATTCAAGATAGCGAAGGTAATACAATAATTAATAATGAAAATAGAAAGTGTATGAATTGTGATAAAATTTCATTTACTGGTAAAGACTATCCTAAAATTGAAGATAATTATGATCAAGTAATGTCTGAGCAAACGGCTTATCAAGTTACAACTTTATTAGAGGGAGTTATAAAAAGAGGAACTGGTAAAAAATTAAGAGATTTACAACTAAACTTGGCCGGAAAAACAGGAACCACTAATGAAAACACTGATGCATGGTTTATTGGCTTTACTTCAAATTTAGTAATTGGAGTATATGTTGGAATGGATAATCCCAAACCATTAGGTAAATTTGAAACTGGATCAAAAGCAGCATTACCAATTTTTAGAGAATTTATTGAAAAATCAGTTAAAAAATCTGAAGCGAGGCCATTTAAGGTACCTGAAAATATGACACTAATGGTAGTTGATCCATTAACTGGAGAAAAGGCTAAATTTAATTCAAAAAATACAATTATTGAAGCTTATAAAAGTAAAAATGTTTTAAATGGAAAAGTATTGTATTCTGATAATAATAGAATCGATACAAATAATATATTAAAATTTTATTAATGGACGATAAATATTTAGATCTTAAAAAAGAAATCGAAAAAATTAACCACAGAGTTAAGGAGTATCTTTGAAAAAAATAAGATTTACTCAAAACTGGATGATCTAGAGAAAAAAATGCTTGGTGCCAATTTTTGGCAAGATAAGTCAGATTCTCAAAAAACCATTAAAGAAAAAAAACTTTTTGAAGATTTAGTAAATTCATTTAAAGAATCAGCTACTCAATTTAAAGATTTAGATGACCTTTATACCTTAGCCACTGATGAGAATAATCTTTATGTGAAAAAAGAAGTTATAGAAAATATTAGAGAATTGAGATCAAAAGTTAAGAAGAATGAAATAAAATGTTTTTTATCTAAGGAGGCAGACTCATTTGATTGCTATGTGGAAATTCATGCTGGTGCCGGTGGTACAGAAAGTCAAGATTGGGCTAATATGTTAAGAAGAATGTATATGAAGTGGTCAGATAGTAAGGATTATAAGTGTAATTTAATAAGTGAACATAAAGGTGAAGAGGCAGGAATAAAATCTTCAACTATTAAAATTGAGGGGGATTATGTGTTTGGGTGGCTTAAAAAAGAGTCTGGAATTCATCGACTTGTAAGAATATCCCCCTTTGATTCTGGAGCAAGAAGACACACGAGCTTTGCAAGTATTTGGGTTTATCCGGTTGTCGATGAAAACTTGAATATAGAAATACTAGATAAGGACATAAGAGTTGACACCTATCGTTCAAGTGGCGCTGGTGGACAACATGTTAACACAACTGACAGTGCTGTTAGAATAACTCATATCCCATCAAAAATAGTCGTACAATGTCAAAATGAGAGGTCTCAACATAAAAATAAAGAAACCTGTATGAATATGCTCAGAGCAAGACTTTACGATTTTGAAATGAAAAAAAAAGATGAAGAAAATCAAAGTAATGAAGCATCTAAATCTGAAATAGGGTGGGGTCATCAAATTAGATCATATGTACTTCAACCTTACAGATTAGTTAAGGACAATAGGACAAACTTCGAAAGCACAAGCCCAGATAAAGTTTTAGATGGTGATATTGATGTTTTTTTAGAGAAATCTTTGTATCAAATTAAATGAAAAAAATAATTTTTAGATTTTTAATCTTCATATTATTATTAATCTTTGGTTTTATTACTTACTTAAGTACTATTGGCATAAAAACGAAAGCTTTTAATGATCAAATAATTAAAGAAGTTAAAAAAATTAACAATCAATTAGAATTAGAGTTAGATAAAATTAGTATCATTTTAGACCCTTTTAAATTCAAACTAGTTTTAAAAACAATTGGAGCAAATCTTAAAAATAAAAACAAATTAATTAAACTAGAAAGTGTTAAATCTAATATTAATATAAAGACATTCATAAATAAAAAATTTTCCTTATCCGAGTTAGATATCAATACTAGGACTATAGAAATAAAAAACTTAATTTCATTTGTAAGATCAATTGAAGATAATCCGCAAATATTCATATTAGAAAAGTTGGTTAAAAATGGATATTTGATAGCAGATATAAATCTTAAATTTGATCAAAGAGGCAATATCAAAGATGATTTTATTATAAAAGGATTTGTAAAAGATGGTGAAGTAAAACCATTTAAAAAAATAGATTTATCAAAAATTAATTTTATTTTTACTATTCAAAATAACGAATATGAATTTAAAGACGTTAATTTATCATATGATAATAATGATTTGAAGTTTCCAGAGTTAATTTTAATTAAACAAAAAAATGAATTTCTCATATCAGGCAAAAACAAGAATAAAAATTTAGTTTTAGAAGATAAAAAAATTAATCAATTATTAAATAACGATCTTTCCAATGTAAAGTTTGAGTTTGCTGAGTTCGATTTAGAAAATACTTTTTCATTTAAAATAAATGATAAATACAATATAGATGATTTAAAGATAAATTCCTTAATGAATTTAAAAAGTTCTAAAATCGTAAGCTCAAAAAATTTGAAAGAGTTTTTTCCGGAATTAAATGAGATAATTGAGTTATCAGATCACAAAATACAAATTGAATATAAAAAAGATCTACTAAGTATTACCGGTAATGGAAAAATTTTAATCCAAAAAGAAGAAGATAATATTAATTATAATTTTTCAAAATCAAAAACAAACCTAAAATTTGACGCTTCATTAGAAATCAAAAAAAATCCGTTTCATCTTAATTTTTTAAATTATAAAAAAGATCAAGATGATAAATTAAAAATTGTTATTCTAGGAGTTAAAAATCTTTTATCTAATGAAATCAATTTCAAAGATATCTCAATAAAAGAAAAAAATAATAAATTTGAATTCAAAAATTTATTTCTGTCAAATAAATATAAAATTAAATCTATAAGCAAGGTGAATTTGGATTATTTTGATAATGATTTATTAAAAAATGAGTTATCTATCAAAAAAAAAGATAAAGATTATTTATTAGACTCTAAGAGTTTTAATGCTACTAAAATTATAGATGATTTATTGAAAGATGATAAAAATTCAGAAAGTGAAAAAATTTTTTCTAAAAATTTTAGACTAAATATTAAAATTAAAGAAGCGTTTCTTGATAAAAATCATCTAATAGAAAATTTAAATGGATATCTAAAATTCAACGACAGTGAAGTAATTGACGCTAATTTACTAGGAGATTTTTCCAATAATAAGAGGATTAATTTCACCATTAGATCTACTTCAAACGAAAAAATTACTACCCTGTATTCTGATTTAGCTAAGCCTTTTGTGAATAGATACAAATTTATAAAAGGTTTTGAAGAAGGAAATTTAAATTTTCATTCTATTAAACAAAACAATGTTTCTAATTCAAAATTAATAATAGATAATTTTAAAGTACAAGAGGTGCCAGCTTTAGCAAAATTGCTAACATTAGCATCTCTTCAAGGTATCGCTGACCTATTAACTGGTGAGGGAATAAGATTTACAGATTTTGAGATGAAATTTTCAAACAAGGATGATTTGATGAAAATAGAAGAACTATATGCCATCGGCCCAGCAATTTCTTTATTAATGGAAGGGTACGTCGAAAGTGATGATTTAATTAGTCTCAGAGGAACATTGGTACCAGCAACTACAATTAATAGAACTATATCATCAATCCCTCTTCTCGGAGATATTTTAGTTGGAAAGAAAGTTGGAGAAGGTGTTTTTGGTGTAAGCTTTAAAATTAAAGGTCCACCAAAAAAATTAAAAACAACTGTAAATCCTGTTAAAACGCTTACACCAAGATTCATTACTAGAACTCTTGAAAAAATAAAAAAAAATTAGCTTATTTCAACTTTGATATGTCTTTTTTTCCCCAAGGATAGTTTAATTGTGTCATTTTCAAATAATTTTTCACTGATTATTAGTTTTTCATCATTGATAACTTGATTATTAATTTTTACACCACTACCTTTAATTAATCTTCTTATCTCGCTTTTAGATTTTTCTAACTTTGAAAGAATTATTAGATCAATAATAGTTAACTTGTCATTCAATTGATTTTTTTTAATTGCAATAGAAGGTAATGCAGAGCCAATTGAATTTTCCGAAAAAGTTTTTTTTGCTGTTTCTTCACTTTTTTTTGCTTCTTGTTCACCATGAAGCATAGAAGTGGTTTGATTTGCTAAAACAATTTTTTGTTCATTGATATTTTTTTCTTCAATTTTTTCTATTTCATCAATACTTAAATCTGTGAAAAATTTCATGAATTTCGATACATCTCTATCATCTATATTTCTCCAAAATTGCCAATAATCGTATGGTGAGAAAAATTTTTCATCTAACCATATTGCTCCATTTTCAGTTTTTCCCATTTTAGCACCTGACGCTAACGTGATTAAAGGAGTAGTTAAACCATATGTTTGTTGATTAGAATATCTTTTTACTAAATCTACACCATTCACGATATTACCCCATTGATCAGATCCACCGATTTGCAATGCACAATTTTCTTTTTTATTAAGTTCTAAAAAATCGTAAGCTTGTAAAATCATATAATTAAATTCCATGTAACTCAGAGATTGTTCTCTATCCAATCTTGTTTTTACACTTTCAAATGTTAACATTTTATTTATCGTAAAATGTTTTCCAATATCTCTCAAAAAAGAGATATAATTTAAATCTTTAAGCCACTCATAATTATTAACAAATATTGGTTTTACATTTTTATCACTTGTATCTAAAAATTTTTTTAAAATTCTTTCAATATTTTTAGAATTTTTTTCAATTTCGCCTTCACTTAAAATTTTTCGTGTTTTATCTTTACCAGATGGGTCTCCAATTCTTGTGGTTCCTCCGCCTAACAATACAATTGGTTGGTGTCCATGTTTTTGGAGCATTCGTAAACACATAATTTGTAGAAGACTTCCAACATGTAAACTTTCAGCTGTACAATCAAAGCCAATGTAGGCTTTAATCTTTTTTTTATCTAATAAAGAAGATAACTCATTTTCATCAGTACATTGATAAAAATAGCCTCTGTCTTTAAATTCTTTTAAAAATTTATTCATAAGCGTATAATTCTACAATATACAAATTTTGTTAAAAAAAAATAATAATGAAAAAAAAGATATTCACCTCAATAGGTTTGATGAGTGGTACATCAATGGATGGAGTGGATTTGTCTGTTATAAAATCTGATGGTAATTATCAATTTTCCAGTATTTATGATATTTATAAAGAGTTTGATGAAGGACTTTACAAGCAATTAATTAGTTTAAGAGATAAAATTAGTAATTTTAAAGATTTAAAAACTCATTCTAAAGAGATTAATGATGTAGAAAAAAAATTTACATTATTCAACAGTCATTTAATTAACGAAGTAATTGGAGATATTAATGAAGATATTGATTTAATAGGTTTCCACGGTCAAACAGTGTTTCATGACCCAAAAATTCAAATTTCAAAGCAATTAGGTGATGGAAGACTTTTATCTAGTTTATTTAAAAAAATTGTTATCAATAATTTTAGACAAAATGATTTGAATCACGGAGGCCAGGGTGCTCCACTTACACCAATATTTCATAGTTTGATTTCAAAAATTATCCAAAAAAATTTTAAACTTAAATTGCCAATTAACATTATTAATATTGGAGGTATTACAAATATTACTCAAATCAAGGAGGATCTCAATAACTCTATAAACTTTTTTGCTTATGATATAGGACCAGGAAACTGTTTGATAGATGACTGGGTAAGAAATAATAAAGATCTAAAATTTGATAAAGATGGAAAGTATGCAAATATCGGAAAAGTTGATGATCTAATTTTAAATCAAGCAATAGATAACTTTGAGTTTAAATCTTACGAAACTTCGATGGATGTAAAAGATTTTGATACATCATTTGTAAAAGGTTTGTCATTTGAGGACGGGTGCGCGACTTTAACAAAATTTACTGCATATTTGATTGCTGATGGTTTGAGAAAAATAGATAAACAAAATAATATTAATCCACATCATTATATAATTTGCGGAGGAGGAAGAAAAAATAAATCTTTGATGCAATCGATTGAAAATTATTTGGTAAACAAGAATATAATTATAAAAGATATAGATGATTATAATTTTGATGGTAATTTTATCGAGTCCCAAGCGTTTGCATATCTAGCTATAAGATCATATTTAAAATTACCAATCTCATTTCCAAGCACTACAAGAAGTAAAAAAGCTATTTCAGGTGGTGATATTTTACAAAACTTTTAATAAAGCGCAGTTTCTTTTTTAATATACTTATTCAAACATTTATTTAATTCAGACTCACTTTTTGTAAAAAAATGATTTGCTTCAGATATAGTTTGAAATTCTACTTTAATCCCCTTTTGTGCACTAAGTTTGTTATCTAAATCTTTAATAAATTCAAAAGGCACTAATTCATCTTTTTTTCCATAAATCATTAAACCAGATGATGGACAAGGTGATAAAAAAGAAAAATCATAAACATTAGGTTGAGGTGAAATTGCAATAAATCTATTTATCTCAGGTCTTCTCATTAATAACTGCATTGCAATTAAAGAACCAAAAGAAAATCCTGATACCCAACATTGTGAATTGTCAAAATTTTCTCTTTCTAACCAATCTAGTGCAGCTGCAGCATCTGCTAATTCTCCTTGTCCATTATCAAATTCTCCGTCACTTTTACCAACACCTCTAAAGTTTACTCGACATACAGAAAAATCATTCTCCATAAAAGCATGAAAAGTTTCTACAACAACTTTATTATTCATTGTTCCTCCATATTGAGGATGAGGTTGTAATACTAAAGCGATAGGTGAAGTACTTTTTTTACTTTTAAAATATTTCGCTTCGAGTCTCCCCGCAGGACCAGGAATGAATATTTCTAAAATTTTATTATCCATAATTGATATTGATAATTATTCTCAAAAAAAAATTACGTTTAACACATGTACGTGACAAAATGTTAGTGTTTTTTTTAGTTAGATACTTGACTATTTTAGTCGGGTTTATATATACCCCTGTAAAATAAAGGTTTTATGAAATTAACATCAAAAGGCAGATATGCGGTAATGGCTTTAGTGGATCTGGCAAGATTTAACAATATTAACCCGGTATCTCTAAGAGACATTTCGCTTAGACAAGGTATTTCGCTTGATTACTTAGAGCAAATTTTTTCTAAACTTAAAAAAAAAGAGATTGTTCAAAGTGTTAGAGGAAATCAAGGTGGCTACGTTTTAAATAAAAAAGCTAAAGAGATCAAACTTACAAACATTTTTGATGCTGTTGATGAAAAAGTTAAAACTGTTCAATGTAAAAAAGATTCCAAAAAAGGCTGTAACGGTAAACCTACAAAATGTTTAACTCATAACTTATGGGATGAACTTGAAAATCATATTAATGATTTTTTTGAAAAAAAGAGTCTAGAAGATCTTGTTCAAGATAACACCGAGAGAAGAATTTAAAAATGGATACTAGAGAAAAAGATATAGAAAAATTAAAAGATTATAAATACGGTTTCACTACTGATATTGAAAATATTAAAGCCCCAAAAGGCTTAAATGAGGATGTGATCAAGTTTATTTCTAATATTAAAAAAGAACCAAAATGGATGTTAGAATTTAGATTAAAGGCTTATGAACGATTAAAACTTTTAAAAGAGCCTAACTGGCAAAAACCAAAATATCCAAAAATTGATTATCAAGATTTATATTATTATTCAGCACCAAAAAGCATGAAGGATAAGCCAAAAAGTTTAGATGAACTTGATCCTAAACTCTTGGAGACATATAAAAAACTTGGAATTCCATTACAAGAGCAAGCAAGATTAAATGGGATTGCTGTAGATGCCGTATTCGACTCTGTCTCAGTTGCTACTACTTTTAAAGGTGAACTGACTAAACATGGAATAATTTTTTGTTCAATGTCAGAGGTAATTCAAAAACACCCTGATCTTGTAAAAAAATATTTAGGCACAGTTATACCAGTAACTGATCATTTTTTTGCCACGCTAAACTCTGCTGTTTTTACAGATGGTTCATTCGTCTATATTCCTGAGGGTGTTAAGTGTCCTATGGAACTATCAACTTATTTCAGAATTAATGCATCAGAGACAGGACAGTTTGAAAGAACATTAATTATTGCTGATAAAGGAAGTTACGTGAGCTACCTTGAAGGATGCACCGCTCCCATGAGAGATGAAAATCAATTACATGCTGCAAATGTTGAATTGATTGCTTTAGACGATGCGGAAATAAAATATTCAACAGTGCAAAATTGGTATCCTGGTGATGAAAATGGCAAAGGAGGAATTTACAACTTTGTAACTAAAAGAGGATTGTGCAAAGGGAATAATTCTAAGATTTCTTGGACTCAAGTTGAAACAGGTTCAGCTATAACTTGGAAATACCCAAGCTGTATTTTAAAAGGTGATAATTCAATTGGTGAGTTTTATTCTATAGCAATTACCAATAATCATCAAAAGGCAGACACTGGAACAAAGATGATTCATTTAGGAAAAAATACTAAAAGTAAAATTATTTCAAAAGGGATAAGTGCCGGATTTTCTGATATGACTTATAGAGGTTTAGTAGATATTAATCCAAAAGCTAAAAACTCTAGTAATTATACACAATGTGACTCTTTATTAATGGGAAATAAATGTGGTGCACATACAGTTCCATATATCAAAAATAAAAATTTTGACTCCAATATTGCTCATGAAGCTACGACATCAAAAATAAGTGAGGCACAATTACATTATTGCCAACAAAGAGGACTTAACCCTGAGGAGGCTGTGGGATTAATTGTTAATGGTTTTTGTAAAGAAGTATTACAACAATTACCAATGGAGTTTGCAGTTGAAGCCCAGAAACTTGTAGGTATTAGCTTAGAGGGGAGTGTTGGTTAATGCTTAAAATAAGTAACTTAAATGCAAATGTTGAAAATAAATCAATTTTAAAGGGTTTTTCATTGAATATAAATCCTGGTGAAGTTCATGCAATTATGGGCCCAAATGGATCAGGAAAAAGTACATTATCTAATATTCTGTCAGGAAAAAAAGGATACCAGGTATCAGGCGAAATCTTATTTGAAAATAAAAATTTATTTGATCTTGAAACCGAAGAAAGAGCGCACAAAGGAATATTTTTGGCTTTCCAATATCCATTAGAAATTCCTGGAGTTAATACAAATATCTTTTTAAAAACATCTTTAAATGCAATTAGAAAAGCACGAGGTGAAAAAGAATTAGATGCGATTGAATTTTTAAAACTTGTTAAAGAAAAAGCTAAAGAATTAAAATTTGATGAAGAAAAACTTAATAGACAATTAAATGTTGGGTTTTCAGGTGGAGAAAAAAAGAAGAATGAAATTCTGCAAATGTCTATGTTGGCCCCAAAATTATCCATTTTAGATGAGACAGACTCGGGCCTAGACATAGATGCGCTTAAAATAGTAGCAGATGGAGTTAATACTTTAAGAAATAAGGATAATTCTTTTTTAATAATAACTCATTATCAAAGATTATTAGATTACATTAAACCTGATTTTGTTCACGTTTTAATGAATGGAAAGATAATAAGATCTGGTGGTCCAGAATTAGCAATCGAATTAGAAAAAAAAGGATACGAAAGTTTTAATTAAATGAACGAGCAATTACAGTCAGACTTTGATAAATTAGTAAAAACTTCAAAATTTTCTAATGAAGAAATCCAGTTTAAAAAAAATTTTTTAAATAATTTCATAAAAAAGGGTTTTCCAAATAGAAAGCAAGAAGAGTGGAAATTTTTAGATATTAGCCAGATCATTAAAAAGAATATTAGCAATTTAAGTTATTTCAATGATTATTCACAATCTAATAAAATTGATCCATCAATTTTTGTTGATGGTTTGGAGCATAATAAAATTATTTTTATAAATGGAAGGATCGAAAAGATTGATTTTAAATTTGAAGACCAAAATAAAATTGAAATTATTGATGAAACTAAAAAAGATATATCATTTAATTATGAAAATTCATTAATTGATTTGAATAGTGCATTTACTGATAAAGTTTTTAAAATTTTAATTAAAAAAAATTATTCTCTAAAAAAACCTTTGATAATTTATCATTCAATAAATGATGAAATAAAGTCAACTAATATCAATTTGAGATTAGATTTTGAATTAGGTGAAAATAGTTGTTTAAAGCTTATTGATTATTTTTCTAATAACATAGCGAAAAACTTTATTAATATTTTTTACAACTTCAATTTAGAAAAAGACTCAATACTTAAAAACTATAAAATTGATAAATTTATTAATAATAATTTAAAATACTCTTTTAACAATATTGAACAGAATAATAATAGTGTTTCAGAAACATTTATATTATCTGCTGGTTCAGATTATTTTAAAAATGAGATTAATTGTAATTTAAATGGTGAGTATTCATCAGCATTTATTAATGGCATTTTTTCCTTAAAGGAAAATCAACAACACGAAATTAGAACTACAATAAATCATTTAGTGGAAAACACAAAAAGTTATCAGCTTATAAAAAGTGTTCTTGGAAAAAATACAAAATCTGCATATCAAGGAAGAATATTTGTAAACTCAAAAGCTCAAAAAACTGATGGATATCAATTGAGTAAAGCAATACTGCTTGATGAGACATCAGAGTTTAATGCAAAACCAGAATTAGAAATTTATGCTGATGATGTAAAATGTTCTCACGGATCAGCATCTGGCAGCTTAGATGAAAATTCAATTTTTTACTTAATGTCTCGTGGTTTGAATTATCAACAGTCAAAAGAACTTCTGATCAATGGTTTTTTAATGGACGTTGTTGAAAAGATTACAGACGTAGAAATAAAAAACTTAATTACAAATATTATTGGATTAAAACAATGAACATAAATAACATTAGAAAAGAGTTTCCGATTTTTGATGAAAAAATTCAGAACAACGATTTAGTTTACCTAGATAGCGCTAATTCATCTCAAAAACCCAAGGTGGTTTTAGATAGAATAAATGATTTTTACTCTAAACAGTTTTCAAATGTGGGTAGAAGCATACATTATTTAGCTGTTGCAGCTACTAATTTATATGAAAATACAAGAACTTCTGTTCAAAAGTATATAAATGCGAAAGATAAAAATGAAATTGTATTTACTAAAGGTGCTACAGAGGCTTTAAATTTGGTCGCTAACACTTTAGGTCAAGCGATCTTGGAGCCAAATGACGAAATTTTAATCACAGAGCTAGAACATCACTCAAATTATGTCCCATGGCATTTTTTAAGAAAATCCAAAAATATAAAAATAAAGTTTGCAGAGATCAATGAAGACGGAGATATTCCAATCGAAAATATAGAAAAAGAAATTACAGATAAAACTAAAGTAATAGCAATAACTCATTTATCCAATGTCACTGGTGCAGTTTTACCAATCAAAGAGATAACCCAATTAGCACATTCAAAGGGCATAGTTGTTGTAGTAGATGGATGTCAGGGAGGACCTCATTTAAAATTAGATATGCAAGACCTGGATTGTGATTTTTATGCAATATCATGTCATAAAATGTACGGCCCGACAGGACTTGGAGTTTTGTATGGAAAAAAGAAATGGTTAGAGCAACTTCCACCATATCAAGGAGGTGGGGGAATGATAAATGAAGTTAAAAAAGATAGAATATCTTATGGTGAACTTCCAAATAAATATGAAGCTGGAACAATGGCTACAGCTCAAGTCATCGCGTTTGATCAATCAATAAAATTTTTAGAAAGTATTGGAATTGATAATATTATTAAACATGAAAAAGAATTAATAGAATACGGCCAAGAAATTTTAAAAAAGAATAATTCTGTGAAGCTAATTGGAAATCCAAAAGAGCGAGGTGGAGTTCTATCTTTTACTGTAGAAGGTGTTCATCCACATGACATTGCAACTATTCTGGATGAAACTGGAGTTGCTATAAGAGCAGGTCATCATTGTTGTCAAATACTTCATGACAAATTAGGTATACCCGCAAGTGCGCGAGCATCATTAGGAGTTTATAATACCAAAGATGATTTGGATAAACTAAATGAAGGTATTAATAATTGTAAAAAAATTTTTGATTTAAAATGAACTTAAAAGAATTATATCAAGAAATAATTTTAGAGCATGGTAAGAACCCTCGAAATTTAGGGAAAACAGAAAACTTTAATAAAGATGCAAAAGGCAATAATCCATTATGTGGAGATAATGTACATGTATATCTCAAATTAAATGACCAAAGAAAAGTAGAGGATATTTCTTTTGAAGGAAGTGGATGTGCAATATCAATGGCATCAGCTTCAATAATGACTGATTTGATTAAAGGCAAAAGTGATAATGAAGCTAAAGAAATAATTGAGGATTTTTTAGGAATGATTAAAGAAAATCCTGAACTTAAAAATAATATTTTAAAAGAGGACGATAAAACGAAATTGATGTGTTTATCAGGTGTTAAACAATATCCAATGAGAGTGAAATGTGCTACCTTATCATGGCACACTTTGGTATCTGCAATGGAAAATGATGGTAAAGAAATAACCACAGAAAATTAATTATGGATGTAAAAAACAAAATAATTGAGGAAATTAGAAAAATTTATGATCCTGAATTACCAGTGAACATATATGAACTTGGTTTAATTTATGATATACAGGTAAATGGTCGTAAGGCTGAAATTAAGATGACACTAACTACACCGAATTGTCCCGTTGCAGAAAGTTTACCAAAAGAGGTAAAAGAGGGTGCAATGCAAGTAGAGGGAATAGATGATGTAAATCTTGAATTGGTGTGGGATCCTCCTTGGAATAAAGATATGATGTCAGATGCAGCGAAATTGGAGCTAAACTTATAATGAACCCTATTATTAAATTAAGTGATAATGCAGCTTTAAGAATTAAAGAAATAATGTCTAACGCTGAAAAAAATGCGATAGGTGTAAGAGTTTCTGTAAAATCAGGTGGTTGTGCAGGTATGTCATACGTAATGGAATATTCAAAAGAGGTAAATCCTAATGATGAGTTGATCGAGGATAAAGGAGTAAAAGTTTATATTGATTCGGCGGCAGTTATGTATCTTCTAGGCACTGAGATGGATTATAAAAGGGAGGATTTTTCATCATCATTTGTCTTCAATAATCCCAATGAAACCGAGCGTTGTGGTTGCGGAGAGTCTTTTAAAGTATAATCCCATTTTGAACATACCAGAGTTGCAATAAACGCATAGATTGATAATATCTACCTATGAACGTCTTTGAAATCAGAAATTTGCAAAACAGCGAGGACAGAAAAGAAAAGAGAAAAACTTTTTTAAGATCTCTTATAAAATCTGTCGATACTGGAGCAAATGGAACACTTGATTACATTGTTAAAAAAGGTTCTGGCAAAAACAAAATTGCTAAAACCAGACAATAAAAATTAACAACTGTAATACATCTCAAACTCTATCGGATGAGGTGTGTGTTCAAAATTGTGTATTTCTTCAAACTTTAATGCAATATAAGCATCTATTTGATCATCAGTAAATACATTCCCTTGTTTTAAGAAATCTCTGTCTTTATCAAGACTTTCCATTGCTTCTCTTAAAGATCCACAAACAGTTGGAATTTTCTTAACTTCATCCTCTGATAAAGCATAAAGATCTTTATCAAATGATTTACCTGGATCAATTTTATTCTTAATTCCATCTAAACCAGCCATTAACATTGCAGAGAAAGTTAAATATGGATTACCAGCAGCATCACCAAATCTAATTTCACATCTAGCTGCTTTTTTACTTAAAGTAATTGGAATTCTGCAAGATGCTGATCTGTTTCTAGCTGAATAAGCTAATAAAACTGGAGCTTCAAATCCTGGAATTAGTCTTTTGTAACTATTCGTCGTAGCATTAGAAAAAGCATTTATTGCTTTTGCATGTTTTAAAATTCCACCTATATAGTGTAATGCTGTATCAGATAAGCCCGCATATTTGTCACCAGAAAATAATGCAGTATCACCTTTCCAAATCGATTGGTGAACGTGCATACCTGAACCATTGTCACCTTTAACTGGTTTTGGCATAAAAGTAGCTGTCTTACCAAACGAGTTAGAAACCATGTGAACAGCATATTTATAAAGCTGTAAGTTATCCGCTTGATCCACAAGAGTTCCAAAATACATTCCAAGTTCGTGTTGACTAGGTGCAACTTCGTGGTGGTGTTTTTCAACTTTAATTCCCATTTCCTTCATAGCTTTTAGATATTCACTCCTCATATCTTGTTCACTATCAACAGGCGGAACCGGGAAATAACCACCTTTAATTCCTGGTCTATGACCCATGTTACCATTTTCGTATTCTCTTCCTGAATTGTAAGGACCTTCCTTACTATCTATTTTAAATCCGGTTTCATTCATGTCATTTTTGAATCTTACGTCATCAAAAACAAAAAATTCAGCTTCAGGACCAAAAAATGCTTTATCTCCAATTCCTGAACTTTTTAAATAAGCCTCAGCTTTTTTAGCTGTCCCTCTAGGATCTCTTTCATAAGGATCCTTTTTAATTGCATCTAAAACATCGCAAAAAAGATTTAAAGTATTATGAGATGTGAATGGATCTACGATCGCTCTAGAATTATCTGGCTTAAGGATCATGTCAGACTCATTAATAGCTTTCCAGCCAGCTATAGAGGAACCGTCAAAAAAAATTCCTTCGTTCAACATATCTTCATCCACCATTTTGGCATCCATGGTTACATGTTGAAGTTTACCTCTAGGATCAGTAAATCTTAGATCTACGTATTCAATATCTTTATCTTTAATAGTCTTTAATACATCACTTGAACTCATAATCTCTCCTTTATAATACTGGGCGTTGTAATAACAAAAAAAGACTGATAGATAATGCTCTTTTAATTGATATCACCTATGCATTTTTTACATAAGTTTAATAGGTAATGTGCAAATTGACTAACAATTAAAAGTTGAATAATGAGTTTATTAGACAAAGAGCCAGTCCAAAGAGTTGAAAAAATCCTTAGGGATTATGATGAATCTCAAAATATAATAGTTCTTGAAACCTCTGCCAGGACTGCCCTTGAGGCAGCTTCATCTTTAGGTTGTGAGGTAGGAGCAATTGTAAAAAGTTTACTATTTAAAACTGAGAATAGTTTCACTTTATGCTTGGTTGCAGGCGATAAAAGGGCGTCATTAAACAGGATTAAGAAGGCACTTAAAATAAAGGATGCATCAATGGCTTCAGCCGAAGATGTAAAAAATATCACAGGTTACACAATTGGAGGAGTTTCACCTATTGGTCATTTAAAAAAGATTGAAATTTTAATAGATAAATCTTTAAGTAGATTTAACTTACTGTTTGCTGCTGCTGGTCATCCAAACTGTGTATTTAAAATAGATTTTACGAATTTAAAAAAAATTACAAATGGAGTTACTGAGGAGATTACTGAATGAGACAAGCTAAAATTACAGATTACCTTTTGTTAATTTTGCTTGCATTAATTTGGGCTTCTGCCTTTTTTAATATTAAAATTGCAACATACTCATATGGTCCAGTTACCATTGCATTTTTAAGAGTTTTTTTTGGAGCCATTCCAGTTTTATTACTTTGTTATTACAAAAATATAAAAATAGAAGCATTCTCAAAAGACTGGCATTGGTTTGCTATGATTGGGTTTATAAATTTAGTAGCACCTTTTTATTTGATTGCTTATGGAGTTCAATCTGTTCAAAGCAACTTAGCAGCAATTTTAATGTCAACTACACCTTTAAGCTCAACTGTTCTAGGCCATTTTTATACAACAAATGAAAAGTTTAATTTTATTAAAACATTTGGAATTTTAATAGGGTTTTCTGGAATACTTTATTTATTTTCAGATAATTTATTGATCGATGAAAATAATTTTCTATCTGCTCTATTAATTCTTTTAGGCTCAACTTGTTATGTAATTGGTGGTGTTCTAACTTTAAAAATTAGTAAGAAAAAAAATGAAAATGTAACAGGATCTATATTAATTTGGGCTACAATTATTTTGATACCACTCGTCAGTTTTATAGAACAGCCTTGGAATTTAACACCAAGATTAGACTCGACAATTTCTGTTATTTATTTAGGTCTAGTTTCAACAGGTATTGCTTGGTTGTTACGATTTAGAATTTTAGTTAATAATGGTTTAATTTTCCAATCACAAGTGTCATATCTAATTCCAATTTTTGGAACAATTTTAAGTTATATATTTTTAAAAGAATTAATTACCACAAAAGTATTAATTTCTTTAATCGCTGTTTCAGTTGGAATTTATTTTGTAAGAAAAGCTGATTACAAAAAAACTACTTAAGCATAGAAAAAGCTTTAATATGCAAAGGTGTAGTTTCACAACAACCACCAATAATTGTAGCTCCTGCATCTTTGAATTTTTTTGCAAATTCTAGCATTTTTTCTGGGGTTAAATCTTTCCTTACCCCAAGGAATTCATTCGGATTTCCAGTTTTATGTTTTTTATATGCATCGTTATAATTAGGTTTTGAACTTGTTTTTATAAAAGCATTCAATTTAAATCCAAATGGGATTCCTAAATTTTTTATTTCTTCAAGATTGAGTTCAAAATTTTCAGGTGAAACACAAGATAATATGATTCCCATTAATTTATAATGTTCTATGTCATTTATGATTTTTGTAATTTTTTCACCACTAGGTAGATGATTTCCTTCAGAAATATGTGCACCTAATAAATAGGGTTTGTTAAATTCTTTTATACTTTCAATAGCAATTTTAAATTCTCTAATACTGCTTAAGACATCAAAATAAAAAAAATCAATATAAGGATTTAATAGCTTTGCTTGACTATTAAAATTTTCTCTCATCTCATCATCAGCACTGTTATCTGCTTCATAAGTTAAGTTTTGTGGAGGCAAACCACCAGCTACTAAAACATTAGGATAATTTTTTTTTGCTTTTTGAGCAATTTCTCCAGCTTTTTTATTGAGATATTCATATTTATCAAAAACATTATTATCCCTTAAACGGGATTTTCTTGTTGTAAAAGTTGTAGTGACAATTACTTCTGCACCTGCTTTAATAAAATCTAAATGAGTATCTAATAAAAGCTGGTGGTATTTTTCTTGAAGTAAAGCGTTAGCACTCCATAAAGTACCATTAGGCTCCATGCCTCTCGCAAGAAGTTCCTGGCCCATACCACCATCTAAAATTCTGACTTTATTAAAGAAATTTTGGTCCATAATTAAGGACTACTTATAGTAAAAAAAATATTAATCACTCAAAATTTTACCACAAGATGTTGTGTTTCTTCAATTGCAGGTAGTAAATAAAATTTTAAGAAATAGACACAGGCTAATATTACGAGTTTAATTAGTTATGGCTACTAAAAGTAAGAAAAAAGCTAAGCCAAAAACCAATAAAAGAAAAACTAAATTGGTTAAATCTTCTAGAAAAAAAATAAGAACGAATAAAAAAGTTAAGACAAAAAAGTCTGCGACTAAGAAGCGTTCTAAAAAATCTAGAAAAAATAATAAGCTTAAAATAACAAAAAAAACAAGAGGAGTAAAAAAAATGAGTGCAGAAGCTATGAAAGTGTCATCTGTATTAGATACTTCTCATTTAAAGGTTAAATTTCCATTTAAAGCTAAGTATGGAAACTACATAAATGGAAAGTTTGTAGAACCTAAATCAGGCAAATATTTTGATAATGTTAGCCCGATATCAAATGAGAAAATCTGTTCAGTAGCACGATCGAATGAACAAGACGTTGAAGCAGCATTGGATGCAGCTCACGCAGCTTTCCCTGAATGGGGAAAAACAGACATCACAACTAGATCTAATATATTGTATAAGATTGCTGATGTTTTAGAGAAGAATCTAAACTTATTAGCTACAGCTGAATGTTTAGATAACGGAAAACCTATAAGAGAATGTATGGCAGCAGATTTACCTTTGGTCATTGATCATTGGAGATATTTTGCTGGTGTGATTAGAGCAGAAGAAGGATCAATTGCTGAAATTGCTAACAATCAATACTCATACAATTTTCATGAACCACTAGGAGTTGTTGGTCAGATAGTTCCATGGAATTTTCCATTATTAATGGCAACATGGAAATTAGCACCAGCTCTTGCTGCAGGAAACTGTTCAGTATTAAAACCAGCTGAGCAAACACCAGCTTCTATTATGGTGATGATGGAACTTATTGGAGATTTATTACCTCCAGGAGTAGTTAACATTGTAAGTGGTTTTGGACTAGAAGCAGGTAAACCTTTAGCATCATCCAAAAGAGTTGCTAAAGTTGCCTTTACTGGTGAAACGACAACTGGAAGATTGATTATGCAGTACGCTGCACAAAACATTATTCCAATTACTCTAGAGTTAGGTGGAAAATCCCCTAATATTTTCTTTGAAGACATCATGGAAAAAGATGATGATTTCTTTGATAAGTGTATTGAGGGTTTTGTAATGTTCAATCTTAACCAAGGTGAGGTTTGTACTTGTCCAAGTAGAGCTTTGATACAAGAGTCTATCTATGATAAATTCATGGAAAGAGCTATTGCAAGAACAAAAGCTGTTGTTCAAGATAATCCTTTAAAAATGGAAACTATGATTGGAGCTCAAGCATCTGTAGAGCAAATGGAGAAGATTAAATCTTATCTTGAGCTTGGTAAAAAAGAAGGTGCTAAGGTTCTTACAGGAGGAAGTGCTGCTAAACTTAATAGTGGATTGGAAAAAGGTAATTATATTCAACCAACTATTTTTGAAGCTAATAACAGCATGCGAATTTCTCAAGAAGAGATCTTTGGACCTGTTGTATCTGTGATTAAATTTAAAGATGAAGCAGAGGCATTGAAAATTGCTAATGACACTCTTTATGGTTTAGGCGCAGCTGTATGGACTAGAAATGGTAATATAGCTCACAGAATGGGTAGAGCAATACAAGCAGGGATAGTATGGACTAATTGCTATCACGCTTATCCAGCTCACTCTCCATTTGGTGGTTACAAACAATCTGGGGTCGGAAGAGAAACTCACAAAATGATGCTTAATCATTACAGACAGAATAAGAATCTTCATGTTTCTTATGCTGAGAAAAAATTAGGCTTCTTTTAATCAAATAATATATACTGGTCCATGATTCGAAATCATGGGCCAGAGAAAAAATATGAAAGTATCTGCAACACATTCGGCATTAAACTTACTGTCTGAATTAAAAAAGAAATACGGGGAAAAATTGATGTTTCACCAATCAGGAGGTTGTTGTGATGGAAGTGCACCAATGTGTTTTCAAGAAGGAGAATTCCCTTTAGGTGATAATGATATAAAGTTGGGAGAAATTGGTGGAGTTCCTTTTTATATGAATGGTGATCAATATGAAAAGTGGAAACATACAGACCTTACAATAGATGCTGTGAAAGGAATTGGAGGTATGTTTTCATTAGACAATGGAACGGGAAGAAGATTTTTAACAAAATCTGAAATATGCCTTGTAGTGGATAACGAAAATCCAAATCATTAATAAAACGTACAGAAACATTTAATGTCGGTCTTTCTGAGCTCTCAAAAAATCATTAAAGATTGGATAGATTATAATGATCATATGAACGTATCATATTATCTTTTGATCTTTGATAAATATGGAGCAGACACTTTAAATAATATATTCAAAATGGGAGAGCACTCAGCAAAAACAACTGGCAAAAGCACTATGATAGTAGAATCAAATATTACCTACAATCAAGAGCTCAAAGTTGATGATGAGGTTGACGTTAATTTAGTTTATTTTGATCACGACAAAAAAAGACTGCAATATAAAATGGAAATGGTTCATAAAGAAAAAAAGTTTCTCGCATCAACAATAGAAGTTCTCGCTTTATATGTTGATTTAAATAGTAGAAAAGTTTCTGAATTTGAAGATGAAAAAGTAAAAATTATGGATGATTACATCCAAAAACATTCTTCAAAATTTAATAACGAGAATCTTAAATTTTCTTCCAAATTAAAAAAAAAATTAATATAACTTCCAGTCCGCAGCCGGAAGTTATACCAAAAGATTATTGACCTGGGGCTTTGTAACCAATTTTACTAGCTTTTGTTGTAGCTTTTGTAAAATCAATTGCCTCAAGCATTGTCAAATTTCTTACAGCTCCAGATGCTTCAACAACTAATTTAATTGCTGCAAAATCATCAAAACTTGGAACGTCAGTAACAACTACAAAATCATAAGAACCTCTAACGATATCCATGCTATGCATTGTTCCACCCATAGCTTTTGTTAATTGTTCTACAACAGCTTTTCTATCACTTGTTGGATCTTTTAAAAAACCCTGAAAAGCTTTTTCAGTGTAATTACCCATTATATATGCTTTCATCTTGAACTCCTTTTTTTAATAAGAGTATCATCTAATCAGAGATAATTAATGTGTAAAAATTACATAGTAGACACAACTTATAGTAATGCTAAATTGAATTTATGTACGAAAAATTTGGACAATTTATCAACGGTCAATGGCAAAAATCATCAGATGGAGGAACTTACGAAGTAATTAATCCAGCAAATGAAGAAGTTTTGGGAAAAGCCTCTAAAGCTACGCCTGAGGATGTCGATAGAGCATTAAAGTCTGCTGCAAAAGGATTAGAAGTCTGGAAAAAAACTGCTCCTTGGCAAAGATCTTACATCATCAGAAGAATAGCAGACAAAATGAGAGAGAAACAAGATGTGCTTGCTAAATGGATGACATTAGAAGTTGGAAAACCTTTCGCAGAGGCTAAAGGTGAAGTAGGAGGTGCTGCAGATATTTTTGAATGGAATGCCGAAGAAACAAAAAGAATTTATGGACAAACTGTTGAAAGTAGATTTGAGGATACAAGAGTACATGTTTACTATCAACCAGTTGGTGTTGTTGCAGCATTAACACCTTGGAATTTTCCTGCAGTATTATCTGCTAGAAAAATTTCAACTGCATTAGCGGCTGGGTGTTCTGTTATAGTTAAACCCGATGTAATAACTCCAGGAATTGTAATGGAGATGGTTGATATATGTAGAGAATGCGGTGTCCCACCAGGCGTAGTGAATCTTTTATCAGGTGATCCACCAAGTATCGCTCAACAATTGATAGCTTCAGATATAGTTAAAAAAATTTCTATAACTGGATCATCGAGAGTTGGAAAGCTCATATTGAAACAAGCTGCAGATAAAGTTCAAAGAGTAACAATGGAGTTGTCAGGTCATTCGCCTTTTATTGTATTTGATGATGCTGATGTAAAAAAAGCAGCTGATATGGCAATTGCTGCTAAATTTAGAAACAATGGTCAAGTTTGTATATCGCCTAACAGATTTTATATTCACGAGAGAAAAAAGGATGAATTTGTAAATTTATTTATCGAGAAAACAAAAAAATTGAAAATAGGTGACGGTATGGATCCTTCAACTCAATTAGGTCCATTAACCACAAAAAAGAGGCTAAACGAAATAGAGGAATTAGTTGAAAAAACTAAAGAAGAAGGTGCAAAAGTTTTACTAGGTGGAAAAAGACCCTCTGGGTTTAATAAAGGTTTTTATTATGAACCAACAATATTTGATGACGTAAAAGATGATTTTACGATAATGAAAAAAGAGCCTTTTGGGCCATTGGTTCCAATGTTATCATTTAAATCTTTTGATGATGTAATTAAAAGAGCTAATAATCATGAGCTTGGTTTGTGTAGTTATGTATGCACCAACTCAATGGAGACAGCACATCTTGCGTCAGAACAATTAGAAACAGGTTCAGTCGCTGTTAACACACCTATGGTTGCTATTGCTGAAGCACCTTTTGGGGGAATTAAACAAAGTGGTTATGGACGTGAAGGTGGGTCAATGGCAATAAAAGATTATCTAAACATTAAATATACTCATCTTGGTATTAAAGGTTAATTGATGAAACTTTTAAGGGTTGGTGAGCATGGCAAGGAAATACCTGCAATTATTGATAATCAAAATAATATTCGAAACCTTTCGAATATTATAACTGATTTTACACCAGAGAATTTAAATTTTGAAAATTTAGACAAAATAAAAAAACTAGATTTAAATTCACTCCCATTGATTGAAGGGAAGCACAGAATTGGACCCTGTGTAATTAAACCAGCAAATTTTATTGCAATAGGTTTAAATTATAAGGCTCATGCAGAGGAAACAAATTCTGATGCTCCAAAAGAGCCAATTGTTTTTAATAAATCCCCAAATTGTATTATTGGTCCAAATGACAATATTGTAATACCAAAAAATTCAAAGTCTTTAGATCACGAAGTTGAAATTGCAATGGTTATTGGAAGCAAAGCTAAATATGTTAAAGAGGATGAAGCTCAAAAACATGTATTAGCTTATTGTATTTGCAACGATATAAGTGAAAGAGAATGGCAAAAAGATAGAGGTGGTCAATGGGTAAAAGGAAAATCTGGAGACACCTTTGGTCCATTGGGTCCCTATTTGGTTACAAATGATGAAATTGATAATTTATTTAATTTAAATTTATCATTAGATCTTAATGGAAAAAGAAGACAAACTGGAAATACCAGTTTAATGATTTTTAATTTTAATTTCTTAATTTCACATATCAGTCAATTTATAACTCTTATGCCAGGGGATATTATAACAACAGGTACACCTGCTGGAGTAGGAATGGGGATGACACCACCTGATTATTTAAAAGATGGTGATGAAATGATTTTAAGAGTAGATAATCTTGGTGAACAAAAATTGAAAGTTGTTAAAGAAAAATAATGATTGAATTAATTATCGCATTTGGAGCTGGATTGATAAGTTTTTTATCACCATGTGTTTTACCACTCATACCTGGTTATATTTCTTATATTTCTGGAAGTTCTATAAATGAGCTTGTTGATAAAAAGAATATCAATTTATTTCCAATTATTCTATTTACAGTTGGTTTTTCTTTAGTCTTTATAACTTTTGGAGCTGCTTCAACTTTTCTAGGACAAATTTTTTTAGAAAATTCTTATGAGTTAAGAATAGCTGCAGGATTAATAATAATAGTCTTATCGCTTCATATAATTGGAATAATAAATTTAAAATTTTTAAATTATGAAAAGAGAATTCAAACAAATATTAACAAAAGTGTATTTAGCCCAATATTAATAGGAATGGCATTTGCATTTGGTTGGACACCATGTATTGGGCCTATTTTAGGATCTATTTTAGTTTTAGCTGCAACTGAGGAAAGTTTAAGCCAAGGAATATTGTTGTTATCTTTTTATTCTATTGGATTAGCTATTCCGTTTATTTTATCAGGTTATTTAATACAAAGGTTCCTTATTTTTTCAAAAAATTTTAGAAAGAATATTAATTTAGTGTCAAAAATAGGTGGAATAATTCTATTAATTACTGGTATTTTGATATTAACCAATCAATTGCAAGCTTTGGGATATTATTTACTAAATATTTTTCCATTCTTACAAAATTTTGGGTAAATTAAATTATGAAAATTTATCAAATAGACTCTAGTGCTAGAAAAGATGGTTCAACTTCAAGAGCTTTAGCAAAAAAACTTTTAGATAAAATAAAAAAACCTGATGATGAAGTTATTTATAGAGATCTAAATGATGAAATGGTTTTTGTGTCTAATTTAACAGAGTCAGGGATGAAAATAGATCCAAAAGATCAAACAGAGACCCATAAAAAAATGTTCAAACTTTCAGATACACTTGTAAAAGAATTGAAAGAGAGTGATATTATAATCATTTCTACTCCAATTTATAATTATGGACCTCCAGCAACTTTAAAAGCCTGGTCAGATCTTGCAGCAAGAGTAGGGGAAACTTTTAGATTTAAACCCAATGGAAGAAGGGAAGGGTTATTAAAAAATAAGAAAGCTTATTTAGTAATTACTTCGGGTGGGACAAAGCTAAATAGCAATGAGGATTTTCTAACTCCTTGGTTGAAGTTTATTTTAAATTTTTTTGGCATAGAAAAGGTAGAGGTAGTAAGTGCTGATCAAATGTCCCTAGATTATGAAAAATCAATAAGAGAGGCTGAGAAACAGATAGAAAATTTATCCTAATAATTAAATTTTCTTTTTAAATGTTTAAGCCTTCCCTCAGTGCTATCATAATCAATATAACATCCCTGAAGAAAACGATTTCCCTCATTAGCATCATAAGTGGTTCTGCCATGCAACAACCTATAGTTATCCATCATTAACAGATCCCCTGGAAGAAGCTTAAATTCTATTCTATAATTTTTTGAATTATAAAGTTCAGATATTTTTTTTCTTGCAGAATAAAATAATTCTAGTTTTTCTTTATCAATTAATGGGACAAAATCTAATCTTGGACTAAAACGTACTTGTTTGAAATTACTGTTTTCATCTAACTGGATCATTTCAGCCCAATCCTCTAAAATCACACTTTCATCAATAAATTGAAAACGTATCTTTACCTCAGTTAAAATTTTATAATATTCTGGAAAATCTTTTTTTAGTTTCTCAGAAACAGTATATCCATCAACTAGAGTTGATAAACCTCCAGTAACTTCATTTTCTATACAATGAAGCATTTGAATACATGGCACAGGATTTCTATATGGATTATCAGTATGAGGAGCCAAAGGTAAAGAAGTGTAAGCTAAGTCATTTGGATTTGGTTTTGATTTTACATTAAAAAACTCACCAAAGTTTGTACGTCTCACACT
>CACMCS010000006.1:0-55575 GCA_902612225.1 uncultured Pelagibacteraceae bacterium | reverse complement strand
AGTGACTGGAGCTGGAAAAGGTCTTGGTAGAGCATGTGCTATAGCGCTTGCTGAATCTGGTGCAAATTTGATAATCATAAGTAGAACAAAAAAAGATTTAGATGAAGTTTCAAAGAAGATAAAAAAATTAAAGTCTAAATGTAAATCTTATGTATGTGACATCACAAATTACAATCAAATTAAAGAGATAATCAATAAACAGTCAAAAATAGACATACTGATTAACAATGCAGGCAATAATATTCCAGAACATTTTACCAAAGTTAAAACAAAAAATATGGAGTATTTGGTTAAGATAAACACAATGGCAACTTTTAATCTTGCTCAATTATGTGCTTTAAAAATGATTAAGTTAAAAAATAGAAAAAAAATTGGCGGCGCGATTGTAAATATGTCTTCTCAAATGGGACATGTTGGTGGTCCTATTAGAAGTGTTTATAATATGACAAAATTTGGCTTAGAAGGCTTAACAAAAGGAATGTCGATTGATCTAGCTAAATATAACATAAGGGTAAATACTGTTTGCCCAACTTTTGTTGTTACTCCAATGACAAGTAAATTTTTGAAAAGTAAAAAGTTTAAAAAAGAGGTTTTGGGTAATATTCCATTGGGAAAATTTGCTGAACTTTCAGATGTAGCAAGTGCAGCTGTATTTCTTGCATCTGATGCAGCGTCAATGATTACTGGAACCTCTTTATTAGTTGATGGCGGATGGACTGCAAAATAATACCAAGATTATTTTTTTTGATAATCTTTTTTATTTCAACTTATTCAAATGCTATAGAATTTAAAGGAAAATTTTTACAGGGTCATTACATCATAGGAATAACTGATCCCTCTTCTAAAATAATTATAGATAAAAAAGAAGTGAAAGTTTCTAAAGATGGTTATTTTGCTTTTGGTATTGATAGAGATAGAAAATTTGATTTAACTATTACTAAAATAACAAAAGGAAAAAGTGAAAAAATAATTAAAAAAGTTCTTAAAAGAAAATATAACATTCAGAGAATAGATGGCTTAGAAGAAAGTAAAGTTACACCACCTGAGTCAGTTTACAAAAGAATAAAAGAAGAAAACAACAGAATTGGAAAAGCTAGAGCTATCAATTCTGATCTACCTTTTTTTAAAAACCAATTTATTATGCCTGTAAAAGGAATTATTAGTGGTGTTTACGGAAGTCAGAGAATTTTAAATGGTAAACCAAAGTGGCCTCACTATGGAATTGATATAGCAGCAAAAAAAGGAACAATGATTAAATCATCAGCCTCTGGAGTTGTAACAATGGCCGAGGATGATCTTTATTATACTGGTGGTACAATTATAATGGATCATGGACACGGGATTTCAACAATTTACTCTCATCTAGAAAATGTGATGGTATCTGTTGGTGACCAAATTAATCAAGGAGATATCATTGGTACAGTTGGATCAACAGGTAGATCTACAGGCCCTCATCTAGATTTTAGGGTAAATTGGTTTCAAACTAGACTTGATCCAATGTCTTTATTGAATTAGCAAATTTTATTTAAATGATGACTAGGCTTAAAAATTTATTGTCAAAGAGTAAATGGGGTAAATATATTCTAGTTGGAGGATTTACTTTTTTTTTAATAAAAGGTTTGGTTTGGTTGATAGTCTTCTTTATTGCTGGTTTTAGTTTGATAAACTTTGGATCATAAAATATAGTTTATTAATTAAATAAAAGAAATAATTCAAAAATATGAGCACATTAATAGAAAGAACTTCAGATAAATTAGTAAAAGCTTTTCTTAAAAATAAAATTATCGCACCATTACCTAGAAGATTTACAAAAAAACTGACTGAGGCAAACAAATTTAGAATGCTTTGTGAGAGTAAAGTTAAAAAACCTATAATTGGTTACAAAGCTGGGGGAACTGGAATTCCAGTGATGAAAAAGTTAAAAGAGAAAGAGCCATTTTATGCTTCCGTTTATAAAAATAATTTTTTAAAAAGTGGTAAAAGTGTCAAGATAAGTAAAACAACTTTCGGCATTGAGTTAGAGGTTTGCTATCTGATTAAAAGATCTTTTTTTTATTCAAAGGGTGCAATTACGACGAAGAATATTTCGAAATTTATTTCTCATATGGCACCTTGTATCGAAATCGTTGGTTATAGACAAAGAAAAAAGGGAATAACTTCATTTGGAGATTTATGTAGTGATTTTGGAGCTAATGTAAAATTTTTGATAGGTCAAAAGAAAAAATTTAAAAAAATTAATATTGGAAATTTAAAAACAAATATTTCAAACCAAAAAACAAAGCAAAATATTAATGGTAATACTAGTGCTGTTTTTATTAATCCTTTAAACTCATTAAGGTTTGTTTTAAATAAATTAAAAAAAGATAAAGTTAATTTGAATAAAAATTTTTATGTATTTACTGGCTCAACTGTAGGAGTTGTTCCGATAGGTAAAGGTCTTTATCAAGGTAAAATCGATAAGCTCGGTTCTGTTAAGACAATAATAAAATAAAAGTGAAAACATTAATATTATTATCTTTAGTAATTGTTATTGCTTGGGTTTTGTTCAGGCCAATAACAAAAAAAGAGTTAGATCGATATAATGGTAAAGATAACTGGCCTATGGATTTACATTAAGAATTCAAAGAAGGCTGCTTTTTCATATCCTCTTTTTTTATACCAGCCACCCTTACAGGCTTTTTCATTGCATCTCTTCTAAATGGTTCACCAAGTTCTTGGTTTAAAATTACTTCTATAAATGTAGTGATACCTTTCTTTTGATCTTCACAAGATTGTTTGATTGCTGCCGTAGTTTCTTCCATAGTTTTAGCAGTAACTCCTTTTAAACCACACGCATCAGCAACTTTTGCAAAACTCAATTCTGGATCTAGTTCTGTTCCAACAAAATTATTATCGAACCAAAGTGTTGTATTTCTTTTTTCTGCACCCCATTGATAATTTCTAAAAATAACCATTGTAATTGCTGGCCACTCCTCACGAGCGCAAGAACTCATCTCATTCATACTAATTCCAAAAGCTCCGTCTCCCGCAAAACCAATTACAGGTGTATCGGGACATCCAATTTTTGCTCCGAGAATTGATGGAAAACCATAGCCACAAGGACCAAATAAACCTGGTGCTAAATATTTTCTTGGTTTTTCAAAAGTTGGGTAAGCATTTCCAATTGCACAATTATTTCCAATATCACTAGATATAATTACATCGTCTGGCATTCCCGCTTGTATTGCTCTCCAAGCTTGTCTTGGTGACATTCTATCTTTATCTCTCTCTCTTGCCTCTTTATTCCAAACTGTTCCTTCATCATCCTCTTCATGATCTAAACTTGATAGTTTTTGTAACCATGCAGATTTTGTTTGATGAATTAAATCTTTTCTTTTTTGTCTATCTGTATCACCTGCATTAGGTGATAATTTATCAAATATTTGTTGAGCAACTAATTTTGCATCTCCACTTATTCCAACAGTAACTTTTTTAGTTAAACCAATTCTATCAGGATTGATATCAACTTGGATTATGCTAGCTTTCTTAGGCCAATAATCTATGCCATACCCTGGAAGTGTCGAAAACGGATTTAATCTTGTTCCTAAAGCTAAAACAACATCTGCTTTTGATATTAATTCCATAGCAGCTTTTGACCCATTATATCCTAAAGGTCCTACAGCTAACGGATGACTTCCTGGAAAACTATCATTGTGCTGATAACCAGAACAAACTGGAGAGTCTAATTTTTCTGCAAGTTTTTTTGTCTCTTCAATTGCACCACCAATTACAACTCCTGCACCAGATAAAATAACTGGAAACTTTGCATTTGATAAAAGTTTTGCAGCTTTATCTATAGCATCTGCTCCTCCACCTTGTCTTTCTAATCTTACTATTGGTGGTAATTCAATATCGATAACTTGCGTCCAATAATCTCTTGGAACATTAATTTGCGCCGGCGCTGATCCTCTTATTGCTTTTTCAATTACTCTATTTAAAACTTCAGCCATTCTTGATGGATCTCTAACCTCTTCTTGGTAACAAACCATATCTTTAAATAAATTCATTTGCTCTACTTCTTGAAAACCTCCTTGACCCATGGTCTTATTTGCTGCCTGAGGTGTAACTAATAATAATGGTGTATGGTTCCAGTAAGCAGTTTTAATTGGGGTTACTAATCCAGTGATACCTGGCCCATTTTGTGCAATGACCATAGACATTTTACCTGTAGATCTTGTATAACCATCAGCGATTAATCCACCATTTGTTTCATGAGCTACGTCCCAAAAAGTAATACCTGCATCAGGAAAAATATCAGAGATAGGCATGAATGCTGAACCTATTATTCCAAAAGCATGTTCGATGCCGTGCATTTGTAAAACTTTTACAAAAGCTTCCTCTGTTGTCATTTTCGTCATTAATAGAACCTTTCTAATCTAGCAAATGTAATAATTTTTTTATAAAACTATTTCTTAATTGTCGCGATTAATATATAAGATTTTTGAAAATTCAAACAAACAAATCGACACGATATAATGGCTACTGACATCATAATTCACGATAAAAAGGATAATGTAGGGGTTGTAGTAATCGAAAAAATAACACCAAAACAAGACTGTAAATGCTGGATTATGGAGGATGATAGCTCTACAGATATTCAATCAATGGATGAAATACCATTGGGTCATAAAATTGCTATGACGGACTTAAAAGAAGGTGACACAATTTTAAAATATGGTCACGACATAGGAAAAGTTGTCAAATCCATAAAAAAAGGTGAGCATGTACATGTTCATAACGTAAAAACAAAAAAGTGGTAAATTGATGGAAATTCCAAAAAGTTTTTTAGGTTACAAAAGAGAAAATGGAAGAGCGGGCACTAGAAATCACGTAATTATTTTACCAGTAGATGATATTTCAAATGCTTGCGCAGAAGCAGTCGCAAACAATATAAAAGGAACTATCGCATTACCTCATTCATATGGACGATTACAATTTGGAGCAGATTTAGAATTACACTTTAGAACAATGATAGGTACAGGAAGCAATCCAAACGTTGCTGCTGTGATTGTAATTGGTATTGAACCAAAATGGACTAAAAGAATTGTAGATGGAATAGCAAAAACTGGAAAACCTGTGGATGGTTTTCATATTGAACGAACAGGTGATATTGGAACAGTGATGAAGGCATCCAAAAAAGCACAAGAATTTGTCATGTGGGCTTCAGAGAAACAAAGAGAGGAGTGTCCGATAAGTGATTTATGGATTTCAGTAAAATGTGGAGAGTCAGATACCACATCAGGTCTTGCATCAAATCCTACAGTTGGAAACTTAATGGATAAACTTGAGCCACTTGGTGTTCATTTATGTTTTGGTGAAACTTCAGAACTAACTGGTGCTGAAAAAGTTTGTGCAACTAGAGGTGCAACAAAAGAGGCTTCGGATAAATTTATGAAAACTTGGAGCGCATATAATGATTTTATTCTAAAAGAAGCAACGAATGATTTATCGGAAAGTCAACCAACTGCTGGAAACATTGCTGGAGGCTTAACGACTATTGAAGAAAAAGCGTTCGGAAATTTTCAAAAAATTGGTGATTGTAAATTTATAGATGTTTTAGAGCCAGCAGAAGAACCAAAGAAAGGTAAAGGATTATACTTTATGGATACTTCTTCAGCTGCAGCAGAGTGTGTAACACTACAAGCAGCAGCAGGATTTAATATTCATCTGTTTCCAACTGGGCAAGGTAATATTGTTGGAAATCCAATAGAACCAGTCGTTAAATTAACTGCTAATCCATTAACTGTTAAAAGTATGGGTGAACACATTGATTGCGATGTATCAAAAATTCTTTCAAGAGAAATGAATTTATCAGAGGCGGGAGATAAACTTATTGAGACAACTCTTAGAGTTGCTAATGGAAGATTAACTTGTGCAGAAGCTTTGGGTCATAAGGAATTTGTTATGACTAAACTTTATAGAAGCGCATAATCACTTTATAAAAATGCTCTTAAAAGATTACTTGGTGTTAATACCAGGTATTATACTTGCATTTATTCTTTATTCTCTTTCTCAAGGTTTCAACAATATTATTGGTATTGAACTTTTAGGATATAGCAAAAGCCCAATCTCTACAGCGATGATAGCTATTCTACTAGGAATTTTTTTTGGAAATTTTTTTAAAATTCGAGAAAGTTTTCAAAAAGGATTAGATTTTAGTAGAGACTATATTTTAAAACTTGGAATTATCTGCTTAGGAATACAATTAAAACCTTTTGCATTTTTAGAATTTGGAAAAATTGCAATTCCATTAATAGTAATTTGTATAGTTAGTGTTTTAATAGTAATAAAGCTCATAATTAAAAAGCTCCAAATACCAACAAGGATGGCCTACTTAATATCAATTGGTAGCACTGTTTGTGGCACTACAGCGATCATGGCAACTGCACCAGTAATAAAAGCTAATAAAAGTGAAATTTCTTATGCAATTGCTAACATTACTTTATTCGGAATACTATCAATGTTGTTATACCCCTACTTTGCAAATTTCAATTTTGAAGGAAACTCATTATTTGCAGGTCTCTTTTTAGGAACTGCCATACATGAAACCTCACAAGTAGCTGCAGCAGGATTAATATACGAACAACAGTTTAATAGTCCTGAGACTTTAACTATTGCAACGGTTACAAAGCTCATAAGAAATACTTTTTTAATTGTTATGATTCCTCTTTTTGCTTTTCTTTACAATAGAGGTCAAACAAAAGAAAGAGGTTACTCTATTTTAAGTATATTTCCATATTTTGTTTTGGGTTTTGTTGGAATGATAATTTTAAGAAATGTAGGTGATGAAGTTTTTTTAACTAATAATAATTGGATTGATTTAATTAATTCAATTAAATCTTCTTCTAAAATTTTTTTGACTATGGCTATGGCAGCTATAGGCTTATCTACAAATTTAAAAGATATTAGAAATATGGGTTATAAACCTTTTATTGTTGGATTTACATCAATGTTGACTGTAGGAATTGTGAGTATTTTAACAATTGAAATCTATGTAAAATTTTTTATTTAGATTGTTTAACTGTCTTTTTAAAATATTTTACTCTAAATTTTGAAATCGATCTTCTAATAAATGCAGCTCCTATTCCTAAAATAACAGCAAACAGGATTGAAAATAATCCATAGAAGAATGGCATATCTTCTGAAAACTCCTTAATAAACTTTGAGAAGAAATTTAAATCTGGTGAAGTTACGGATGTGACTCCTTTCTTAATCTCCTCAGCAAAAAAAGTATCGTAAGCTATTACAATCCCGACTATTAATAGTAAAATTGCTAACAAAGCTTTTAATCCAGAGCTTTCAATCTGCTCCCCAAGCTTCTGGCCTACTTGAACTCCTACTATTGATCCCACAACTAACATTAAAACTAACATTAAATCAATTGACCCATAATTAATTGAATGAAGAAATGTAACAATCACACTCACAAAAATAGTCACAAACAATGAGGTTCCAGGCACTAATTTTGTAGGCATCTTAATAATGTAAATCATTGCGGGCACTAAAATGAATGCACCGCCGATACCCATGATAGCCGCAATAAAACCAACGATTAATCCAATTACTATAGGTGTAAATATACTTTCATATAATTTAGATTTAGGAAATCTCATCCTAAAAGGAAGTCCATGGATCCAGTAATGTACATGTAATTTTTTCTTCTCTACTATATTTTTTTTGGCTTTATCAATTTCACCCAAACTTTCCACCAACATCAGTGTCCCAATTATTGCAAGAATGTACATATAGGCTAAAGAAATTACTGTATCTATTTTTCCAATATCTTTAAAATAAGTGAAAGTAAAAATACCTAATACAGTTCCTATTGTTCCACCAATTACTATCATTAATCCCATTTTATAATCTAAAGTATTTTTTAACCAATGAGTGGTAGATCCAGATACAGAAGTTGCTAGGATATTGTTGGCCTCATTTGCTACTGCATAAGCTGGAGGAACACCCATAAAGATTAAAAAAGGTGTCATTAAAAAACCACCCCCTACTCCAAACAAACCTGAAAGAACACCAACAATCGCACTTATTAAAAGTATTTCTACTGGATTAATAAAGACTTGAGCTATAGGTAAAAATACGTCCATCAAATATAAAAACTTAAAATATTACTTATTTAAAAGTAATAAAAGTTCCAACTAAGATAACACCCCAACATGCAGCTATAGCTGAAAAAATTCCAGTTTTAATAAAAGTTGATTTTTTATTAGCTATGATATTTAGAATTTTTAAATTTGAAAGATGCATCTAAATCCCTGAATACACCCAGTAAAAAAATTGTCAAACTATAATTAATAAATTGTAGCTCCAAAAATTTTAATCTCATCATCCTCAACCCCAAGTACCAACCTTCCAAGGAACTCCCCGGGTATTTCCTTGTTAGTCTGTTTGATTAATACTGTTATGTGGTCACCACGTCTTAAAGTTCCAAAGGGCTTGTAGGTTTCTTCTAGATTTGTGATAATTTTATTGTTTGCCCATTGTTTACCTAGCTCAACTTCATTTGCTCCAAATAGCATTTGTGTTGAAAAGTCTTTGGTAAAACCTCCATAATCCTTCATATTTGAGGCTCGTACTAGGTTTTCCCAAAAGGGTTTTCCAATTTTAAAAATCTCTTCATCTGACTTTGATAAAAGATCCATAAATGTTCTTAAAATAAATTATGAGGCCTTCTTTTTCTCTTTTTCATCAACAATGTGATAAACCGGAACTTTTTCTAGAGTAAATTTACCAGTTTTAGGATCTCTTCTTGAAACTGTCAAACAATGCCAATTTTCATCATCTAATTTCATATGATCTCCTCTATAATAATAACCTGGCCAACGAGTTTCTTCCCTAAACAAAGTATGCTCAGTAACACATTGTGATGTCAAAGCTCTGTGTTTCAACTCCCAAGCCCGCATCAATTGATGATAATCTTCTGCACCAACGTACTCTAAATCCTCTTGTAACCAAGTTAAAAGTTCTAAAGCTTTTTTTAGTAAATTTCCGTTGGTCATATAATTTGAAGTGATACCTCCAACGTATTCATCCATAATCTTTTGAAGTCTTTGCAATCCTTGTATTGGAGAAATATAACTCGGTGAAACTGTTCCTCCAGTTATCTCGTTTTGCGCAACTGTATAAGTTTCTAATGGTTTGTAGACAGCTTTTTTAAAATTATCACATTGTTTATCTGTAACATTAATTCCTTCAGCTTTTTTATCTTCAATATATTTTACTGCTGCTTTTGCTGCTAATCTACCCTCTGTAAAAGATCCTGATGAAAATTTATGTGCACTTCCACCCACTGTATCTCCTGCACCAAAAAGTCCATCGATTGTTAACATTCTGTTATAACCCCAAAAGTATTCTGGTGGAGACAAATCTTCAGGTCCACTAACCCATGCTCCTGAACATGTTGCATGCGATCCCATAACGTAAGGTTCAGATGTTGTTAATTCAGGATTTGTATACTTTGGATCAATATTTTGTGATGCCCAAACAACAGCTTGTCCAACTGTCATCCCTAAAAAGTTTTCCCATCCAACTGTTTCTAAATGTGGATCTTGAAAAGCCTCTTTAGTTACCATGTGGATCGGTCCGCCGCCGGCAGCCACTTCTTGTATAAATGCGTGGTTTCTTAAACAAGTAGGTGTTGGATGGTGATCAATATATTCACCAACTAATTCTTTAGTTTGATCGTACCATTTTTTTTCGTAATTTTCGCCATTAGCATTTTGTGTATATGTTTTTAAATGTAAAAAATATGCTCCAACAGGTCCATAACCATCTTTAAATCTACACAATACAATTCTATTTTCCATTTGAGTCATCTTTGCGCCTGCAGCAATAGGTAGTGCATATGCAGATCCATTACTCCATGGTGCATACCAAGTTCTTCCCATACCCTCTCCAACCGCTCTTGGTTTAAAAATATGCGACGCACCACCTGCAGCAACGATAACTGCTTTAGCTCTAAATACATGAAAATCTCCTGTTCTCATATTAAATCCAACAGCTCCACCAATTCTATTTTCTTGAGCTTCATCCATTAATAAATGAGTAACCATTATTCTATTATAAATTTTATCTGCAGATTTTTTTGCTGCCTCAGCAACGATTGGCTTATAGCTTTCACCATGTATCATGATTTGCCATTTACCCTCCCTTAAGTATCTTCCAGTTTTTTCATTTTTCATCATTGGAAGACCCCACTCATCAAACATGTGAACAGTTGAGTCTACATGACGAGCCATGTCATAACCTAAATCTTCTCTAACCATTCCCATTAAATCGTTTCTGGCATATCTAACATGGTCCTCAGGTTGATTTTCATCCCATTGCATACCCATGTAACAATTGATTGCATATAAACCTTGTGCGACTGCACCACTTCGATCAATATTTGCTTTTTCAACACAAATAATTTTTAAATCTCTTCCCCAATGTCTGGCCTCGAATGTTGCTCCGGTGCCAGCCATTCCACCACCAACAACTAATACATCACATTCCTCATAATGTGTTTTGTGCTTAGCCATTAATAATAAACACCTTTTTTAAAAGATTCTTTTGGAACTGATGGTAATTCTTTATTAGTATTTAAACCCTCTGGCTCACTGTATAATCTTTGTGAATTAATTTCTCCCTGGTTAGGAGTGTCACCTTCAGCAAGTTTAGGAATAAATTTACCCCAAGGTTTTGTTGTTATTGGGGATACGAAATTTTTTTCTGTTCCATTTCTAAATTTGATTTTCCAAGATATGGTTCCTTTTTCTTCTTCTCTTCTAACTCTCACACTGTGACCCATAGGAGCAAAATCAGCGTACCCTCTTACGTCAATTGCATGATTAGGACATGCTTTAACGCATGAGTAACATTCCCAGCAAAAATTTGGTTCAATGTTTTTTGCTCTTCGTATATTTTCATCTATGTGCATGATGTCAGAAGGACATATATCTACACAATGTCCACAACCATCACATCTTGTCATGTATACAAATGTTGACATAATTTATTTTTCTCCTTTTTTTAATAACATATTAATAGTGTTTTGGCTCTTCTCTTTTTATACCTAAGCCAAATTGCTCAGGGGCATCTGCTGGTGGAGGAAGATTGTCTCTTGAACCATCAGCTTCAGCTAGATTTTTTTGTATTGCTGCTCCAGGTTTATAGAACATATGGGCAAATTTAGACCAATAAACACCACCAAACAAAATTAAGTTAGATGCAACAAATAAAGTTAAAAATAAATATGATAATCCCATTTGACCATTAAATTGAGTATAAGACCATGCTAACCCAAAAGTTGAACATGCAAGTAAAGCTAAAACAAATAAATCAGCTTTGATGATTCTATACCAAGGATGAGCTTCCGCTGATACGTCTACTCTTAAAAAAAACCAAAACCAATAGCCGCCCAAGCAAGTTAATATTGCTCCTGCATGCCAAATTAATGACCAAGTTTGAGAACTTGGTTTATCAGCACCTGTGTAACAAAAAACTAAAACAGCTGAAGACACCCAAAATAAAATTGTTCCGTACATTCCTAGAACATGGGCCAGTCTTCTTTTACCAAAACCTAATTCAGACGTAGTACCAATATCAACAACTGTTGTTTTAGCAATCACGGAAACTTTTTCCCCAACACCTAGTTCTTTTGTAGCTGATAGTTTTGCTTTTTTTGCGTTATTAAAAAAATAAGTTAAATTTTTATGATGTATCATTTGAATAATAGTTCCAACCGCAATCAACAAAACCATTGCAATAATAAAAGATTGCATAGCAAATGGTGAAATGGTTTCTGATAAAATTGAAAATGGATTGTTGCTTAACATTTTCGCCTTTTGTTAAATTTTGAATTAATCTTACAGTTTTATATATAGTTGAATTTATAGTTCAACCTCAAACTAGGGTCAATTTGTCTTTTATAACAGGCTAATTATTTCTTTTATAATGTTGTTTGTTTGGAATGACCGATCGTACTCCACCCTGAGGATTATCTACATCTCCTTCTCTTCGGGGAATCAGATGAAAATGACAATGTAAAATAGATTGACCAGATACAATTCCTACATTTGTGCCTAGGTTAAATCCTTTAACTAATGGATCTTTATTGATTATTTCTTTTTTTACAATTTTTAAAAGATCATTACAGGCAACCAATTCATCATTAGATAAATCAAAATAATCTTTTATGTGCCTTTTAGGTATAATTAAACAATGATGTTCTGAAACTGGATATGAGTCATAACTTGCATATGCCAGCTCATTTTCATGAGCACACCCACTTTTTTTGACATTACAAAATAAACAAGGATTGTTTGGATCTTTCATGTTTTAAAATTTATAAGAATTGCATTTATTTATAACTGCATCATATTGTTTTGATAGGAACTTGAATTTTTCAAGGTTTTTTCTTTTCCATTTAAGTTCATTAATAGTCCTTACTGAAGTAACACCTTTCCCAGATCCAATTAATAATATTTCATCATAATTTTTTATCTCATTAAGCAAAATATCTTTTTTAATTATTTTTATTATCTTTGTTTTAAAAAATTTATAAGTATTTCCCTCATAATAATCTTTTTTGGGTGTAAAGAATTTTTGATCTTTAACAAATAATAAATTTGAGGTTCCAGTCTCTAATAATCTTTTATTAGACACCAATGCAATATCTGATTGGGAGTTATCCATTTTAGATAAATAAGATAAAATCTTTTTGTATTTTAGATTTTTAAATTCTGGTTTTTCTCTTTTTAATTTTACTAACCTTAAATTAAAATTTAATTTTGGTTTAACTCTTTTTCTTAAAGATATTGAAATAATTTTCTTATTTAAGGCAATTCTTAATAGATGATTATATTTCCTCTTTTTGGATAAATTTTTATTAATTATTTTTAAAATATCTGATTTTAAAGAATTTTTTTTTATTTGATATTTTTTTAATGATGAAATTAAATTTTTTAGATGATTATCAAAAAATAAAATTTTTGCTGGTTTGCCAAAAATCCACATCGTTGTAAAAATTCCATGATCTCCCCAAAGATCTTGGAATTCTATCTGTTTTAAGTCTTTAAGCTGATAAGATTTTTTTAATAAGTAAGTTACCATTGATAGTTAAAAAAGATTCTGGGTGAAATTGAAATCCATATATTTTTTCCTTTTTATTTTCAAACGCCATCGCGACTTTTGAATTTAAACATCTCATAGTTATCTCAAAATTATCAGATTTGAAAGGCTCTTTTAATTTTAAAGAATGATACCTGCCAACTTTAAATATTTTTCCTTTTTTGAATAAAGATTTATTAGTGATAACTTTTACATTTGATTGAAAACCATGATAAATTTTTTTTTGTTCAACAATTTTTGCACCCTCACAAAATAAAATATGTTGAAATCCTAAACAAATACCTATTATTTTTTTTTTACCTTTATATTTTTTATAAATTTTTGAAGTGATTGGATAATATTTAGGATTACCCGGTCCAGGTGAAAAAATTATTGTTGATGCTTGCTTAATTTTATTTTCGCTAACTTTATCATAGTTATCACACTCAACTTTATCAAATAAAGCAAATTGATGAACAACATTATGAGTAAAGGAGTCGTTATGGTCAATTACATAAATCATTTAAATAAATCTATTAACGCCTTAGCTTTAAGAAAATTCTCATTAAACTCATGATTGGCGTTACTATCGACAACGACACCTGAGGCAACTGAAATTTCAGATATATTCTTAAAATTTAAAATTGATCTTATAATTATATTAAATCTCATATCGCCGTTAAATTTTATGTAACCAAAACTTCCTGTATAAATATTTCTATTTTCTTTTTCCTGATTATTTAAAAGATTAAGCGTATTTATCTTTGGACACCCAATAACTGAACCACCTGGCATCATTGCCTTAATTATTTCAAAATTATTTATATTTTTTTTTAATTTTCCCTTAATTAAACTAACATAATGAAAAAGGTCTTTATATTCCTCAACGATTTTTTGTTTAGACAATTTTACAGAACCTATCTTGCAAATTCTTGATAAATCATTTCTTTCCATATCAACAATCATATTATGCTCTTTGGTTTCTTTTAAATTTTTTCTAAAATAATTTAATGCTTTTATTTTGTTTAATTGCTTAGTTTTTTTTACAGTCCCAGCTATTGGCTTTGTATATATGTCGTTTCTTTTTTTTATAATTAAAGTTTCTGGAGAACAGCTAATAATTGAGTAATTATTATCTTTAATCATAAACGCCTCTGGAGCTAGATTGGTATCAGATAACCTTGAAAAAAAATCTAACGGATTGATTTTTGACTTTGTTTTATATTTAGTGCAAATTTTTATTTGATATGTCTCGCCACTCTTTATCTTTTTCTTAAATTTATTAAATATTTTTGTATAATTTTTTCTATTAATATTGATTTTAAAGTTTCCACATTCAAAATTTTTTAAATCATAATTTAACTTGTTACTGAGTTTGATTTTTTTTTCTGGTTTATAAAAAATACCCTTTGGAAAGTTAAAATTTTTTTGTTTAGGAACTTTTACATCAATCAGATTATTTAATAACTCATATCCAAAAAAACCAATGAAAAGATCTGTATTTGATGATTGTTTTTTATTTTTTTTTGTTAAAAAACTTTTAATATTTTTATTATTTAAAATTATTTTTTTGGAAAAATCAGTGTAAAGATCGAACCCGTTTTGAGATTTATAAATAATATAGGGTTTCCCTGATAAATGTAGTTTTGTTAATTGATTTGTTCTATTCAATTTATTCTGTTTTTAATCTTAAAACCGGTTCTTCTTTTATTGGTAAATGAATTATTGCCGCAAAAACAGATAAAGCAATTGCTAAATACCACGCATAGTCATATGACCCATAAGTATCGTGAAATAAACCTCCAAGATATGCACCAAAAAACGAACCAATTTGATGACTCAAAAAAACTATTCCATATAACAAGCCTAAATATTTTGTTCCAAAAAGATGAGCAACTATTCCGCTGGTAGCCGGTACTGTCGATAACCAGAGGAACCCAAAACTTGCTCCAAATATAAATGCTGCAATATTACTAGCTGGGGTAAATATAAAGAATATTATTGAAACTCCTCGCAAAAAGTAGATTGCACTTAAGATTATTTTTTTACTCATTTTTGCAGAAAGATAGCCACTTAATAAAGAGCCAAAAATATTGAATAACCCAATTAAAGATAAAATAGCTGCAGCAGTCCAATCCTCAAGACCTCTATCTATTACATACTTAGGAACATGAGTTCCAACTAAAGTAATATGAAATCCACAAACAAAAAAACCAGATACAAGTAAAATATAACTTTTTGTTTTGAATGCTTCATTGAGTGCTTCAGAAAGTGATTGGTCTGATATTTTTTCTACATTTTCAGTTGCAGATGGAGATCTTACGAAGTAAGCAGCTACTAAACCAGCAATTAAAAACATTCCGAAAACGAATAAAGTATAATTCCATCCAAATTCATTTAGAGAGTAACTTGTGAAAATTGGAGACAAAAAGTAACCAAACGATCCAAAAGCAGTTACAAAACTCATTGCAATAGTTCTTGAAGATAAAGGAAAGTGTTTTCCAACAATAGACATTGGAATACTTATGGCAGTTCCTCCTAATCCTATTCCAATTAACAACCCCATGTGTATTTGAAAAAAGATTCCTGTATTAGGTCCTGTATATAAAAAGAATATTCCAGCTGCATAAAAAATAAATGCTGAAATAATTGCTATGTGACCACCATACTTATCTGCAATAGCACCAAAAATAGGTCCAGTTAATCCCCACATTAACATCTGCATTCCTATCGCAAAACCAAATGCTGTATTGCTTATTTTGAGACTTTCATTAAAATCCATAAAAAACAAACCAAAGGTTTGTCGTACACCAAGAGAAATTAAAACAACAAAACAAGCCGCAAATAATGTGATCAATGCTGTTCTGGATTGAAAAAATTTTTCTGTGCTCATTTCAAATGTCTTAATGCTTGTTTAATATCAGCAATTAAATCATCTGGATCCTCAAGTCCTATATGAAATCTGACTAAATGTTCATTCTTTGATAAATTCATGAATTTTCTATTTCCTGTTTCCCTAAATTCTTGATGTAAAACCAAACTCTCAAAACCTCCCCAACTATAACCATATCCGAATAATTTAAGTGAATTTACAAATTTTCTGACAGAATTGATATTATTTGATTTTATTTTAAGCCCCATTAATCCTGAGGCACCGGAATAATACTTTTTCCACATTCTAAAATTTAGGGAATTTTTCTTAAATGGATAGAGAAGTTTAATCTTCTTATTTTTTGACAAGAAAGCTGCGATTTTTTTTGCGTTTTCTCTATGTCTATCTAATCTAACATCCAAAGTTCTCAAACCTCTAGTAATTAAATATGCATCATCAGGTCCTAATCTTAAACCTGTTATTTTTTCAGCTGTTTTCACTTTTTGAAAAACTTTTTTGTTAACTGCCAAACTTCCACCCATAACATCAGAATGACCAGAGTAATATTTAGTAGCAGATACAATAGACATATCAAAACCAAGTTTTATTGGTTTAAGATAGTAAGGTGTACCCCAAGTATTATCTATAGCTGTCAAAATTTTGTATTTTTTGGAAATTGAAACAATTTTTCCAAGATCTTGAAAATCAAAAGTATTACTACCTGGATTTTCAACAAAAATTAATTTTGTTTTTTTTGTTATACTTTTCTCTAAAGTTTTTAAATCATGTGGATTATAAAAAATTGTTTTAATATTGAATTCTTTCAAAAAATCTTGAGTTAAAACTCTCGTAGGACTGTAAACTGGGTCCGCAGCAATTATTTCATCACCGGGTCTAACAACGCTAAATATAGCTAAAAATACTGATCCAAAACCTGTAGGAGTAGTAAATACATGATAACTATCTTCGAGCTTAGTTAAAATTTTTTGTAAAATATAGGTAGTTGAGGTTCCTTGCCTACCATAATCATAATGACCACCAACTGGATTTTTTTGAGCTTTTATTTGTGTTTTTCTAATATCCTTCATTGACTTAAATATTATAGTTGAGGCTCTTACCACTGCTGGATTTACCGACTGATTATGAAAATCTTTCGCAGTGTGTTTTAAAAATGTCTTAAATGATTTTACCATAAAAAAATTGATAACTTTAAAGGACAATGCTATATCCCTCACATAATTTCAATTAAATTATAACTAAAGGATATAATGGGGTACCCAAAAAAACATAGAGGCCGAAGAAAAATGGGCTCAAAAAAAAGAAGAGCAAGAAAAAAGAACAAGAAAAAATAACCTTCTTAATTAAAATGGAAAATAATATTCGAAAACTTCGAATAATTGCATTACTTTTATTTATAACACCTGCAATTGCTCTTGTAGGGTCTTTATTAATTCACAACTACTTAACATCATTTAAGTTTAATCCAGGCTACAACTATAATTTTGAGGAAGATCTTCCAGGTAGTTCAGTAAGTATACTTTGTAATGAAGAGAATAGTTATTGCGGAAAGATAAACATAGAAAAATTTCAAAAATTAAGTCAATGTTATCAAAATACTATCCATGGAAGTTACACTAATAATAACGGAAATGATGTAAAAATATCTAGTGATGAGGATATTAAAAATTTTGATGAAGAGATTTTTGTTAAATATGAATTATTAGATGAATTGAACCCAAATTGTATACTCAATTCAAAAACTAAAGTCTATTATGAATTATTTCCAATTTTTTTTGAAAGTGTTTACAAATTAATTTCAAATGAGAAAACAACTCTAGGCACAAGTATCCCAGTTAACCCTTTTTTTTATGGAGAGACATCTATTAGTAACATTGTTAAAAGATTTCCATTAAACCTTTTTTTTAAACCTCTTTTATATATTAGTGTTGTGTTTATGGCTTTTTATTGGATTTTTTTTAATAAAATTTTCAAAAATCTTATCAACTCATCAAAAAATTTTTATTTTTTTATATTTGGGATTCTTTCCGCAATTTTCTTATTTCTTCATGTATTTTTTTTAGGATGGACTTTTGAAAGTGAAGTTTTAACTAAACTAAGGAGAACATTTGTTATTTTTTTTATTTTTTTTGAAGTTTTCGCACAAGCATTTTTAATAAAAAAAATTTTATTTTTGAAAAGTAAAATTAATGATTATCTATTCTCAGCTATAGTTTATATAAAACTTTTTTTTGTCATTTTAATATGTTTGGTTACTATTTCAGTATTAATAATTTTAATAAATTTTGATTTGAGTTCTAGGATTGATTATATCTTAGAATGGAACTATTTTTTAGTGCTTCTTTTTTTCTATTATTTATCTTTCTTAATGTGGAAAAAAAATTAACTTCCAATCCAGCCGCCACCTAAAAGTTTGTATCCATTAATATCTTTTTTATAAAAAACACATGCTTGACCTGGAGAAACTCCGTTTTCAAATTCGTCTAATCCAACCAATGCTTTTTTATCATCTTTAAAACTTACTTTAGCTTTTAAAAGTTTACCTGTTGATCTTACTTTTACAAAAATATCATTTTTTAATTCTTCTTTTTCTGCCAGTAAGTTTAAATTATTGAGTTCGATATTTTTCTTTCCAAGTTTTTCTCTTGGACCAACAATGATTTCATTTTTTTCTGCATTTATTTTTATTACATATAACGCATCTTTATCTGAAACTTTAATTCCTTTTCTTTGACCTATTGTAAAATTAATTATTCCATCATGAACTCCAATCACTTTTCCATCTAGATTTTTTATATTTCCTTTTTTAAAAGAGTCTGGTCTAAATTTTTGAATTACCGAGGCATAGTCACCATTAGGTACGAAACAAATATCTTGGCTATCTGGCTTATCCGCTACATTAAGATTTAGTTTTTTTGCTATAGATCTTGTTTCATCTTTAAGCATGCCTCCTAATGGAAATCTTAAGTAATTTAATTGTTCTCTAGAAGTATTAAATAAAAAATAACTTTGGTCTCTATTTTCATCGATAGCTCGATACATATTTGTTTGATTGTCAACAGTAATGCTTTTTACATAATGACCAGTAATTAATGCATCTGCCTTAAGATCTTTCGCAACTTCAAATAAATCTTTGAATTTTACAGTTTGATTACATTGTACACAAGGAATAGGAGTTTCGCCTTTTAAATAACTATCAACAAAGTTATCAATTACGCCTTGTTTAAACTTGTTTTGGTAATAGAGAATTTTGTGTTCAATATCTAATTTTTGGGCGACTCTTTTTGCATCCATTATGTCCTGACCTGAGCAGCATTGTTTTGATGCAGCAACCTCTTTACCATCATCATAAAGTTTTAAAGTTATACCAATAACTTTGTAACCATCTTTTTTCATCATTCCAGCAACTGTAGATGAGTCCACTCCACCTGACATTGCAACAACAACCGTTGTTTCTGATGGATTTTTTTTTAAACCAATAGAGTTTAAATAATTATTCATTTGATGGTATTTATACTTATTTCTAATATAAATTAAATTAAATGATTTTTGATTTTGAACCAGGTGACAAAGTTTTCAATCCAGCAAATAAAGATTGGGGAATAGGACAAGTTCAATCAATAATTAAAGGTAAAATTACTGTTAATTTTCAAAATGTTGGTAAAAAAGTAATAAACTCTGAAAATATAGAATTAAAAAAAATAAATGACTCAAAGTGATATTAAAAAAATTGTTGAGAATCTAATTCAAACTTTTTTAGATGCAGGGAGAATTTCTATAGATCTTAGGAAAAAAGGTCTTACTAAAGAAATAAAATCCGATAATACACCTGTAAGTAATGGAGACTTAGAAGTAAACAAAATTTTGAGTAAAAAAATATTAAGCTTAACGCCAAATATCCCAATAGTATCTGAGGAAACATCAGAAAATAAATCAAAAAACAACCTGGAAAATTTTTGGTTAATCGATCCAATCGATGGAACTTATGATTATATTAATGATCTGGATGAATTTACGATTAATGCAGGATTAATAATTCAAAAAAAACCTGTTGCTGGATTAATTTATGCTCCTGCAAAAAATAGAATGTTTTATTCTTATGGAGATGATTTTTCTTTTGAATTAATTAATGGAGAACCAATTAAATTAGATAACTCAAAAAATTTTGATAAAAACGAGATTAAATTTGTATCCTACTCTAATAAAATCAAACCAGAAATAAATGAAATATACAAAAAACTTAATGTTAAAAAATATGTAAGAATGAAAAGTTCTTTAAAATTTTGTGTTATTGCAGCTGGAGAGTATGATGGTTATGTTGCAGAACCAAGAGCATCAGAATGGGATATAGCTGCAGGCCATGCAATTTTGAAACACTCTGGCGGAAGTGTAACTGATTTCAATGGACAAGAAATTTTTTATGGAAAAAAAGATTTTAAAAATCCAAGTTTAATTTTAAAAAGCAAAAATATTCAATAATGGATGAACAACTAAGAATTATTTTAATTATAATCATTTCAGTTTCAATTTTTGGTTTACTCGTTTTTGTCTTTGTAAAAAATTATATAAAAAATAAAATTGACTTTTTAGTGAAAGAAAATAAAAAAAATAAGTTAAAGTAGTTTTACTATTTTTATAAAATCATCTTTTGCAATTTCCATTACTTTTTTTGAGGTCTCAAAATCAAAGCCATTTCTTGCTAAAAGGGATATGTCTTTTTTATAAAATAGAGATCTGTTATCTTCTATTCTTGCAGGACCAATTCTTTTTTTTTTACATAATTTAATTGCAGAAAAAAAATCTTGATCTGAATTATCATCATGAATTTTATTTACAGTTTCTTTTATATATTCACTATTAATACCTTTGCCTATTAAGTAATTTCTAATTTTATTAATTGAATTACCTCTTTGAATCATACTTTTAGCTTTGCTCTCTGAATAAAATTTATCGTTAATAAACTTATTTTTTTCTAAGTCTGAGAGAACAATATCAATCAAATTAGTAACATCCTGTTTTTTTATATTTGGCACTGAAGTTTTTAAGTATTTTTTTAGTAAGTAAGTTTTAACCTGTTGTTTTGATGGAGCATATTTTTCCACATAAGAAAATGCAAAATTTCTCATCTCCTCGACAGTTACTTTTAGAGTTTTTTTTTTATTTCTTATAGGAATCATAGAAAGATTTAATATAATATATTTTAAAATGATCGAACAAATTTATACCTATTTTACAATAGATATGCTCTATTATTGGGTGAATTTAGGTGTTCTTCCATTTTGGTTGATTTTAATTTTTTTTCCAACTTCTAGCCTCTGTAGGTATTTCGTAACTTCAATATTTCCATTCATTATATTGAGCGGTGCATATATTTTTTTATTGTACAAATCTTATTTAAGTTCATACGATTTTGACAGTAATTTTAGCCTTTATTTAGGGATTGATAACATAAAAGAATTATTTTCTAACAAAAATTTTCTTATGATGTTCTGGATACATTTTATATCTATTAATTTATTCACTGGAGGTTGGATTGTAAAAGATTCACAAAAATTTATGATGAATAAATTTTTATTATCGATACCGCTTATCATTTTATATTTAATTGGACCTCTCGGATTAATAGTTTATTGGTTAATTAGAATTTTTTACGCCAAAAATATAAGTTTATATGACTAAAAAAATCGATTTTTACTTTGATTTCATTAGTCCTTATTCATTTTTAGCTCATAAAAAAATTATCAGTTCTAATGTTAGGAATAAATTTAATCATAAAGCAATTCTACTTGGTGGACTTCACAATTTAGGAGGAATTACTGCCCCTGCATTTAATGAGAGAAAAATGAAAAATATGAAAAATGATTGCAATTTAATTGCTAAGAAAAGCAAAATTGACTTTGTGTGGAATGATAAATTTCCAATTAATTCATTATATCTAATGAGAGGCTATCTTTTTGTTAATAGTGATAAAAAAGATAAATATTTTGATCTATGTTTTGATGCTTATTGGAAAAATAATGAGGATATTTCAAAAGAAGAGAATATAAAAAATATACTATCAAAATGTGATATAAAGCCTAATGATTTTAAAAAAGGCATTGAAGATCAAAAAATTAAAAATGAATTAAAAGATTTAACAAACATTGCTTTCCAAAATGATGTCTTCGGTGCTCCAACTTTTGTTGTGAATAATAATTTATTTTGGGGACAAGATAGACTTGAATACGCTTTAGATGAATTGAATAATTAAGTAATTTTAAATTTACTTTGTTTCAATGCCCCAAAACCCCCATCAATATGCGAGACCTTATTAAATCCCATATCTTTTAAAGATTTTGCTGCAAGAGCTGATCTCATTCCACCTGCGCAAAATAGAACCATTTCTTTGTTTAAATCAAGTTTGCCTTGCTTAAAATATGAGCTCTCTGGATCAAGCCAAAACTCTAACATTCCTCTTGGAATATGATTTGAATTTTCTATTCTTCCCTCTCTTTCTAACTCTCTTACATCTCTAATATCAATCAGGTTACATTCATTTTTATTAAATTTTTCAAAAGCTTCTTCGGTAGATATAGTTTTAATCTCTTTTAAAGCTTCTGTCACAAGAGTTTGAGATGATTTAATTGTCATTATATTGTAAATATTTATATCATAAATAAAAACATATGAAAAAGTTTTTCATTAAAATTTGTAAATTTTTTGGCTTTGAAATTATAGATCAGAATGAATTTACTTCTCCTACATTAAATAGAGAGTTGAATGAGGATCTTTCAATTTTAAATAAAAAATCAATAGTCCTTCCATTAGGAGAAGTAAAAATTACCAGAAAAGTTAAATCAATACTAATAGTTATTAGAGTTAATACAGAAATTGAGGTTTGGGATCAAAATAAAAGAAGATTATTCGAAAAACCAAAAATCGAATATTCAATTCGATCAATAAAATCATTGATAAACTCTATTAATTATTGTCAAAGCAAATACTTGGATTTAAAAATAAAAACAATAATTTTAGATGACTCTTCAAAAATTGAAAATTTAGATAAAATCAAAGAATTAACAAAAGATGTAAATGGTGAAATTATTTCTCTGGACACAAAAAAATTTGAAGCCAAAATCAAAAAACAAAAAACACATCAAACCTTCTCTAATTTAGCAAGTTTATATCAGTGTTTTGAGATTGGAAAAGAGATTGGTGAAGATCTAATTTTTTTTATTGAAGATGATTATCTTCATTTTGAAACCATGTTGGAAGAGATGATTGCTACATATGAAAGAGTGTCTTCTCAAGTAGGTAAAGATATTTTTATGTGCCCTGCAGATTATCCATATCTATATATGAATAATGAAAAAACAAATATTCTAATAGGAAATAAAAGGCACTGGAGAACAATTGCTAAGACTTTATGTACCTTTTTGACAAGCAAAAAATTATTAGACTTATATTGGGAAAATTTTACAAAAAATTGTGAAGATCGCCATGACCCTTTTGAAAAATATATTAATGAGATATATAAAAATGAGTTTTGTATATCTCCTTTAAAAAGTTTATCTATCCATTTGACAAATGTTAATTCAAGTTATGGTTTGTCACCTTTTATTAATTACAAAAATTTGTGGGATCAAAATAAATAAGCCCCTTGAGGGAGGGGCTTATTACTTAACTAACTAAGAGAGAGTTTGAGGATCCTTCTATGAGTATTCGCTGAGAATATACAGAGAGCGAAGGATCCCCATGTTGTTAACAACTAGTCACGAATTGCGTATGCAATTACACCAGTTTCAGTTACATCAGTACCTTTGGTTTCAGCTTCTTTACTTAATCTTAAACCAATAGTTGCTTTGATGAGGCTAAATGCAATATATGCAACCACAAAAACAAATATGTTTACTGATAATACACCAATTAACTGAGTGCTAAAATTTGCACCAGAATTTGTTGCAGGTACAATCAAAGTACCCCAAATTCCAGCAAATAAGTGAGCAGGAATAGCACCAACTACATCATCAATTTTCAAAGAGAATAATAGTTTAGTACCATACACTACGATTAGTCCACCTACGGCACCAATTAAAATTGCAGCAAATGGTGATGGTAATAATGGTTCTGCAGTCACAGCAACCAAACCTCCGATACATCCATTTAACATTTGAACTACGTCAGTTTTACCAAAATGCAATCTAGTTATAATTGCTGCACCTATAACACCACCTGCACCAGCAAGGAATGTGTTAATGAATATTTTTGATACAGCGATTGCATCCGTAGCCGTTCCCAATGCTAATTGTGAACCACCATTAAATCCAAACCAACCTAGCCATAAAATAAATACTCCAATTGTAACTAATGGTATTGATGATGCTGCAAAAGGTTTGATTGGCGCTGGAGCTCCAGACTTAGTAAATCTTCCTAGTCTTGGACCAATTATCATTGCACCAGCTAAAGCAGCTGCACCACCAGTTGAGTGTACTAAAGTCGAACCAGCAAAATCAGAAAAACCTGCTTCTGCTAACCAGCCTCCACCCCACTGCCAACCCATTACGATTGGATATATAATTCCTGATAGAATTGCAGCGAATGTAAAGAATGGCCATAACTTAATTCTTTCAGCCATTGTTCCTGATACGATTGAAACGGTAGTTGCACAGAATACCATCTGGAAATACCAATCTGAACCATCTGAATAACCTGTATCTATTTTACTACCATCTGCCCATGGAATAAATTTACCAATGTACCCACCTGGATCAATACCATAAGCTAAGTTATAACCTACAAGCCAGAACATTATACCTGCAATTGAGAATAAACCTATATTTTTTGCACAGATTACGGATACACTCTTTGATGTAACCATACCTGATTCTAACATTGCGAATCCTGCAGCCATAAACATTACTAGGAACCCACAAATCAAGAATAATAGGGTGTTAAATATAAACCCTACTTCAGCAGAAACAGTTGTATCTGCCATACCAGCACTACTCATGTTTAATAAAAAAATTAAACTAATAAGTGGCGCACTTATTACTTTTATTAATTTAGTCATACGACCTCCCTGTTAAAGAAAGCTCTTTTATTTTATTAAATGCTAATAACTAACGCTGATTACGAAAATTGGGTATGCAGTATTTGCATATAGAAACAGCCTTAACGAAAGTTTCGTTAAGGCTGTAAAAAGACCTTATTTATTGAATACTTCTTTTAAAGCTTTTGCTGGTAAAAACTTAACTTTTTGAGACGCAGCAATTTGAATCTGTTCTCCTGTTCTTGGGTTTCTTCCAACTCTAGCTTTTCTCTTAGCTACTTTATAAGTACCAAAACCAGCAATTTTTACTGAATCGTCAGCTTTTAAAGCATCTAAAATTGTGTTGGTAATTGTATCAAAAGTTCTCTCAGCATCAGCTTTACTTAGGTTTAATGCCCCAGAAATTTTGACTACTAGTTGTTTTTTGTTCATTTTAGCTCCGGTTTTATTAGGTTACTTTCATTGTTGTCAAAAGTATTGATAAATCAAGACTTTTTTTAGTATATTAAGAAAAGTTATACACAATATGTTGTGTAGATTAAAAAAATGTTGATTTTATTGAGTTTTTTAAACTTATTTAAATATTATTAATTGAACAATCCTAAGTCTTTAAGGTCGTTAAAAGTTGTAAAAAACATCAAAGATATTAACAAAAATATTCCGATTCGAAAAAAGCCCTCTTGCGTTTTTTGAGATAACGGACGACCTAAAACTTTTTCAAATGCATAAAACATTAAATGTCCCCCATCAAGCATTGGGATTGGAAACAAATTAACTAAACCAAGACTTATTGAAATATATGCCATCATGCTGATAAATGCCAAAACACCAAATTCTGCAACCTGGCCTGAAATTTTTGCTATCCTTATTGGTCCTCCAAGCTGAGAGGTATCAGCTTTGCCAAAAATCATTGCACCAATATATTTTAAGGAGGAGATTCCTACAAAATAAACTTCATGAGTAGCATGGTATATAGCTTGTGCAGGTCCTAATTTAACATGATTAATCTCATTATTATAAGCACCCAATTTTATACCAACTATTCTTTTGTTAAGTTTGTTTCCTAAATTATCCTCACCTGGAACAATATTAGGTTTTACTTTTAAAATTAGCTCATCATATGAACGTTTCACTTTAAAATCTATAATTTCATCAGTGGACATAGTAATAAATTTAGAGACATCCATAATGCTTTCAACTTTGTTGCCATCTATTTCTAAAATTATGTCATTTTGTTTTAATCCTCCAGACATAGCAGGGCTATCTTTCTGAACTTCATTGATGACGGCTGGTGTAAAATCTTTACCAACAAAAGTATAGATTGAGAAGAAAATTACTAGAGCTAATAAAAAGTTTGCTAAAGGGCCGCCAAAAACAATTAAACTTCTTTGATATAGAGGTTTAAGAGTAAATAATTTTTTTTGGTCCTCTTCACTATATTTTTCTAAAATTTCTTTATGATCCGCTTGAGAATATACATTTCTATCTCCAAAAAATTTTACGTATCCTCCTAGAGGTATCCAGCATATTTTCCATCTTGTACCAGATTTGTCATTCCAACCAAAAATTTCCTTACCAAATCCAATAGAGAAATCAGTGACACCCACTCCAAATTTTTTAGCAAAGTAATAATGACCATATTCATGAATAAAGACGACAATCAAAATTAGAACTATAAAAGGTAAAATATAACTTAGCATTTTAAAATCAATTTATACTATCCATCCAATTTTTTAACTCAATCATTCTTTGAGACTTATTTGACACAGCAATTTCTTTTTTTATAAATAATATGTGATTTTTAATTTCTTCCTCATCTCTAAATACTTTTCTAGTTTGAATTAATCTGTCTTTCCTAAACTCAATTAAACTTATCATTTTCTCATAAGTAATTTCAGGATGATACTGTAACCCATAAATTTTCGATTTTCCAACTGTGAAATATGAACTTTGTACTTTATTAATTTTATTTGATGCTAAACAAATTCCGTTTGTTGGTAATTTTACTACCTCATCAAAATTAAACGCTGGAGAGTTAAAATTATTATTCTTATTTCTATAAATAGAATTATTTAATCCTTCATTATTAATTATAATCTCATTTGCTATTCCTATATGAGATTTTTCTGCTTTTTTTACCTCTCCTCCAGCAGCAGTTACTGCAACTTGCATTCCCCAACAAATCGCTAAAATATTTTTAACTTGTTTTTGGCATTCTCTCATAAATTCAATTTGTCTTTTTATCTCTGGTGTATTGTTGTAGATGTTCAAACTACTTCCACCCCAAATTAATCCATCATATTTTGGAAGTTTATTTTTAACCTCATCTAAATTTTGATCCGAGGATGGATTAATAACATCAAAATGATAATTATTATTAAATACATTAAGACTATCTTTCAAACTCTCGGTATGTGTTTGAATACCTACTTTTAAAAAATTTTGATTTTCCTCTTTTAAATTTCCTTCAACTATTAAAATATTAAGATTTTTCATTTAAAACAAATTACCAGACATGCTGTGTTGATACATTATTTTCATATCTTCAATGCTCAATTTTTTTGGATTACCATTCGTTGATGGATCCTCTAAAGCCATTTTTGATAAACGATCAATTTGTAAATCTTTTTCATTTATGACACTTGATAATGTATGTGGAATTTCAAATTTTTCTCTTAAATCTAAAATCCATTTTAAAAAACCGTCAAAAGATTTATCTTTTAATTCAAGATATTCTGAGATCTTTGCAACTTTACTCTCAATTACATCTCTGTTGAAAGTTAAAACATACGGCATGAAAATTGCGTTTGAAAGACCATGGTGAAGATTATTTAGAGCATTTACTGGATGGCTCAAAGAATGAATTGCGCCTAGGCCTTTTTGGAATGCAGTTGAACCCATACTTGCAGCAGTAAGCATGTTCATTCTGGCCTCAAGGTTAGATCCATTTTTGTATGCCTCTGGTAACCATTTAAAAATTAATTTCATACCTTCTAAAGCTATTCCATCAGCCATTGGATGATAACCTGGGGCACAAAATGCCTCTAGATTATGAGCTAATGCATCCATGCCTGTTGCGGCTGTCATTTTTTTTGGTAAATCTTTTGTTAAAACTGGATCTAAAATGACTATGGAGGGTAAAAATTTTGGATGAAATATAATTTTTTTAACTCCTAGCTCTTCATTTAAAATAACAGATGCTCTCCCCGTTTCAGAACCTGTTCCAGCTGTAGTGGGTACTGCTATAATAGGAGCAACCTTATTTGAGTCAGCTTTAGTCCAATTATCACCAACATCCTCAAAGTCCCACAGTGATAAAGTTTGACCTATCATGAATGCAATTGCTTTTCCTACATCAAGACCACTTCCACCACCAAAAGCAATCACACCATCACAATTTTTTTCTTTATAATGTTTTACTCCATCACTTACATTTTTACCTGTTGGATTGCCAATCACATCATGAAATAATTCGGCTGATAAATTATTTCTTTTTAAATGTGACAAAGCATCTTTAATAATAGTTGATTGTCCAAGTCCTTTGTCAGTCACCAATAAAGGTTTTCTAATATTTAAATTATTACAAGCTATACTTAAATCTTTAATTCTATTTTCACCCACCCACATTGAAGTAGGATAATTCCAATTAAACTTTTTCATAAATTTTTAGTTAATAATATCTGATATTTTTGAAATTTGACCAATCTTAAAAATAAGTGCATCCTCTTTATTAAATCCATATTTTTCAGCATTATCTTTAAATCTTATTGGTGGCTCCATAATTGGTTCTAAAGATAATACAAATGTTCCCCAATGCATACCTAGTACCTTTTTACTTTTCAAATCTCTTCCAATTTTGAGAGCCTCTTCTGGATTGGTATGATAAATAGATTTATCTTTGTAAGGCATAATTGGATAAAAATTATATGCGCCAATGTTGATTATGGTTAAATCAATTGGTCCATATTTATTTCCTAAATCTTTATAAATATTTCCATATCCTGTATCGCAGGCAAATAATATTTTTTTTCCATTATATTCAATTAAAAAACTTCCCCACAAAGTTTTGTTGGTGTCTGTTAAACTTCTTTTCGACCAATGAACAGCTGGAAGAAAAGTAACTTTCAAATTTTTATTAATATTAATTTCATCATACCAATCCATCTCATTGATATCTTGATATCCATTAGTTTTAAAATATTTGCTTAGTTTAAGTGGAACCAAAACTTTGGAGTCCTTGAAAGGAAATCTCCTTATTGTCATCATATCTTGATGATCATAATGATTGTGGGTGAGTAAAAATAAATTAATGTTAGGTATCTCGCTTAATTTCAATGCTGGTTCAGTAAATCTTTTTGGTCCAAATATTAGTGGACCTGCATTCTTCGAAAAAACTGGATCAGTAATAATAGTAGTATCTCCTAATTTAATGATAAACGTAGCATGACCAATCCAAGCAATATAATCATTATCTTTATATTTTTCTAAGTTTCTTAATACTTCATTTTTTTCTAAAACGTGACCTTCAGAAATTGTCATATCAAGTTTCTTTTTCTCTTGATTAAAAATTTTATAAGACCATTTCACATTTGGATCTCTTTTTGGTGAGCCTTCAGGATTCCTAAAAGTACCGTCAGAGAGATGATGATAAGGTTTTTTTTCCATAGCAAATGTCAAATTGTTTAAACTTAAAACTAAAATTAGAAAATATAAAAAATTTATAATATATATTTTCATTTTATATGAATTTAAAATTTTTTATTCTTTTATTATCTCATACTCAAAATTTTGAGTAGTTTCATTGACTTGTAAAAGTTTCGCACCATTTTTGCTATGAAATTTTGTAGCCATTTCAGTTAGAGGAGAGAGCGTGACTAATCTATTTAAATGGTTAGATTTTTTAATCTTTTTGTAAACTTCCTTAACAATCAATTTTCCACCACCTTTTTTTTTAGACCAAACTGTATAAGCAATAGCAATCTGACCAACATTTTGACCTCTGTGAGTGCTTTGTAGATGAGCATCTTGGCTAAATTTATCCAGCTCCTCTACATTTATTGGTACTTTATTTGTAAAAGCGAAGCACATTACAGCATGAATTTCTTTTTTGTATTTTACACCGTATATTTTTCTGCCGTGACTTCTTCTGAAAGTCACACTTAATTCTGGTCTAACTGGATCTTCAGAAACATTACATTCTTTAAGTTCAACTAATTCAGCACCTTTAACCCAGCCAAAAAAGTCATCAATGTTTTTATTTATTATTTGTTTATTTTTTCGAATTCTAGCTTTAATTCTTGGTTTAAATTTTTTTGAGTTTTTTAAACTATTATTATCTAGGTATTTCTCTGCTAGTTTATTTCTTACATTTTTAAAAATCTCTTTCATTTTTTAATTTTTATTTATTTTAATTAAAAGTATAATAAAGCAAAAATTACCCCTAAAACTACTACTGTAATCGTAGCAACAATGTAATTTATCTTAATATTAAATTTTTTATAAATCGTATCATTTATCTTATCCCAGAATAGAACTAACAAAAATATAGCGATAGCAGGTATGATAAATTTAATCATCGACTATGTGTTTTTGTCTCCAACATATACTGAAACACCTCTAGCGTTAATATCAACATCGAATTTCTTGTGTAATGGAGGGAAAGCTCTTTGAGAACAGTCTAATCTATCACACGTTCTACATGACACACCTATTGGTATTTCTGTAGATTTATCATTAATGTTTAAATTTTCTGAGTAAATAAATTCTTTTGCATATTTTGCTTCACATCCCAATCCAATAGACAAAATACTTTTTGATTGTCCAAATCTTCCAATCCCTTTTTCAACTGTTCTAGCTATACATACATACTTTTCACCATTAGACATTTTACTAACAGCAGCTTGAATAATACCAGGTCTTGTCAAAGCTGAATAAACGTTCCAACGTGGACAAGCACCACCATATCTTGGAATTTCTATTCCTGATAAGGAAAATCTTTTTGATATATTCCCAGCCATATCCACTCTTAAAAAATGAAAAGGTATCCCTGGTAATTTTGGATCTTGTAAACACGTTACCCTATGAGCTACCTGTTCAAAAGACGTAGCAAAAGTATTTTGTAGTAACTCTAAATCATACTTAAGTTTTTTACATTCTGTATGAAAAAGTTTATAAGGCATTAAGATTGCAGCACCGCAGTAATTTAATAAAGCAATTTTTGTCAATTTTTTAGATTCATCAGATGGAAAAGTAAATTTTGACAAATATTCTTCAATTTCTTTATCAGCACCTTCTTGGGCTATTTGAGCAGCTGCATGTAGTTTTTTTGTTTCTAAAGAGCTGTAATCGCTTAATAGTAGTTCTTTTTTATTTTTTTTATAGAGCTTTGAGAAAGGTTTATTTTCTTCAGGAATAACATCTTTTACTGTTATGTCATACTCTGATTTTAAATAATCACAAAGAGCTATATATCTAGTCCTATTATTTTTTTGAACTTTCTCAAAAACATCATTTGCGAAATCCTCTAATTTTGGAAAATAGTTTTTATTGTCTTGTAAAAAGTCTGAAATAACTTCACCAGGAAAAGAATTCTTTCTATTATCAACAATTTTACCAGATATTGTCTCAATTTTATTAATCATTTCATGATCCTTTTTTTTTAAAATATCTCCTAGTCTAACGATGGCCCTACCAATTTTTGGATTAGTCCCAACTAAATCTTTTACTTCTGGACCTAGAATATCTAAATCTTCAAACAATTTATCATCGAGTATTTCTGATAAAGTATTTTCTAAATTGATATCTGATTTTGAGGTTAATTGAGAAAGTTCAATGTTCAATTTTTCACAAATTTTTAAAAGTAAATCTCCATCTATTTTTCTTTTTCCACCCTCAATAAGATTTAGATAACTAGGAGATATATTTAAATCCTCAGCCAATTTATTAGCTTGAAGCCCTAACTGTCTCCTAAAAGCCTTGATTTTTGGTCCTATTTTTAGATTTAATTGACTCATATTTTCTATTAGTAAATTTTGTAAATTTATTTTTACAAGATTTTTCTTTAATTTACAACAGTTTTATACTTTTTAATAGATTTTGTAAATTTTGTAAATTATAAAATTTACATGGACGAAAAATTAAAAAACAACGAAAATGAGGCTCAAATCATAAGACATGAAGACCTTGCTAGACATAATAGCAGGGGTATCTACATGAGGGATGATCATTGTGATTGGGGTTCAAGTGGAATGAAAGATCTAGTTGAGACACTTAACGACTCAAACTAATTTTCAAACTCTTAACATTCATTTTCAATTACTTGAACATTACAGGGGCCAATAATGAGTGCAGAAAAGATTTCTTATGATTTAAAAAGATTTGCAGGGATTAAAAGAGATTATACTCCCGAAGAGGTTGAAAGACTTAGAGGCTCAATTAAAATTGAATATTCAATTTGTAAACAACAATCAACAAAGCTTTGGAAATTATTAAATACAGAAAATTATGTTAATACTTTAGGATCCTTGTCAGGTAATCATGCAGTTCAACATGCAAAAGCTGGTTTGAAGGCAATTTATTTAAGTGGTTGGCAAGTAGCAGCTGATGCTAATAGTGCTGGAGAAATGTATCCTGACCAATCTTTGTATCCTTATGATAGTGCTCCCAAATTAGTAGAATCTATGAATAACGCATTGATTAGAGCTGATCAGATTCAACATATGGAATTAAAAGATGGTGATATGAAAAAAGAGAAGAGAATTGATTACATGCTACCAATCATTGCTGATGGAGAGGCTGGTTTTGGCGGACCTTTAAATGTTTTTGAACTTGCAAAAAAATTTATTAAAGCAGGTGCTGCTGGTGTTCATTTTGAAGATCAATTAGCAAGTGAAAAAAAATGTGGTCATATGGGAGGAAAAGTTTTGGTTCCAACTGGTACCATGATAAAAAATTTAAAAGCCGCTAGATTGGCAGCTGATATCGCGGATGTACCTTTAATTATTTTAGCAAGAACAGATGCAAACGCTGCAAAATTAATTACAAATGATTACGATGAAAATGATAAACCTTTCCTGACAGGTGAGAGGTCTCCAGAAGGTTTTTATTATGTAAAAGCTGGCATTGAACAAGCAATATCAAGAGGTCTTGCTTATGCACCCTACTCAGATTTAATTTGGTGTGAAACTGCTACACCGAATCTTGAGGAAGCAAAAAAATTCGCAGATGCAATTCATGAAAAATTTCCAGGAAAACTTTTAGCATACAATTGTTCTCCATCATTTAATTGGAAAAAACATTTATCAGATGAGGAAATAGCTTCATTTCAACAAAAAATTAGTCAATTGGGTTATAAATTTCAATTCATTACTTTAGCAGGATTTCATACACAAAATATTGCAATTTTTGAGTTAGCTGAAAAATATAAAAAAGAAGGTATGACAGCATACTCAAGAATTCAACAACAAGAATTTGCTCGTGAAAAAGATGGATATACTAGTGTTAAACATCAACGTGAAGTTGGTACATCTTATTTTGATGCTGTTTCCAATACAATAAGTAGTGGAAAAAGTTCTACCACGGCAATGGCAGGTTCAACAGAATCTGAACAATTCTAATAAAACTATCCTTCTTAATTAGAGTTATTAACTGGCCCAGAAATGGGTCAGTTAAGATTTGATTTTATAACCTTTTTTAAGAAGAACTGTTACTACTGTTATACAAATGGATAAAAATAAAAACATAGTTCCAATACTTATCCATATATTGAAATCAGAAACTCCATAAAAAGAAAATCTTAAACCATTTATTAAATAAACAACTGGATTAAAATAAGTCACAGTTTGCCAAAATGATGGCAGCATATCTAATGAATATAAACTCCCACCTAAAAATACCATCGGTGTCACAAACAAAGTTGGAATTATTGACATTTGCTCAAAATCTGAACTAATTAAACCTATTAAAAAACCAAATAAAGCAAAAGTAAATGCCACTAAAATTAATAAAAATATCATAAGCAAAGGATATTTGACTTGAACATCAACGAAAAATAATGAGGTGATAAATATAATTATACTTACTATTAATGTTTTTGTTGCACCAGCTCCTACAAAAGCAAGTACGACCTCTAATGTTGAAATCGGAGCAGCTAAAATTTCATAAATTGTTCCATTAAATTTAGGAAAGAAAATTCCGAAAGAGGTATTACTAATTGACTGGGTTAATAATGTTAACATCAACAGACCAGGCACGATGTAAGATCCGTAGCTTATTCCATCAATTTTTTCCACATACCCTCCAATTACTGAGCCAAAAACTATAAAATATAGCGAAGTCGTTAATACTGGAGATAATACAGATTGAGTTAAAGTTCTTCTAAAACGATCCATTTCATGAAGATAAATTGCTCTCAACGCATAAAGATTAATTTTCATTTTTTTCCCTTACTAAATTTACAAAAATTTTTTCTAAAGTACTTTGTTCAGTTTTTAAATCTTTTAATTTTAGGCCTGCATCTTTTAAATCTTGTAGTAAATTTGTAATTCCTGTCTGTTTCGCCTGAACATTATAAGTATAATTTAAACTCATCAAGTCTGGTGTAAAAGATAAGTTATATTTTTGGAGTGTTGTTGGTATTTGATTTATTTTTTCTTGTAAATCTATTGTAAGTTTTTTATGACCCATTTTTTTTAATAGTTCTTTAGTCTCATCAACAACCACAATCTCTCCCTGATTTATAACTCCAACTCGATCAGCTATAGCTTCTGCTTCTTCTATATAATGGGTAGTTAAAATAATTGTAACACCAGTTTTTCTCAAATTTTCAACAACCTGCCACATTTCTTTTCTTAGCTCTACATCAACACCAGCCGTAGGTTCGTCTAAAAATAAAATTGTTGGTTCATGAGATAAGGCTTTTGCTATTAAAACTCTTCTTTTCATTCCACCAGACAATTGCCGAAGTTTGAGATCTTTTTTATCCCATAAACTTAATTGTTTTAAAACTTTCTCGATATGATTTGGATCTGCTTTTTTTCCATAAAGACCTCTCGAGTAAGAAACATTATTAAAAACTGTCTCAAATTGCTCTAAAGTTAATTCCTGTGGGACTAAACCTATTCTTGAACGAGTTTCTCTGTAATCTTTTATGATATCATAGTCATCTACACTAACATTCCCTGAGGTCGGATTAACTATTCCACAAATAATACTTATCAAAGTAGTTTTACCTGCTCCATTAGGACCAAGCATTGCGAAAATTTCACCTTTTCTAATTTTTAAATTTATATTCTTTAAGGCATTAAAGCCATTGTCATAAACTTTTGATAAATTGTTTATTAAAATCTGATTATCTGACATGAGGCATTTATATAGTTATTAATTGATTTAATACAATCAACTTATACGAAGCTTTTTAGCTTTAATAATCAACAAAGGTAGAAAGGTCGCTACAATAAAAGATAAAAAAAGCAAAGATTGTGTAACAAAAGATGGAAATAAATCTATTGGTATGAAAACTCCAACTAACAAACTTTTAGAAAAATCAGGAGAAGGAAATAATATAAAACCACCAATCAATCCAATCAAAATAGAAATATAAGCTAAATTTTCATTGATTGATTTATCATAAAAACTTAGAAAAACAGTTAAAACAAAAGCACAACAAAATAAGTCTGCTAATAAAAAAAGATACAAAATATCAAATCCTTTTGATGCGATAATAAAAGAGATAAACGATAAAAATAAAATTATATATTTAGAAAAGTTTAAATAATTAGTTTTTTTACTCAAATTAAATACTGCTTTTCCATCTAAAATTAACAAACTTGAGATTGCATTAATTAATGTGTCCACAGTTGAAATTGTTAATGCCATACCCAGTATAATTATAAATAAAGATAAAAAAATTGTTTGCTCTTTAAGTAATAATGAAAAAAATCCTAGATCTGGTCTAGTACTAGGGTCAATTGAGAAAGCTACCATTCCTGAAAAACCCATAAAGAAAACAATAGGAATTATAATTAAAAAAGAAATAATTAAGCTTTTTTTTAAAGTTTGGTAATTTTTAGCTGCATACACACGTTGCCAATTTCCTTGATGGAATAAATTAGTTGCGGCTACTGCAATAAAAAAAGTTAAGCCTGCAGTATAATTTGGAATGTAATGACTACTCAGAAGTTGAGGATTTTTTTTTAACACAAAATCAAAAGAAAATTTAGAATCTGTAAACGAAGTAATATAAATAAACGAGATAAATAACAAAACTCCTATAACAATCATTTGAATATTATCAGTAAAAATTGAAGCCTTTAATCCACCATATAAAGTATAAATTAGAGTAGACGAAAGAACTACTAAAGCTGTAATCCAAAATTCAGTGCCAGATATATAATTGATCAAAACTGAAATAGCGGTTACCTCAGCGCACAAAAAAATGAACATATAAAATATGGTCATCAACAAAATTAGCTTAAATAAACTTTTACCAAATTTTCTTCTCATAAATTCTATTAAAGAAGATCCTTTGGGGAATTCATTTCTAATTTTTTTTCCTAAGTAAATTAAAAAAAATAGTGGAAAAGCTGTACCTAAAGAATAGCCAATAACTGCACCTATCCCTCCCCAAGTCGCAGCAGATGCAGGTCCAAATAAAATCCAAGCTCCTAATGCTGATGCTGTTAAACTGGTGGTTAATGAAAAGACACCAATATTCCTATTAGCAGTTAAATAATTATTTAATCCTTTGAATTTTTTAGTGTGATTAATTCCCAAAAAAGCAAATAACAAACTGATTGCAATTATTAAGATTAATGAAGTGGATTGTTCTAAAAAAAAAGAATTATTCATTTATTTCCCTTTCTGAATTACCGGACAGGTTCTTAGGGTTTAATCTCAGTCTAAAAAGACACCCCTTTAAATATAATACTTTAATATTATTAAAAAAAAAGAAGAATAATGTTTAGAAATTTAATTTCTATTTTCTAAAACAATTATTCACTAAAATTGCCATTAAAATCCACATCACAAATACCTCGCCATTTGTAAATGAATAATCAGCTCCAGCAAATCCCGCTATAAAATTTATTGCATAAATTATTATAGTTGAAATAACTAAACTGGTTACAAGATTTATAAGTCCGCTTAAGTAGTTCATGATTAATCTTAACTACAATTTAATTGAATGCAAATCAAATTTCTATTTATAGGGGAAGATTTTTTTTGATGCTGGAAGACTACAAAAGACCCAGGTTGTATTCAAGAAATTAATTTTGATTTTTGTTAAATATATTCCTTGAATACAACCTATCTAAAATTTATCTTTTTTATATAAGGAGGTAGTTTTAATGAATCAAATGCCACCTGACACTTAGCTGGGTAGCTTTATATTTCATAAAAACATAAACGAAAAAAATAAAAGTCCATTAGGACTTAAATGCCAAAAAGGCGACTAAGGGGAGCTCTTTTGGTTGGAGAACGAAAGAGCGAACCCCTTCGTTTAATCTTAAAATTTAATGTGGTGCTCTAAATCTACTATGACAAGCTTTACAGTTACTCCACATCATTTGAGTTAAAGTAGCTCTTACATCATCAGCATCCTCAAATAATGATGATAATTTAATCATATCGTCTGATGCTTTTTTCATTAAATCATTAAACTCTTTTTTATTTTCCCAAATTAAAGGTAGAGCTTCAGTTTTAAAACCCTCTTTTGAATTATCCGGAAAATATTCTAACAAAGTTTTATAATTTTCACTCATTTCTATCATTAAAGATTTAGCCTTATCAAATTCTCCTTTACTAGCCAAAGCTTGTACTCTTTTTGCAGTACTATAATTTTTGCTAAACAAGGCCTTTCTTCCTTTTATTATTTCCTCAACGGACATTTCAGAATTAGCTGGAAGCGACAATAATACGAAAATTAAAATGCAGAAAAAATATTTAAATACATTTATGATATGATTAATTAACATATGCGATTAAAAAACACTCTAACAGAATACGGAGCTATTTCAAAAATATTTCATTGGTTAAGTGCCGCAGTATTAATAATTCAAATTCCTCTAGGTATGTATCTAGTAGACATGGATTTCAGTGAAAAAAGATTAACCATAGAAAATATTCATGTTGCAGTCGGTATAAGTATATTTTATTTAACTATACTAAGACTTATATATAAAACTTTTAATCCTACTCCAAACTTAAATAATAACATTTTTCCTGGGCAAAAAATAATTGCAAGATTAAATCATGTGTTTTTATATATTTCAATTCTAATAATAACAATCTCGGGTGCTCTAAAAAAATTATATAACGGTGAAGAGCTTAATATGTTTTTTTTCAATCTTGAAATTCAAGATAATTTTGAATTAGCAGAAATATTTTATGAAATTCATATCCTGGGCAATTATACACTTATCGCATTAATATCTTTACATATTTTTGCTGTTTTAATTCATAAAATATTGTTTAAGGAAAATTTGCTTAAAAGAATTTTATAAAATAATACAAGTTAACTTATCTTTAAATTTCAGTTGATTTTTATAACTTAATTTAATTTCTTCAATCCCTTGGATAAGTTGTTTTTTTGATAATGGTATTAGCGTAGAAATATATCTATTATTAATCATATCGAGATATTTCTTTTTGCTTATTCTCACATTAAAAATAAATTTTTTTTGAATTCTTTGAGGATATAAATTTGTAATAATCTTAAATATCTTTTTATCTCTTATAAGAGATTTATTAAGTTTTAGTTTCATTAATTTAAAAGTTGGAATTTCATTATTTTCTGTATCTAAAGTAAAAATCATAATTTTACCTTTTGTATTTAATATTTTTCTTAATGATTTTAATAATTTTTTTACTTCACTTAATTTTATTAAATGAATAGTTTGTTTAATCAAAATTAAATCGAACTTTTGATTTTTTGTCAAAGAAAGATTTAAAATATTTGCTTTTTTAAAATTAATTCTTTTATCTCTATCTTTATGATTAACAATATCTATACCTAAAGGTTTATATTTAAGTTTTAACCTTGATTTTAAAGAACCTAAAATCTTCCCTCTTCCACAACCAATATCTAAAATTTTAAAATTTGAATTAATTTTGGTATTTTTGATTAAAAAATTATTAAATGAATTAATATAATTTTGTGAAGATAACCAAGTTTTATTGTCCCAATTTTTAATGACAACTGATGCCATATTTTTTTAATCTCCAATAATTATATGGCCATGGTGTTAAAAAACCCACAATAAGCATTAAAGGTACAACCCACCAGTTTAATATTGCTCCACCAGTTAAAAAATAATCAGTTAAATTCATTGTGGTTTCCATGCTTATCATTGAAATAAAACTCATGCCTAGTGCTGTTTTTAAAGCTTTGTTAAATTCCAAATTTTGACGGATTAAAATAATTGTTTCTAAAATTATACTTGTAATCAACCCATTGATAATTGCTAATATCATGATGGCTAAGACCGGGAACGGTATTTTAGTTAATTGAAAAAATAAAATTGTTCCGAAATCTCCAATCGAACACCCAAGTAAACACCACGCAGTATTTTTAGCACTTTGTTTCCATGTGTGTGAACAAGACCAATCAAATGTAGTGGTTTCCATTCTTATATGATAATGTTTAGTTATGATTTTTAAACAACTATTTGATCAAAAATCTAGCACATACACATACTTAATTGCCTCATCTAAAGGAAGAGAAGCTTTAATAATTGATCCAGTTTTAGAAAACGTAAGTGATTACATAATTTTATTAAAAGAATTAGATTTAAGATTAGTAAAAGTAATTGACACACATATACACGCTGATCATGTAACGGGTGCTTCAAAATTAAAAGACATTACGAAATGCTCTACAATAATGGGCGATCATACTCCGGCTGATGCTGTTGAAATTAAAGTAAAAGATGATGAATTTATAAATTTAGAAAATTTAAAAATCAAAGCAATGTATACCCCGGGTCATACTTCAGATAGTTATAGTTTTTTGATGGATAATTATCTTTTTTCTGGTGACACATTGCTGATAAATGGAACAGGTCGAACTGATTTTCAAAATGGAGATTCGAAAGATGCATATAACTCAATTTTTAATAAACTATTAAAACTTCCTGATGAAACTTTTTTATATCCTGCTCACGATTATAAAGGAGAGAAAGTGAGTACTATTGGTAAAGAAAAAAAACAAAATCCAAGATTACAGGTTAGTAGTGTAGATGAATATGTTGAGTTAATGAACAATCTAAAACTAAAAAAACCCACTAAAATTGATTTTAATGTTGCAAAAAATATTAATTTAGGTGCTTAATTTAAATTGAGGCTTTTAATGCTTCGTAAATTAAATCTTCGGTTGTTTCACCAATACTTCTATAAACTTCTTGATTACCTTTAAAAATTATTAATGTTGTTTGATATTGTACATCAAAAAAATTAGAGATTTCCTTTTTAGTCACATCAAATGAAAAATATTCAATATTATCAAATTTAATGTCTAATAATTCACCTTTATTTTTTGCATTCTGAAGGATTTTCATTTGACCAGCACATGATGGGCAATATTTTATCCAAGAACTGATTACTACAATTTTTCCATCTGATTGGGCTTTATCAAACAACTCTTTCTTAAAAGTTGTTTCTTTTTCCATTGCATTTGCACCTAATGAAAATAGAAAGAAAATTGATATTAATATTTTTTTCATAATTTTTTTATACCATAAAAATTAAAAACCAATAAGAAGCTAGCCCTGAGATAATTGTCGCAATAATATTTTGACTTATTATTCCAATTAACATTGCAATTATTGCTGCCATTATCTTTGGATTGTTTTCTAATTGGAAATCTCCAGAGTTATCTAAAAAAATAGCAGGAAATATAATTGCAGGAAAAATTGCTGAAGGCACAAAAGAGAGAATTTCTCTTATTCTATCATTGAACATTTCTTTCTTTAATAATGCTATCATTGAAAACCTTGTCAAAAAAGTTATCAAACCACAGTATATAATTAATAGCCAGTTACTCATTTTTTTTATTCAACTTAGTTAAAATTGCTGCTGTCAGTAAAGCAGTTACTCCAGCGACAATTACATATGCTTTATAAGGAACATAATTAAATCCAAACGTTGCCACTAACCCTGAAATAATTATCACAATCACATTTATCAATTTTCTAAAATCGTTAACCAATAATGCCAAAAAAGTTAAAGGCACTGCAAAACTTAAACCTAGTTTTTCAGGAATAAAAGCTCCCAAAACAATTCCTAAAAAAGTGGTTGTCTGCCAAATAACCCAACAAGTAATACCACCACCGAATAAATGAAAATATTTATTTTTATCTTTATTTTTTTTAAAATACTCATTTGATCTTGCAAAAGCTTGGTCAACTAAAAAATATGAGATTATAATTTTCCAAATAAGTTTTAAATCTGATAAATGTTCTGAAACAACAGCTCCATACAAAAGATGTCTTGAGTTCACTGCTCCAACTGAACTTATTATAACTAAAGATGAGGCGCCTCCTGAAAATAATTGCAGTAAAACAATTTGTGAAGCACCACCAAAGACTATTAATGACATTCCCATTGTTTCTATTGGGCTAAATCCAATATCGATTGAAAGAACTCCAAATATTAAACCAAATGGAACAACTGGAATCATCAGTGGGCTAACATCAAAAATACCCTTTAAAAAAACTCTAAATTTATTATTCATTTTAGAGAGTTTTTATTAGAAGCAAACAATATGATCAATATGAATTGGTCTTTTTATGCCAAATTTTTCATTCTCCTCGTGTTGGTGAATATGATGAGAGTGAACAAAAACTGGAATTAATAAATTACTTGGCGTTTTAAGAGTGTAGATAAAATTTGTGCCCCTAAACTTTCTATCTATAACTTCAAACTTTAAATTACTTTGGTCATCATGATGCAAGTCCTCTGGTTGAACCAAAAGTTTTACTTTTGATCCTATTGGAAAAGGTTTATTAAAATTACCCGTAATTGTTCCAAGATCTTTATTTTCTAAACTTTTAGGACTTGTAACCTCTGCAGGAATAAGAATGCCTCTATTCAAAAAATTAACTACTTCTATTGAGTTTGGTAAATGATAAACGTTATATGGATCATCAAATTGTTTAAGTTCTTGATTTAAAATAATTCCACATTTTGATCCTAAATAAAATGCTTCATAAGAGTCATGTGTCACAATTATTGTTGAAATTTTTAATTTATAAAGAATTTTTTTTAGTCTAACTTGAATTTCTTCTTTAAAACTTTGATCAACATTCGATAAAGGCTCATCTAATAATAACAAATCTGGTCGTGTCATTAAAGATCTTGCTAATGAAGCTCGTTGTGCTTCACCAGCACTTATCTCATGTGGGTATTTGTTGAGAATATGAGATATATCTAATAAATCGATAATCTCTTTTACATCAATTTTTTTTTCAATTTTTTCTTTATTTTTCTCTGAACCTAATAAAATATTTTTTTGAACATCATAATGTGGAAATAAACTATTATCTTGAAAAGCGAGAGATACATTTCTATTTTCAGGTTCAATATTAATTTTTTCTGATGAAAGAACTTTTCCATTTAATTCTATTGAACCTTTTTTTATTCTTTCTAAGCCAGCGATCGTTCTAAGTATGGTAGTTTTTCCAATACCAGATGGGCCCAAAAGGCAAATTACATCACCTTCATTCTCAATTGAAAAAGAAACATTTTTAACTTTAGTTTTTCCATCAATATTAAAATCAACATTTTTTATTTCAAAAAAATTTTTACTCATTATTATCTCTTAATATATATTTAGATGTAATTATAATGAAAGAAGTTGCAATTAAAATTAAAAATAATGATGGGACTGCAGCAGCCTCTAATAAATCTTCGGATGCGGATATATAAGCTGTAGTTGCAAAAGTCTCAAAATTAAAAGGTCTCAAGATTAAAGTAATAGGTAATTCCCTTATAATCTCTAAAGAAATCAATATACAAACAAATAATAAAGAGTTTCTCAAGAAGGGTATATGAATATTCATAAATGTTTTTCGTTTTGAATAACCTAATAAATAAGAACTTTCGTCGACTGAGATATTAATTTTTTCATATCCAGATTTAATTCCATTAAAGGCCAAAGAATAAAATCTCACAAAATACACGAGAACTAATCCTAAAATAGAGCCAATAAATATTTTCTTGATAGAAAATAATCCTAGATTTTTAACAACACTCTCGTCGAACCAAGCTATGAAAGTTATAAATGCGACTGCTAAAATTACACCAGGTATTGCATATCCTGAAATTGATAAAGTTGATAAAATATTTAAAGTTTTATTTTTTGTAACTCTATTTCCATAGTTTGAGATTAAAGAAAACATTATCAATACAAAGCTTGATAAAATAACTAAATAAAGTGTATTACTCAAAAGATTAATAATTTGTAGATCAAATAAATTTTCTGGAAATTTAATTGTCCAATACAACATTTGACTTAAAGGAAATAAAAAACTTAAAAAGAAAACAAGAAAACAAAAAAGGAAGGCAGCTATTGATTTGGTTCCCTTAAGTTGTAACTTCTGTTTTTGTTTAAAACCTCCTTTTGAATTAAAGTGATATTTCGCCTTATTTCTTGATAAATTTTCTAATATAAACAAGGCAAATATGAACAATAATAAGAAGAATGATAACTGATTTGCAAAAGCAAGGTCATCAAATGTTATCCATGAATTATATATTCCTGTAGTAAGTGTATTTATTGAAAAAAAATCTACTGCCCCAAATTCTGCTAGTGTTTCCATTGCAACTAAAGATAAGCCAGCAACTATTGCTGGTCGTGCTGCAGGAAGAATAATTGAATATAATGTTTTAAAATTTGTAAAACCCAAGTTTTTACCTAGGTCAATGAAGTTTTGTGATTGATATAAAAACGAAGCTCTAGCTAAAATATATACGTATGCAAATAATGAAAAAGAAAGAGATAGTATGACTCCAATCATTCCATCAAATTTTGGAATATATAAATTATAATTTTTATCTCCAAATAAGTTTTTTAAAATAGAATATGCTGTACCGTAATTTTCAAAAAAGGCTGTTAATGAATAAGCATAAATATATGGAGGAACTGCAAATGATAGTATCAATGCCCATTTAAAAAAATTACTTAATGGAAATTCATAAAAAGATACCAAGTATGCAGTTCCAGTTCCAATCAAAAAAGTTAATAATAGAACACTTATCAATAAAATTATGGAGTTAGAAATATACTCAAATAAAAAAGTATCTCTTAAAATTCCATAGTAATTTGATGTGGATTCAAAAAAACTTAAAAATACAGTTAGAATTGGAATAATAACAAAAATAGAAATGAAAAGAGAAGATATATACCAAAAATTTATTCTCATAATTTATATTCCGCCTTATAAATATGGAAAGTATTTGTGTCCACACTTTAAAAAAAGCGTGGACACCCAGAAAAAAATCAAAAATCAAATACTTTTAGGATATGCGGAACCTCCCTAGTTTTAATTTCTGAAATTTTTCTATCATTTATTCTTTTATCGATTTTTTTACATTCCAAATAACATGGAGTGCATCCCTTTGAGGATTTATTAAAATCAATATCTGAAATAAATTTCTTTTTATTTTTCACCATTTTACTTCCAGCCAGCAGCTGTCATTACTTCTAACGCATCTGCTTGTTTAGCTCCATAACTAGAAACTTTTGTTTTAAGATCTTGTTTAAAATCTAAACCAATATTGTTTACCACTAACGGATTTGCTGAAACATTATCAATCATTGGAAACTCAAAGGTATTACTTACAAAATGTTCTTGAGACTCTGGTGTTAATAAAAACTCTACAAGTTTAATGGCATTAGTTTTATTAGGAGCATTTTTTACTAATGCTGCACAACTAATATTCATATGAGTTCCTCTATCACCTTGATTAGGAAAAAAAGCTTTAACTTTTTTTGCAGCTTCTTGTTGTTCGGGACCCTTTTTACCAGACAACATTAATGCAAGATAGTAAGTGTTGGCTACGGCAATGTCAGCTTCGCCAGCTGCAACTGCCATTATTTGTGCTCTATCATTTCCTTTAGGCGTCCTAGCCATATTAGACACGACTCCTTTCGCCCATTCAGCTGTTGCTTTTTTTCCATTATTTTTAACTAATGAAGCTACAAGTGATTTATTATAGATATTGTTGGATGCTCTTATAACTAGTCTACCTTTCCATTTTGGATCAGCTAGACTTTCATAAGTTAAACCAGATAGCTCAGCTCCAGAAACTCTCTCAGGTGAATAATAAACTATTCTTGCTCTTTTTGCGATTCCAGTCCAATGGCTTGTTCTAAAATTTGCTGGCACTGCTGCTTTAATAGCTGCAGATGCTAAACCAGATTGAGTCATTCCCTTTGATTTAAATACTCCACATCTTCCTGCGTCAGCAGTAATGTAAAGGTCTGCGGAAGAGTCGACACCCTCTTCTATCATTCTTTTTTCAAGTGCGCCTGCCTTACCATTTATCAAGTTAACCTTAATTCCTGTTTTATTTGTAAACTTGTTATAAAGTTCAGCGTCAGCCTTATAATGTCTTGCGTTAAAAACATTTACCTCATTTGCCATCACAACTGATGAGGTAAATAAAGATGCTATCAATGCAAAAATTGATATATTTCTCATTATTTCTCCATTCTTCCGCATAATTTTTATTGAGAATGAGAACTATTCTCATTGAGAATGATTATCAATCGCAAAGATGTCGCAGGCTAACTAAGACTTCCAGTCGCCTATTTTGCTGAACAAAAAGTTCCTAAAAGCCTGAACTCTGGCTGTGTTTTTTAAAGATTGTGGATAAACGAAGTGTGCCTCTGTGATTGGTCCCTCAGATTTAGGTAAAACTTTAATAATATTGGTCGAATTACTTACTAAATATTCAGGCAGTGCTGCTAAACCTACTCCAGACTCCACTGCTAGTAAAAGTCCCATAACACTATTTACCTTCATTATAGGTTTTCTTTTTTTTCCGTCATGCATCCCTAACTTTAATGCCCACTCTGGATTATAAACTGGAGAAGGTGCTCCTTTGCCAAATGATATGAATTTGTGTTTATTTAAGTCACTCACAGTTTTTGGCATACCATATTTTTCTAAATATTTGTTAGACCCATAAATATAATATTTTAGATCTATAAGCTTTTTTTGAATATAATTTAATTGTTTAGGTCTTCTCATAAAAATACCAATATCTGCTTGTCTTGTACTTAAGTCCAGCTCCTTATCCTCAAAAATCAACTCAATTTCAACCTCGGGATTTAACCGCATAAATTCCTCAATTCTAGGTGTTAACCAATGAGTTCCAAAACTTCTAACTGTTGTAATTGTCAATTTTCCTGTTGGTTTATTTTTTTGATCTCCTAGTGAAGTTTCCACTTCTTTGAGTTTACTTATAACTTCATGTGCAGTCTTAAATACATACTCTCCATTTTCGGTGAGCGTAAGACCTCTTGCGTGTCTCTCAAATAATTGAACTTTTAAGTCTTGTTCCAAAGATTGAATTTGTCTACTTATTGCTGATTGACTAAGATTTAAATTTATAGTTGCATTAGTGAAACTTCCTGCTTCTGCAACTGCATGAAAAATTTTAAGTTTATCCCAGTCCATTATTTATTTAAATCAACTAAAACTCTTCCAGAAATTTCACCCTTTAATATTTTAGGATAAGTTTCAATTAACTCCTCCAAGCTAACAGTTTGAATAGATTTTTCCATTAAGTTAAAATCAATTAATTTAGCTGCTTCTCCCCAAATAAATTCTCTTCTTTTGATGCTACAATTAGCTGAGTCCATTCCCCAAAGTTTTATTCCACGTAACATAAAAGGAATAACATTTGTATTAAGTTCATTTGTACTTGCATTACCACACACTGCAACAATCCCATTTGAATTAGTTTGAACAATTGCGTTAGCTAAAATTTTACCACCGACGGTGTCTACTACTCCATCCCATAAACCTTTATCTATAAGTTTTGGATCTTTATCAAATTCACCGCGATTTATAACATTTTTAGCACCTAATGATTTTAAGTAATCAGCTTTAGAATCTTTTCCTGAGACTGCAGTAACATTGTATCCCATCTTATTTAATATCATGACCGCAATACTTCCAACTCCACCAGTTGCACCTGTAACTAAGACATCATTTACTTTTGCACCAAGTAATATTTCCTCCCGAGCTTTTATTGCAAATGCTGCCATTAAAGATGTAAAACCCGCAGTACCTAAAATCATTGCCTGTTTAGTTGTCAAATCACTTGGTTTCTTTACTAAAAAGTCACCATTAACTTTTGCTATTTGAGAATATCCACCATAAAAAATTTCACCAACTCTAAAACCAGTTAAAATTACCTCATCACCTGATTTAAATTTTGGATTTTCACTTTCTAAAACAGTTCCTGAAAAATCTATACCTGGGATATGGGGGAACTCTTTTACTAACCTACCACCATTTTTTAAAATCATTCCATCTTTAAAATTAAGATCTGAATAATCAACTTTAATAGTTACATCACCATGCTTTAAAAAACTTTTGTCTAATGATTTTACTTCTCTTGTAAAGTTGTCACCCTCTTGATTTAAAACTAATGCTTTAAATTGGTCTGACACTTTTAATCTTTTGAATTACTTATTAACCTTAAATATCTATTTTGATAACTTAAATCTTCTTTGAATTGACCTAAATAATAATTTGTGACTGTTGTAGCTTGTTCCTTTTTAATTCCTCTCATAGTCATACATTGATGAGTTGAGTCTATTGTGACTGCTACCCCTTTGGCATCTAGAGATTGCATTAGTGTATTCGCAATCTGCATAGTTAATCTTTCTTGAGTTTGTAATCTTTTAGAAAAAACCTCTACTACTCTTGCTAATTTACTTAATCCAACAACTCTCTCATTAGGTATGTATGCAACATGAGCTTTACCAATTATTGGTGCCATATGATGTTCGCAATGACTTTGAACAGAAATATTTTTTTGAATAACCATATCGTCATACCCATCTACATCGCCAAAAGTTTTATCTAAAACTTGAATAGGATCTTCCTTATAACCTTTGAAATACTCCTTAAATGCTTTAACAACTCTTTTTGGAGTTTCTAATAATCCTTCTCTATTAGGATCTTCACCCATCCACGACAAAATAGTTTTAAAAGCTTCTTCTGCTTCTTTGTCAGAAATCTTCTTCGAATTTTGATTATTATCAATGTCTTTAACTAACTTCATGCAGGGGTTTATACATATAAATGTGCATTTTTAAAATATTTAATATATCTCTATATGTGCTACATAATCACCGAATATGTTCAAAAAAAGAGAAAATGTGGTTGAAATTGAAGAAGGAAATCTTCTATCACCAAAATTTGATAATGAAGGTTTAATACCTGTCATCACAATGTGCTCTCAAACAAAAGAAATTTTAATGCATGGTTATATGAACGTTGAAGCATTAAAAAAAACAATTGAAACAAAAGAAGCTCACTACTATAGCAGATCAAGAAAGGCTATTTGGCACAAAGGCAAAACAAGTGGTTTTATTCAGAAAGTGACTGAAATCAAAATTGATGATGACCAAGACTCGGTTTTGCTTACTGTTGATATTGGAGACGGAGCTAGTTGTCACGTCGGTTATAGATCTTGTTTCTATAGATCTATACCTCTTGGGCCTATTGAAAATGCTAGAGAAATTAAGATGAAATTTACTGAAAAAGAAAAAAAATTTGACCCAGAAAAAGTTTATAAAGGTCAGCCTAATCCAACTAAAATTTAATATTATTATGAAAGTCTTAAAACCTTTTGGCCCCAAAATTGCTGTAACTAAAATTCCTTTAAAAATTATAAATTTAATTAATAAAGAAGTTGATTTAATTGTTAATAACAGATCAAGATTAAAAAGAAGTGACTACTCAAAAAAGCTTGTAGGTCAAGTTAAACAAGAAATAAGATTGTCAAACTCATTTGTTAAAAAATATCTTCTTAAATTCATAAAGATAAATGTAAAAAAATATATAAAAAAAAGCACTAATAAGAATTTAAAAAAAATGAATTTAAAAAGTTTTTGGATAGTCAGACAATATAAAAATGAGTATAACCCAGTTCATTTTCATGGCGGTCATATCTCAGGTGTTGGCTATTTAAAAATTCCTAAAAATATTACAAAAGGCACAAAAAGACTTAAAACGAATGGAACAATAGATTTTATACATGGATCAAAATCTTTCTTAAATAATAGTTTATATAACCATAATCCAAAAGTTGGGGATATGATTATATTTCCAAATTACCTAATGCATACTGCATACCCTTTTAAAAGAGAAGGAGAAAGAAGATCTTTTTCATTTAACTTAGATATCGATAAAAAAACATTTGATGTTTTCAATGGATAAAATTCAAAAAAATGTTCTTGGAGAAAAATTAGAGGAATGTTCTCTTGATCCTTTAACTGGTTGGTATAGAGATGGTTGTTGTAATACTGATGAAAATGATCATGGGTTACATACTGTTTGTGCAAAAGTTACGACAGAATTTTTGGAATGGTGTAAAGAGGCTGGAAATGATTTAATCACACCTCACCCTGAGTTTGGGTTTCCAGGCTTAAAAGATGGAGACGGCTGGTGTGTTTGTGCAACTTGGTATGCAAGAGCAGTAGAGGCTGGAAAAGGCTGTCCAATTTTCTTGAAACGAACTCATGAAAATACATTGAAAGTTTTACCAATCGAAACACTTAAAAAATTTGCAATAGATCTTTCATAAGATAAATTTGGATTATGGGTGAAAATATTTTATCAGTTATATATCTTTTATTAGTAATTGTACTGGTCTTCCCAGGTTTTTATTATGCAAATAAAAATAAAAAAGTTTTTTTGAAAAATCTTATTATTTGGCTAGGTATTATTGGAATAGTAATAATTTTTGCTAATTTTCTAAGATAGCTAATTACATATTTCCATACTTTGGTCCACCACCTCCCTCCGGAGTGACCCAAACTATATTTTGAGAAGGTTCTTTAATATCGCAAGTTTTACAATGAATACAGTTCTGAGCGTTAATAACAAATTTGTTAATATCATTTTCTTTTTGAACCTCATAAACTCCCGCTGGACAATATCTTTGTGCTGGCTCGTCATATTTCTCCAGAGTATATTTTATAGGTAAATCTTTATCTTTTAGCTGTAAGTGCACTGGCTGATTATCCTCATGATTAGTCCCAGTCAAATAAACTGAGCTTGTTTTATCAAAAGTAATCACATTGTCAGGTTTAGGATAATCAATTTTTGGCATTTTATCTGCAGGTTTTAAGGTTTCATGATCGGAATGCTTATGTCTTAATGTAAATGGAAGTTTTCCTCTAAATAAAATTTGATCAATTCCTGTAAAAATTATACCTAAAATTAAACCCCAACTAAAACTAGGTTTTACATTTCTTGCTTGATACAGTTCTTTATATAACCAGCTTTTTTTAAATAATTCCTCATATAATGATAAATCTTTTTTAGATTGAATATGTTCATTGATAGCCTCTGCAGCTAAAATTCCACTTTTCATAGCAGTGTGAGATCCTTTTATTTTTGGCATGTTTAAAGTTCCCGCGTCACATCCAATAAGTAATGCACCTGGCATAAACATTTTTGGTAAACTTTGTATCCCCCCTTCAATTAAAGCTCTAGCGCCATAAGAGATTCTTTTTCCACCTTCTATAATTTTTTTTATTGATGGATGTGTTTTGAATCTTTGAAACTCATCAAAAGGAGAAAGATGAGGATTTTGATAATCTAAACCTATTACATATCCTAAAAACACTTGTTTGTTTTCTGCATGATAAATGAAACTTCCACCATAAGTGTTATTATCTAAAGGCCATCCAGCTGTATGCATCACTAATCCTTCTTCATGATTTTTTTCATCTATTTCCCAAATTTCTTTAAATCCAATTCCATATTGTTGGGGATCTTTCTCTTTATTAAGATTAAATTTTTTAATTAATTGTTTTCCTAAATGACCACGACAACCTTCAGCAAAAACTGTAACCTTGCCTATAAGTTCAATACCTGGTTCAAAACTATCTTTTTTATTTCCTTGTTTGTCTATACCCATGTCCTGAGTGGCTACACCTTTAACGGAGCCATCGTCATTAAATAAAATCTCACTTGCAGGAAACCCTGGAAATATTTCTACACCAAGTGTTTCTGCTTGCTCAGCAAGCCATCTACATAAATTTGCAAGACTTATAATATAATTTTTATGATTTTTTTGAACAGCAGGTAGCAACCAAGTGGGCCAACTTAAAGATTTTGTTTTTCCTAAAAATAAAAATTTTTCCTTAGTGACTTTTGTTTTTATAGGTGGATTTAAATCTTTCCAATTTGGAATTAATTCGTCTAGTGCTCTAGTTTCAAAAACATTTCCACTTAATATATGGGCACCGATCTCAGATGCTTTCTCTAAAACACAAATATTTAAATTTGAATTTAATTGTTTTAATTTAATAGCAGTTGTTAATCCTGATGGTCCTCCACCAACAATTACAACATCGTATTCCATTGACTCTCTGGACATAACAATTTTTTACAGATTATATTATTTTTGTATAGTGTTTAATTTGTTCAGTTCCTCAATAAATTGAGGTACTGCTTCAAAAAGATCAGCTTCTAGACCATAGTCTGCAACACTAAAAATTGGAGCTTCACCGTCCTTATTGATTGCGACAATCACCTTGCTTTCTTTCATTCCAGCTAAATGCTGAATAGCACCAGAAATACCAATGGCAATATATAAATCTGGAACCACAACTTTTCCAGTTTGACCCACTTGATGATCGTTGCTTATATATCCAGCATCCACAGCTGCTCTTGATGCTCCAATAGCAGCATTTAATTTATCAGCAACAGAAGTGATCAATTTAAAATTGTCTCCACTCTGCATTCCTCTTCCACCAGAAACAACCACTCTTGCAGTTCCAAGTTCTGGTCTATCTGACTTAATTTCCTCTCTTTTTACAAATTTTGTATTATTAAACTCTTCACTTGGTTCAGCTTTTTCAATCGGTGCAGATCCACCTGAACTCTCACATGGATCAAAAGAAGTTGGTCTAATAGTTATACATTTTTTTGGATCTTTGCTTTTAACAGTTGCAAATGCATTTCCAGCATAGATTGGTCTTAAAAATGTATCTGCAGAAATTACCTTAATAATATCACTGACTTGAGAAGTGTCTAAAGAGGCTGCAATCCTTGGCATCAAATTTTTACCAAATGTATTAGCTGAACAAACAACATGTGAATAGTTTTCTGCTAATTTCACTATTACTGGTGCAAAATTTTCTGCCACAAAGTTTTCGTAATGAGCTGCTTCTACTTGAATTACTTTTTTGACTAATGGTAACTCTGATAATTTTTTTGCTGCATCTCCACAGTTATTACCAATAATTACAGCATGAAGATCTGTATCCATTTGAGAAGCTGCAGTTACGGCATTCAGTGTAAAAGGTTTAAGCTCTTTGTTGTTATGTTCTGCAACTAATAAAACTGACATTATATTACTTTAGCCTCATTTTTTAATTTTTGCACTAGCTCAGCCACACTTTTTACTTTTATACCAGCTTTTCTTTTTGGTGGCTCTTCAACCTTTATTTGCTCGATTCTTGGTGATGTATCTACTCCTAAATCTGACGCATTTATTTGCTCAATAGGTTTCTTTTTAGCCTTCATTATGTTGGGCAAAGACGCATATCTTGGTTCATTAAGTCTTAAATCACAAGTTACAATAGCAGGAATATTAATCTCTATTGTCTCTAATCCTTCGTCAATCTCTCTCGTAACTTCAAGTTTTTTATCTTTAATCTCTATCTTTGAAGCAAATGTTGCTTGAGGCCAATTTAGTAAAGCACTTAACATTTGACCTGTTTGATTACAATCATCATCAATTGCTTGTTTTCCCATAAAAACTAAATCTGGTTTTTCTTTTTCAACAATTTTTTGTAATAATTTGGAAACGGCTAAAGGTTCTAAAATTCCATCAGCTTTAATAAGAATGCCTCTATCAGCTCCAACCGCTAATGCTTTACGAACGGTTTCTTGAGCTTTCTCTTCTCCAACACTTACTGCAACTACTTCGGTCGCTTTTCCTGACTCTTTAATTTTTACCGCCTCCTCAATCGCATTATCATCTGGTGGATTGGTAGACATCTTAACATTTTCAGTTACTACACCAGTGTTATCCTCTTTAACTCTGACTTGAACATTGTAATCAATTACTCTTTTTACTGCGACCAAAATTTTCATTAGGCTCTCAATAATTTATTTTCAGCATCGTATGGACTTTCTTCTACTATTGTAGCCTCATACATTTTTCCAAGAATATCAACTTTAAGTTTTTCTCCAATATTTGCTAAATCAGGTTTCACCATGGCTAAGGCAATAGATTTATCTAATCTAAATCCATATTCCCCTCCTGTCGCTCGCCCAACGACTTTGTCATCTTTATAAATTGGATTATTACCTAAAACATCTGAGTCTGTTGTGTCATGAACCTCTAGTGTTACTAATTTATTATCAAAACCCTTTTCTCTCCATTTGTTTAGTGCATCAAGTCCTATGAAATTACCCTTGTTTGGATGTATAAATCTGTCTAGGCCAGACTCATAAGGTGAATACTCAATTGATAGTTCGGTTCCTACAAGTTTATAAGATTTTTCAACTCTTAAACTATTCATAGCTCTAATACCAAAAGGTTTTAGACCGAGATCTTTACCTGCTTCCATTAATTTATCAAAAATATGGTTTTGATATTCAATTGGGTGATGTAATTCCCAACCAAGTTCACCAACAAAATTTACTCTCATAGCATTTACTGGAGCATATCCAACATTAACATTTTTTGCAGTTAACCATTTAAAATTTTCATTTGAAAAATCATCAGTTGAAACTTTTTGCATAAGTTCTCTAGCTTTTGGGCCTGCTACAACGAGCACACCTGTACTATTTGTTAAGTCTTCAAATATAACCGAACCATCAGTTGGCATCCATTTTTGAATCCAATCATGGTCTAATCTCAAATTCGCTCCAGCTGAAACCAAATAATAACTATTTTCAGCTTCTTTCATAATTGTAAACTCAGAGTGAACACCACCTTTAGTATTTAGCGCATGACACAAATTAATTCTTCCGATTTTTTTTGGAAGTTTGTTAGCAACTAAGTAGTCTAAAAATTCCTCAGCCTTTGGACCTTTTATTCTACATTTTGCAAAAGCTGTCATATCTAAAAGTCCAACATTCTTTTTAACGTTCTCACATTCTTTCTTAATTGCATCAAACCATTTTGATCTTCTAAATGACCAATGATCTTTTTGTTCCATACCATCTGTTGCAAAAAAGTTTGGTCTTTCCCATCCAAATTTTTGTCCAAAGACAGCACCAAGATTTTTCATTCTTTCATAACAAGGAGATGTTCTTAAAGGTCTAGCAGCTGGTCTTTCTTCATCAGGATAATGAACAATAAAAACATGACTGTAAGCTTCTTCATTTTTTGCTTTGAGATAAGATTTTGTTGCATAATTTCCGTAACGTCTTGGTTCAACACCAAGCATATCAATCGTCGGTTCACCATCAATAATCCATTCTGCTAATTGCCAGCCCGCTCCACCTGCTGCAGTTATTCCAAAACTATGTCCCTCATTAATCCAAAAATTTTTAAGTCCCCAGGCTGGACCAACAATAGGATTACCATCTGGTGTGTAACATATTGCACCATTATAAACTTTTTTCACTCCAACTTCTCCAAATGCTGGAACTCTATGTATTGCTCCTTCGATATGCGGAGCAAGTCTATCTAAATCCTCTTGAAACAATTCATATTCAGAGTCTTTTGAAGGACCTTCGACATAACATGCTGGTGCACCATCTTCATAGGGACCTAATATTAATCCACCAGCCTCTTCTCTCATGTACCATCTACTATCACTATCTCTTAATACACCCATTTCTGGAAGACCTTCTTTTTTTCTTTTTTGTATCTCTGGATGTGGTTCAGTCACAATATATTGATGTTCCACAGGAATAACTGGAATATCTAATCCAACCATTTCACCAGTTTGTCTTGCAAAATTTCCTGAACATGAAATGACATGTTCACATTCAATTGATCCTTTGTCTGTTTCAACAATCCATCCCCCTTTAGTTTGTCTCATTGATAACACTGCTGTGTTTCTATAAATCTCAGCTCCTCTGTTCCTTGCCCCGGTAGCTAACGCTTGCGTTAAATCTGCGGGTTGAATGTATCCATCTTCAGGGTGTTGAATTGCTCCAACTAAATCATCAGTATGACAAAGCGGCCAAATTTCTTTAACTTGTTGAGGTGTCAAAAATTTTACATCAACACCAATTGTTTTAGCTACACCAGCATATTGATGATACTCATCCATTCTATCTTTGGTACTAGCTAAACGGATATT